>NZ_JBEORY010000040.1:0-72520 GCF_040302665.1 Kitasatospora sp. NPDC097691 | reverse complement strand
GGCCCCGGCGTTCCCCCCTAACCCTTTCGTGCTGGACCGATTGCCCTCCCGGTGGTCGGTGTCCTGCGGACGTGCGCTCAGGCGTACGTCCGCAGGACACTGGTGTCGAGCTTCCACGGGCCCACGGTGATCGTGTCGCCGAAGACGAAGTCCTTGCGGCGGGTGTAGCCGGGCTCGTCGTGAATGATGCCGGTGCCCTTGCGGGGATCGACCAGGAGGTACAGCGGGATACCCATCGCCGAGTAGTCGCGGACCTTGTCGTGGTAGTCGTTCTCGGGGTTGGACTTGGAGACGATCTCCACGACGAGAAGGATCTCGTGGGGAAGGAACGCCGGGCAGTCGTCGTCCAGAGCCGCGTCGGGGAACACCATCAGGTCAGGGTTCCGGAGCCGACCGAGGCCGATGTCCTCCAAGTCCGCGCCGCCGTGGGCGATGTAGCCGGGATGGGTCTGCGGCAGTTGGGCATTGAGCTGCTGTGCCAGGCGGATGACTGCGAGCTCGTGGCGTTTCACGGGCGACATCATCATGACAATCTCGCCGTCGGCGATCTCGATCTTCCCTATCCCCGGCACCTTCGGCAGCTGATCCGCGATCTCGCGGAGCCGGGCGTACACAGCAGGATCGATGCTCATGCCCCGGAGTGTATCGGCGGCGGCTGTCAAGCGTTCGCGACCGCTCGCCCCGTGGTATGGGCCCGGTGGGTGGCGTAGAGGGTGACGGCGGCGGCGAGGGTCATGGCGGTGAGGCCGACGGTGGCGGCGCCGGGCCAGCCGGTGGCGTGGTAGGCGTCGGCGCCGAGGGTGCCGCCGAGGCTGTTGCCGAGGTAGTAGGCGATCAGGTAGAGCGCGGACGCCTGGGCGCGGCCCTCGGTGGCGGTGCGGCCGACCGCGGAGGAGGCGGTGGCGTGGCCGGCGAAGAACCCCGCGGTGATCAGGACCAGGCCGAGCAGCGCGCAGACCAGTGAGTCGGCGAGGGAGAGCAGCAGGCCGGCCGCGGTGACGCCGATGGAGACGTAGAGGGCGCCGCGGCGGCCCAGCCGGCCGGAGAGGCGGCCGGCCGCGGCGGAGGTGCCGGTGCCGACCAGGTAGACCACGAAGATCGAGGCGGCGATCGACTCCGGCAGGTGGAACGGCGCGGAGATCAGCCGGTAGCCCACGGTGTTGTAGACCGCGCCGAACACGGCCATGAACAGCATCCCGAGCGCGTACAGCCGGACCAGCAGCGGGTTGCGCAGGTGCCGTCCGACGGTGCGGGCGAGCGCGCGGGCGTCCACCGGGGCGGGGGTGAAGTGCCGGGCGGCGGGGATCAGCAGCCGGAAGACGAGCGTGGCGAGCAGGGCGAGGGCGGCGGAGGCGGCGAGGCCCCAGCGCCAGCCGAGGGCGGCGGCGGTCCACCCGGAGAGCAGTCGGCCGCCCATACCGCCGATGCTGTTGCCGGCCACGTACAGGCCCATCGCGGAGGCCAGGGCGCTGGGGTGGACCTCCTCGGCGAGGTAGGCCATGGCGGTGGCCGGGAGCCCTGCGAGGGCGGCGCCCTGGAGGACCCGCAGGACGACGAGGGTGGTCAGGTCCGGCGCGAAGGGCAGGGCGAGGGCGAGGACGGAGGCCGCGAGGGTGGAGGCCGTCATCACCGCGGTGCGGCCGTACCTGTCGGAGAGCGCGCTCGCCGGGAGCAGGCCGAGGGCGAGGCCGAGGGTGGCGGCGGAGGCGGTCCAGCTGGCCTGGCCGGGGGTGAGGTCGAGGTCGGCCGAGAGGACCGGCAGCAGGCCCTGGGTGGAGTAGAGCAGGACGAAGGTCGCGACCCCGGCGGCGAAGAGGGCGAGGTTGGCGCGGCGGAAGGCGGGCCGGCCGGGGCGGAGGAGGCCGTCCGGGGTGGGGGCGGTGGCGGCGGGGGCATCCGGGGCGGGCGCGGATGCCCTGGTACTTGAGGGCTGCATGCCGTCGACCGTAGGCCTGGCGTCGTTGATGCGTCCAATGCATGAAGCAGGCATGATCGATGCACTGATGTATGAGTCGAGGTGGTGGCGGGATGGCCGGGTCGGAACCGGTGGACGGTGGGGAGCAGCGGTACCGGGCCGCCGAGTTGGGGCCGGACGAGCCGGCCGTCCTGCTGGCGCCCCGGCTGGCGCAGTTCGCCGCGGTGGCCCGGTTGGAGCACGTGACGCAGGCGGCCGCGGTGCTCGGGGTGCCGCAGCCGACGCTGTCGCGCGCGGTGGCCCGGCTGGAGGAGGAGCTGGGGGTGGAGCTGCTGGCCCGTCAGGGCCGTACCGTCCGGCTGACCAGGGCGGGCAGGCTGCTGCTGGCCTCGGTGGAGCGGGCGCTGGCCGAGGTCGAGCGGGGCGCGCAGGCGGCGAGGGCGGAGGCGGACCCGGAGGTGGGGCTGGTCGCCTTCGGCTTCCTGCACACGATGGGGCCGGACGCGGTGCCGGCGCTGCTGCGGGGCTTCCGCGCGGCGCACCCCCAGGTGCGGTTCCAGCTGGTGCAGGACTACGGCGCGGCGATGCTGGAGCGGCTGCGGGCCGGCGAGCTGGACCTCTGCCTGGTGGCGCCGCTGCCGGACGATCCGGCGTTCACCGCCCGCCTGTTGGACGAGCAGCGCCTGCACCTGGTCGTCCCGGCGGACCACCGGCTGGCCGGGCGGCGGCGGATCCGGCTGGCGGAGGTGGCCGAGGAACCGTTCGTCGGACTGGAGCAGGGGTACGGGCTGCGCGCGATCACGGACGGCTTCTGCGCGGAGGCCGGGTTCGTCCCCCGGCTGGGGTTCGAGGGGGAGGAGGCCGAGACGCTGCGCGGGCTGGTGGCGGCCGGGCTGGGGGTGGCGCTGCTGCCGCCGGCCCTGGTGCCGCGGCCCGGGGTGGTGGAGCTGGAGGTGACGGCGCCGCGCACCCGGCGGGCGGTCGGACTGGCCTGGGCGGCGGGGCGGCCGCTGACCCCGCCGGCGAAGGCGTTCCGGGACTTCGTGCTGTCCCGGCGCGGACGGCTGCTCCAGCACGACTGAAACCGCTGTCCCGGTATTCCGCGACGGCCAGGGCGCTTTGGCGGATCCTATGGACCGGTCGGTGGAATTCCGGGCGGAGTTTGGACCATTCGGTGGTGTCCGCGGTGGTGGGTCTACGCGCGTAGGGGCTATATTTCCGCAATGGAGAAGCAGATTCCCGTCACCACCGCGGGCACCGGCCCGCGCATCCCCACCGCCGACCAGATCCGCCGCGCGCCCAAGGTCCTCCTGCACGACCACCTGGACGGCGGGCTGCGCCCGGAGACCGTCGTCGAGCTGGCCGCCGCCGTCGGCTACGAGGGCCTCCCCACCACCGACGTCAAGGAACTCGGCGAGTGGTTCCGCGAGGCCGCCGACTCGGGCTCGCTGGTCCGCTACCTGGAGACCTTCGCGCACACCTGCGCCGTCATGCAGACCCGCGAGGCGCTGATCAAGGTCGCCGCCGACTGCGCCGAGGACCTGGCCGCCGACGGCGTCGTGTACGCCGAGGTCCGGTACGCCCCCGAGCAGCACCTGGAGGGTGGCCTGACCCTGGACGAGGTCGTCGAGGCCGTCCAGGAGGGCTTCCGCCTCGGCGAGGCCAACGCGCGCGAGGCCGGCCACCGGATCCGCATCGGCACCCTGATCACCGCGATGCGGCACGCCGCCCGCTCGCAGGAGATCGCGGAGCTGGCCAACCGCCACCGCGACCAGGGTGTCGTCGGCTTCGACATCGCGGGTGCCGAGGCCGGCTACCCCCCCACCCGCCACCAGGCCGCCTTCGACTACCTCAAGGGCGAGAACAACCACTTCACCATCCACGCGGGCGAGGCCTTCGGTCTGCCGTCGATCTGGGAGGCCCTGCAGTGCTGCGGCGCCGACCGGCTCGGCCACGGCGTGCGGATCGTCGACGACATCACGGTGAACGAGGACGGCAGCGTCGAGCTCGGCCGCCTCGCCGCGTACGTGCGCGACAAGCGCATCCCGCTGGAGATGTGCCCCACCTCCAACCTCCAGACCGCGGCGGCCGCCTCGTACGCCGAGCACCCGATCGGGCTGCTCAGCCGGCTGAAGTTCCGGGTCACGGTGAACACCGACAACCGGCTGATGAGCGGCACCAGCATGAGCCAGGAGTTCGGGCACCTGGTCGAGGCCTTCGGCTACACCCTGGGCGACATGGAGTGGTTCACCGTGAACGCCATGAAGTCCGCGTTCCTGCCCTTCGACGAGCGACTGGCGATGATCAACGACGTGATCAAGCCGGGCTACGCCGAGCTGAAGGCGGAGTGGCTGTTCAGCGCGGGCACCGGCGGCAACTGAGCCGCGGCGCTGACGCGCTCCTTTCGGTCGGATGAACGGCCTTCTTCCGCACGGAAGTTGGCGTTCATCCGACTACTCACTCGGGTGAGTGAACGCCCTTTGGTTCCCGCGCGACCGGCTCACTACGGTGTGCCAGTCAATGCCGACCAGGCACGGTGGCGGTCTCCCGTCCGCCGGAAGCCGTACGCGTCGTCGGCCACCGACGAGGACCCAAGGGGACGAACCATGAAGCAGGCTCTCAAGGCCGCCGGCACCGCGGCGCTCGGCATCGCCATCGCGGCGGTCGGCGCCGGCACCGCCTCCGCCGACGCCGCCCCGGCGCCCGGCGGCCTCGGGCTGCCCACCGGCGCGGTGACGAACCCCGCGGTGACCGGGGCGGTCACCGACACCGCCGCCAAGCTGCCCGGCGCCGACAAGGTCACCGGCACGCTGGGCACCCTCGCCCCGAGCGTCGGCCGCGCCGCGCCGGCCGCCGAGGCCCCGCTCGCCGGCGTCACCCAGCAGCGCGGCGCCGTCCCGACCGTCCCGGGCCTCGACAAGACCCCCATCGGCGGGCTGACCGGCGTCCTGCCGGGCCTGCCGGGCCTGGGCGGCTGATCCCGCAACCGGCCGACACGCGGACGGGCCGTCCGCCCCGGAACACCGGGGCGGACGGCCCGTCCGCGTTCCGCCGTGCCGGCTCACGGCTCCTGGGGGAGGAGCAGCCAGAGAGCGAGGTAGAGCAGGAACTGCGGGCCGGGCAGCAGGCAGGACAGCAGGAAGATCAGCCGGACGGTCCCCGGGGCCAGCCCGAAACGGGCGGCGATCCCGGCGCAGACGCCGGCGATGACACGGTTGTGACGGGGGCGGGCGAGGCGCGCGCTCATGGTGTACTCCTGATCTGGTCCGCACGGTGGCGACCCGGTCCGGCCGGTCCGGCGGGCGTACTCCCATACTCCGCCGCCGCCGGCGCGAAAGCCTCCGCCCGGCAGGTGATTCCGCACCCCGAACGGTCACCGGGGAGACGTAGCCGGACGTCGGGGTCATCCTCAGGGTGACCCTGAGAGCCGCCGCCCGCCGGGCCGGGCCGAAAGCCAGGGGCCTCCCGCCGCGGGCGCGCGGAAACGGCTCGATATGATGCCGCAGTCGCTGTTGGCCGGGGGGCGGAACATCGGCGCGCCATCGCCAGGAAATGGCCTCTCACGCAAGCGATTTCACGTTCCGTTGGGGTTCTGTCCGAATTCTCGTGAGGTTGACCTTGCGCATTCCACCGCGCAGATTCCTGGCCGCGACCGCCGCCGTCACCCTGGCCTCGGGCCTGGCCGTCGTCGAGGCCCCGGCCGTCTTCGCCGCCCCGGGGGCCTTCCCGGCCACCCAGGGCGCCCAGGCCCAGCCCTCGCCGGTCACGGTCGCCCTCGGCGGCCTGCCCGGCACCGTCAAGGCGGGCGGCGTACCGGTGGAGTTCACCGCGACGCTGAGGAACACCGCCGACCACCGGATGGACGTGCCCGCGTCCTCCGTCGTCATCGGGGACACCGGTACCGGCACCAGGCAGAGCCAGTTGACGCTGCAGTACCAGTCGCCCGGCGGCACGCAGTGGCAGGACGCCAGGGTGCGCGCCACCGGCAGCGGCGGCCTCTGGGACCTCGACCAGCCCGGCGGGCTGCACCTGGAGGCCGGCACCGAGGCCGTCTACCGGCTGCGGCTCACCGTCGCCGCCGACGCCCCGGCCGGCCGGGTGACGCCCGGGTTCAGCGCCGTCGTCTCGGACCCCGCCCTGCCGCCGGAGCAGCGCGTCTCCTCCGCGATCGGCTTCTCGGACCTGGTCATCGCCCCGGCGGTCACGCCGACCACCCCGGCGCCCAAGCCCGCCGCCACGGCGGACGTGAGACTCGACGGGGTGCCCGCCGCCTTCACGGCGGGGGGCGAGGCGAAGCCGTTCAAGCTGGTCTTCGCCAACACCAGCGGCAAGGACCTCCGCATCCTGCCCGCGATCGTCTTCCGGGGGGCGACCGAACTCCCCTCCGAGAACGTCAGGTTCGAGTTCAGGACGGCCGGCGGGGCCTGGCTGGAGGGGACTCCGGGCGGCAACTCGCAGCACCCCGGCTGGCTCTACCTGGGGCTGCGCACCGGCGACAAGAACGCCGACGCGATCGCCCTGGCGAAGGGCGAGACCCGCACGATCGACGTCCGGCTGTCCTTCACCGCGGACACCCCGGCCATGGCCCAGTCCCTGGCGGCCCTCGCGGGCAGCCTGCCCGGCGAGGGCGAGAGCGGGAGCGAGGCGTCCAGCCCGCAGGCCGACGTCACGATCGTGGTCGCGGCGGGCTCCACCGCCGCGCCGACGCCCACCGCGTCGGCCACCCCGACGCCGACCGCGTCCCGGCCGTCCACCGCCCCGGTCGTCCCGGTCGCCCAGACCACCAGCGTGGCGCCGAGCCCGGTGGCCGACGTCCCGCGGGTGGTCGCCGCCGCGGCGCCGACCCCGGACACCCGGCTGGCCTCCACCGGTGGCGGCCCCAGCTCCGCGCCGATGGCGATCACCGGTGCGGTCGCGATCGCCCTCGGCGTGGGCACCCTGGTCGTGGCACGCCGCCGCAGGAACGCGTAGGGCGGCGCCGGGACCGACCCCGCAGAACGCCGGAAGGCCCGGCCGTCACCCGCTGCAGAGCGGTGACGGCCGGGCCTTCCGGCGTTCGTACGACTGGTGCGACCGGATCAGCCGGCCGGGTGCGGCGGTTGGCCGGGCTGGGCCGGCGGCGCGGGCTGCGCGTACGGGTTGTCCGCCACCGGCTGCGGCGGGACGCCGGGCTGCGCGGTGTTGGGGTTGAACGGGGCCTGCGGCGCGTTCGGGTTGTACGGCGCCTGCGGGGCGTTGGGGTTGTACGGCGCCTGCGGCGCGTTCGGGTTGAACGCCTGCGGGGCCGGCTGCTTCTTGGCGTTGCTGCGCTCGACGATCGCCTTCACCGAAGCGACGATCAGCGCGACCGGCAGGATGAACACCTTGAAGAAGATGTAGTACGTGCCGCCCTCGAAGACGAACGCGAGGTAGTAGGCGTACCCCAGGAAACCGAGGGCGACCACGACGTTGAGGATCCGCAGGCCGGCCTTCAGCCCGCCGGCGAAGGCCCCGAGGAGCAGCATGAGGACGCCGCTGAGCGCCAGCAGGACGACGTACCAGGAGAACAGCGGTTCGGCGCTGAAGTCGAGATTGTTCAAGGGGGGTTTCCTGTGGGAGGGAAGAAACAACGGAGAAACCGTTTGGGGACGAGAGCGCACAGTACTGGAGGCGGCTGACATTCGTCGCCGCCTTTACGTCACGGTGTCGTTGCGCTCCGCCGGAGCGGCAATTGACGAGGTGGGAAATGACTGGGTATGAGGTGCTGCGGGTCTTTTGCGGGCCGGACGGCCGGTACGGGAACGAGCTCGGCGTGGTGCGTGACGGCGCCGCCGTCCCGGAGCGCGCCGACCGGCAGCGGATCGCGCGCGAACTCGGCTTCAGCGAGACGGTGTTCGTCGACGACCCGGAGCGCGGGGAGATCGACATCTACACCCCGACGCTGCGTCTGCCGTTCGCCGGCCACCCGTGCGTGGGCGCCGCCTGGCTGCTCGGGGTGGACCGGCTGGTCACGGCCGCCGGCGTGGTGGGCGTGCGCCGCGAGGACGGGCTGACCCGGATCGAGGCCCGACCGCAGTGGGTCCCGCCGCGGACGCTGCGGCAGTACGGGTCGGCGGCGGAGGTGGAGGCGCTGGAGGTGCCGCCGCCCGGCGAATGGATCTACGCCTGGGCCTGGCAGGACGAGGCGGCCGGGACCGTCCGGGCGCGGGCCTTCCCCGGGCGCGGCGACGGGATCGACGAGGACGAGGCGACCGGCGCGGCCGCCCTGCTGCTGACCGCGCGGCTGGGCCGGGCGCTGACCGTCCAACAGGGCCGGGGCTCGCAGCTGCTGACCGGACTGCGCCCGGGTGGGTCGGTCGAGGTCGGCGGCCGGGTGGCGCCGGCTCAGCGGACGGGCGGCGTCGGCTCCGCGTAGGCGCGCGGTCGGGCGACGGACGGACAGGTGGCGGGCGGCCGGGCGGCGGGCGCGACGGCGGCCGCCCGTCCGACGGCGGTCACCGGCGGGACGGCGAGGACGGACACCCGGGGCGCCCGCGGCCGCCGTTCCCGCAGCAGGTGCCGCAGGCCGGGGACCAGCGCGACGTGGGTGGCGGCCACACCGATCACGGCGAACAGGATGTGGTCCACGTTGAGGACGTGCCCGGGCGTCCAGGAGGAGAGGAACTCCAGCCCGGTCGCCAGCAGCGCGGAGACGCCGGTGGTGCGCAGGAAGGACGGCAGCCAGGGGGCCCGCAGCCGGCCGCCGGCCAGCGGCAGCAGGACGCCGAGCGGGGCCAGCAGCAGGAGCTCGCCGACCACCTGCCAGCCGGTGGAGGAGCGGAGCGAGGCCAGCGGCGTCAGGTTGGCGTCGTACACCCACGCCACCGGCAGCGGTCTCAGCACCACCCAGAGCACCAGTGCCAGGTACAGGGCCAGGCCCGTCAGCCCGGCCGTCCGGAGGGAACGGTGGACGCCCGCCGCCGGGCTGCTCTCGGTCCCCGCGCCGGAACGCTCGTCGCGTGTCCTGGTGCCATCTCGCTGCACGGGGGGAAGGACGTGAGCCGGTGGCGCGGCGGTTCCACCTCGGGCGTGAACATTCCCGAACGCGCCCCCGGCGTCCTCCGCTACTTGCAGGGCGCGGCCGTCGGCACCGCGCTGAACACGTTGTCCGGCGGCGGGCTGCCCGGCGCCACCGGGGTGGGCGACGGGCTCGGGCTCGCGGCGCCCTTGGCGGCGCCGCGGGCCGCCGTCACGGCCGGTGCGGGGCCGGACGGGGTGGCCAGCGCGGTGGGTATGTGCTGGGTGGTCGGGCACGCCGTCCGGCTGGCCGGGGCGCCGGCGTCGACCGGTACGGCGGTCGGCCGGATGCCGCAGCCGGAGGCCAGCGCGAGCAGGAGCAGTACGCCGGCGGCGCGGCGCAGGGCGGTGCGGGTGGGGGCGGTCACGTGGCGTCCTTGTCCTCGACGGCGTCGCGTGCGGGGCCGCCCTCGGCCTCGCCCGCGGACGGCGGAGGCGGCGGCGCCAGCGGCAGTGTCAGGGTGAACACCGCGCCGACCTCCCCGTTCGCCGCCGTGATCGTCCCCCCGTGTATCTGCGCGTTGGCCATCGCGATCGACAGCCCCAGGCCGCTGCCCTCCGAGCGGGCCCGCCCCCGGTCCGCCTTGTAGAAGCGGTCGAAGACGTGCGGCAGCACGTCCTCCGGGATGCCCGGGCCGCTGTCGCTGACCTCGACCACCACCGAGTCCTCGGACTGCCGGACCCTGACCCGCACCGGCGAGCCGCCGTGCTTGAGCGCGTTGCCGATCAGGTTGGCGAAGACCACGTCGAGCCGACGCGGGTCGACCACGGCCAGGATGCCGCGCGGGGCGTCCACCTCGACCGCGTCGTACCAGGCCCGCCCGTCGATGCAGGACATGATCAGGTCGGCGATGTCCACCTCGTCGGCGACCAGCCTGGCGGTGCCGGCGTCGAAGCGGGTCACCTCCATCAGGTTCTCCACCAGGTCGGACAGCCGTCGGGTCTCGCTGACCACCAGCCGGACGGCCGGCTCGATCATCGGGTCCAGCGACTCGGCCTCGTCCTCCAGGATGTCGGTGACGGCGGTCATCGCGGTCAGCGGGGTGCGCAGCTCGTGCGACATGTCGGCGACGAACCGCCGGCTCTGCGCCTCGCGCGCGCTCAGCTCCTCGACCTGCTCGTGGAGCTGCTCCGCGGTCCGGTTGAACGTCCGTGCCAGATCGGCGAGTTCGTCCGCGCCGTCGACTTCGAGCCGGGTGTCCAGGTGCCCCTCGCCGAGCCGCCGGGCCGCGTCGCCGAGCCGCTTGACCGGCCGCAGCACGGTGGCCGAGGCGGCCTGGGCGAGCAGCGCCGAGCCGATCAGCGCGAGCAGGGTGGCGATGGCCAGCGACCAGCCCAGCGTGTTCAGGTCGGCCCGCTCGTTCTCCAGCGACTTGAACATGTACGCCGTCGGGCCGTTCGGCACCACCTTGGTGCCGCCGATCACGAACGGCCGGCCCTCCAGGTTCTGCCGCTGCCAGTACAGGTGGTACGGGTACGGGTTGCTCTCGGTGACCTCGCGCGGCTTGGCGACCGTGGACTGCAGCGCGGCCGGCACGTCGGCCAGCGTGAAGTGCGTCGGGTCGGAGGAGGCCGCGGGACACTCCGGGTGCGCCGGGTCGACCACCACCACGTCGTAACTCAGGCCGGAGCTGGCCACGTTGGAGGCCAGTGTGGCCAGCTCCGGGCAGGCCGCGTTCAGCGGCAGCTCGGAGACGTTGCGGCTGAGCGAGACCCGGAAGTCGTTCAGCGCGGTGTCCTGGGCGCGCTTGAGCACCGCGTCGCGGTTCAGCCAGTACGCGATGCCGGAGGCCGAGACGGCGGCGAGCAGCGCGACCGCCGCGAACACCGCGATCAGCCGCACCCGCAGGGAGCGCAGCCGTCGCCACCGGCCCGCCGGGAAACGCCGGGCAGTCGTCTGATGGTCAGTCACAGGAGCCTGTCGTCGTACGGGAGTTCGGCGGTCGGGAAGGGCAGGGGAGGGGTGTGTCAGGCCGGCGGGTCCAGCCGGTAGCCCACCCCGCGCACGGTGCGGATCAGCGTCGGCGCGGACGGCACGTCCTCGACCTTGGCCCGCAGCCGCTGCACACAGGCGTCCACCAGGCGCGAGTCGCCGAGGTAGTCGTGCTCCCAGACCAGCCGCAGCAGCTGCTGGCGGGAGAGCGCCTGCCCGGGGCGGCGGCTGAGTTCCAGCAGCAGCCGCAGCTCGGTCGGGGTGAGCTGGAGGTCCTGTCCGTCCTTGGTGACGGTCATCGCCGCACGGTCGATCACCACGCTGCCGTACGCGGAGGAGTCCGAGCTCTCCCGCTCGCCGCGTCGCAGCACCGCCCGGATCCGGGCGTCCAGCACGCGCGGCTGCACCGGCTTGACCACGTAGTCGTCGGCGCCGGACTCCAGGCCCACCACCACGTCGATGTCGTCCGAGCGCGCGGTCAGCAGGATGATCGGCAGCTGGTCGGTGCGCCGGATCCGGCGGCACACCTCGAAGCCGTCGATCCCGGGCAGCATCACGTCCAGGACGATCAGGTCGGGCCGCTGCTCCTTGAAGAGCCTCAGACCGTCCTCGCCGGAGGCGGCGGTGGCCACACGGTGGCCCTGGCGGGTGAGGGCGAGTTCGAGGCCGGTCCGGATGGCGTCGTCGTCCTCGATCAATAGGAGGAAAGGCACGGCCCCATTTTGGCCCACCCGCAGCCCCGAATCACCCCCCGGACCGCTCACCGACCGTTCGGGAACCGGAAGGACCGCCACCGGCGTCCGGTACGGAGGGAGGCGGACCGGGACGAAAGGCCCCCGCCTGTGACACCCCTGTGACAGTCGGCGGACAGTGCCATCACAACCGGCGGGCAGGATTTTCCATGTCGCCGCAGGACAGCGGGCCGGAGGGCCGGCTGGAGGGCGGCTACCGGAACCGCTCGTACCGACCCAGGGGGCGCACGATGAACGCCATGCTTCAGACCCGGACCAACCCGGCTGTCCGCACCGCGCGTTCGTCAGTGACCACCCACCGGACCCGGTACGAGGTCAGGACCGACGAGAACTCCGGTGCCGTGACCGTACGGGGGTGCGCGCACAGCACCGGTGGAAACCCTGTCGCCCGCCGGGTGAGCGGCGGAGGCAGGACGGGGGAGCTGTACGGGATCGGCCGACTGGGGAGTTCGGTCGACTCCGGCGCCACCCTCACGCTGCGGGGGATCCTCCCCGTCCGCGTCGAGGGCAAGGAGGCCCCGGGGGGGAACCAGGGGGCCGGGGGGAACGGTCTGCGGAAGGTCGGCTCGGGGGAGTCGTCCGGTCGCGAGGCCGCCGGTGCGACGCTGCTGCGGTTGAACCCCGCCGCGGCCCGCACCACCGAGGCCGGACAGGGAGGCGCGCAGGGGGAGCACTCGGCCGCCGCGGAGGACCACATCACGGAGTTCACCGCGTACGTGCGCGAGCGCCGCGCCTCCCTGTACGCCACGGCCTACCACCTCACCGGTGACCGCTACGAGGCCGAGGACCTGCTGCAGAGCGCGCTCTTCAGCACCTACCGGGCCTGGGGCCGGATCACCGACAAGGCCGCGGTCGGGGGCTACCTCCGCCGCACCATGACCAACCTGCACATCTCCGCGTGGCGGCGCCGCAAGGTCAACGAGTACCCGACCGAGGAGCTGCCGGAGACGGCCGGCGACACCGACGCGATGGGCGGCACCGAGCTGCGCACCGTGCTCTGGCAGGCGCTGGCGAAGCTGCCGGAGAACCAGCGGACCATGCTGGTGCTGCGGTACTACGAGGGCAAGACGGACCCGGAGATCGCCGACGTGCTGGGGATCAGCGTCGGCACCGTCAAGAGCAGCATCTGGCGCGCCCTGCGCCGGCTGCGCGACGACGAGCACCTGAACAAGTCGGGCGACACCGTCCGGGCGTTCGGCGAGCTGGTCGCGTAACGAGGACTCCCGTCGGGGGACGGCGATCGGACGGTCACGGTCCGGGGACAGCGGCTCGGGGGAGCATGTCCGTGGGGGAGCCGAGGATCGTTCGGGAAGGCGACGGGCCCGGTGCGGGGGAGACGCACCGGGCCCGTCGTCGTGCTGTCCGCAGCCGCCGCGGCGGCTGCGGGCCGACTCAGGCGGCGGAGAGCTCGGCCGGTCGGGCCGCGGTGCGGATCCGCCGCTCGGCCTCCGGCCCGGCGCACGCGTACGAGCCGAGCGCGACCTGCCGTCCGACGATGGACCGCTCGGCCCGCATCAGCCGGAAGCCCCGGCGCAGCAGCACCGGCAGCGACTTGCGGCCCTCCCGGACGTCCCGGCGCAGTCGGCGCCAGGCCGTGGTGAGCGCGCCGTTGCGCAGGCACAGGGCGTCGCCGAGCAGGCCCTCCTCGGCGCACTCGGCGGTGATCTCGGCGGCGAAGATGCCCTCCGCGATGAACGCGCCGACGCCGCCCAGCTCCAGGGTGCGGGTGCCGATCCGGCCGTTGTCCGGGATCGAGTACACCGGGACGTCGGTGCGGCCGTGCTCGTAGAGGGCGCGGATGGCGGCGACGGCCTGGTCGCGGTGCCAGGCCAGCGGGGAGTCCCAGTCGACGGCGCCGTCCGGCAGCAGCGGCAGCGTGGGGTCGTCCCCGTCCTTGTAGAAGTCGTCGAGCTGGAGCACCGGCAGTCCGCTGCGCTCGGCGAGCGAGGACTTCCCCGACCCGGAGGGTCCGGAGAGCAGGATCACCCGGGCATGCGCGGACGGTGCGGGGTTCATGGGGGAGTCACTCACGGGACACCAGTCTGACGCATCCGGGCCCGTTGCCGAAACCGGTCGGATCAGACCTTCTGCTGCGACTTCGGGTCGGCGAGGGCGACATGGACCGTCGGCAGGTAGCGGCTGTCCACCTGGAGGTAGGCCGGGGCCTCGGCGCCGGGCGGCAGGTAGGCGGTGGCGGCCCAGTCCTGGCTGTGCCAGGTGTCGGGCTCGGGTTCGTGGAAGGTTCCCCCGGCGGGCAGTTCGAGCCGGCCGGTGCCACGCGGGACGAAGGCCACGGTGTCGGCCCCGGGCGTGATGTGCAGGGTGCCGTTGACGTACCCGGGCTGTCGGCCGTACCGGGCCGAGCAGGGCACCCGGACCGGCCGCCCGGCGGCCAGCCGGCGGGTGGTGCGGGCCACGTGCCACCTGCGGTAGAAGCCGTCCGCGAACAGTGCCGCCAACTCGCCGATGAACTCGCCCATGCGCCCCCCTCGATCGTCCCGGTCACCGCGATTGTGGCCGGGCCGGACGGGCGCGCGGGAGCGTCGAAAGTCGGCGGCGCCGGTGACGAAAGTCGACGGGACGGCGGTGGCGGGGGCCGGTGGCCAGGGGCGGTGGAAAGCCGACGGACCCGCGCCAGGGGGGGAGAGGCGCGGGTCCGTCCAATGACCGTCCGGGCCCTGGGGGGGGAGAGGGCACTGGGGACGGCCAGCTTGTGGAGTTGTCGCCCCGGGGGGCGGCGGGTCAGATACCCATCGGGTGCCAGACCGTCTTCGTCTCCAGGAAGGAGAGTAGCCGGTCCGTACCGGGCGCATTGGTCCAGTCCTGGGCGAACGGGTCCAGCCCCGGACGGACCACCCGCTTCAGGGTATCCGCGGCGGACGCTTCCAGCGCCTGCGCCGCGCCGGGGCCGTCGGCTGCGATGGCCCCGGTGAGGTCCAGCGCGTTGACGTCCTGGTGCGAGGCCAGGGTCGGGGCGATGTCGGCGGTCCGGCCCGAGATGATGTTGACCACGCCGCCCGGGACGTCCGAGGTGGCGAGCACCTCGCCCAGCGACAGCGCGGGCAGCGGGGCGTCCGCGGCGGCCGCGACCACGACCGTGTTGCCGGTGGCGATCGCCGGGGCGATCACCGAGACCAGGCCGAGCAGCGAGTGCCCGTACCCGGCCTGCGGCGCGACGATCCCGACCACGCCGGTCGGCTCCGGGGTCGACAGGTTGAAGTACGGACCGGCGACCGGGTTGGCGCCGCCCGCGATCTGGGCGACCTTGTCGGTCCAGCCCGCGTACCAGACCCAGCGGTCGATCGCGGCGTCCACCAGCGCGGCGGCCTTCTTCGGGCCGATGCCCTCGGAGAGGGCGACCTCGGCGGCGAACTGCTCGCGGCGGCCCTGCAGCATCTCGGCCACCCGGTACAGCACCTGGCCGCGGTTGTACGCGGTGGTGCCGGCCCAGCCCTTGACCGCGGCACGGGCGGCCAGGACGGCGTCACGGGTGTCCTTGCGGGTGCCCAGCGGGGCGTTGGCGAGCCAGTCGCCCTTCGAGTCGGTCACCTCGTACACCCGCCCGCTCTCGGACCGCGGGAACTTCCCGCCGACGTACAGCTTGTAGGTCTTGAGGACGTCAAGACGCTGGAAGGTCGTGTCAGACATCTCGGGCCTCGACATTCAGGTAGGGCTCCAGACCGTGGCGGCCACCCTCGCGGCCGTAGCCCGACTCCTTGTAGCCGCCGAACGGCGAGGTCGGGTCGAACTTGTTGAAGGTGTTGGCCCAGACCACGCCGGCCTTGAGCCGGTTCGCGGTCCAGAGGATGCGCGAGCCCTTCTCCGTCCAGATGCCGGCGGAGAGACCGAACGGGGTGTTGTTGGCCTTCGCGACCGCCTCGTCGGGGGTGCGGAAGGTCAGCACCGACAGGACCGGGCCGAAGATCTCCTCCTGGGCGATCCGGTGGGCCTGGCTGACGCCGGTGAAGATGGTCGGCTTGAACCAGAAGCCGTTGCCCGGGAGTTCGCACTCGGGGGACCAGCGGTCCGCGCCCTCGGCCTCGCCGGCGTCGGTCAGCTCGGTGATCCGGGCCAGCTGCGCGGCCGAGTTGATGGCGCCGATGTCGGTGTTCTTGTCCAGCGGGTCGCCGACCCGCAGGGTGGACATCCGGCGCTTCAGGGCGTCCAGCAGCTCGTCCTGGATCGACTCCTGGACCAGCAGGCGCGAGCCCGCGCAGCAGACGTGGCCCTGGTTGAAGAAGATGCCGTTGACGATGCCCTCGACCGCCTGGTCGATCGGCGCGTCGTCGAAGACGATGTTGGCGGCCTTGCCGCCCAGCTCCAGCGACAGCTTCTTGCGGCTGCCGGCCAGCTGCTTGGCGATCGCCCGGCCGACCGGGGTGGAGCCGGTGAAGGCGACCTTGTTGACGTCCGGGTGGGCGGTCAGCGCGGCGCCGGTGCGGCCGTCGCCGGTCACGATGTTGACGACGCCCTTCGGCAGACCGGCCTGGCGGCAGATCTCGGCGAAGCGCAGCGCGGTCAGCGGGGTGGTCTCGGCCGGCTTCAGGACGACCGTGTTGCCGGTCGCCAGCGCGGGCGCGATCTTCCAGGCCAGCATCATCAGCGGGAAGTTCCACGGGATGACCTGACCGGCCACGCCCAGCGGGCGCGGGTTGGAGCCGAAGCCCGCGTAGTCCAGCTTGTCCGCCCAGCCCGCGTAGTAGAAGAACCACGCGGCGACGGTCGGGATGTCGAAGTCGCGGGTCTCGCGGATCGGCTTGCCGTTGTCGATCGACTCCAGCACGGCCAGCTCGCGGCCGCGCTCCTGGATGATCCGGGCGATCCGGAACAGGTACTTGGCGCGCTCGCTGCCGGGCAGCGCCGACCAGTCGGCGAAGGCCTTGCGGGCGGCGGCGACCGCGCGGTCCACGTCCTCGTCGGTGCCCTGGGCGAACTCGGCGAGCACCTGCTCGGTGGCCGGGTTGACGGTCTTCAGGGCCTCGCTGCCGGAGGAGTCGACGAACTCGCCGCCGATGAAGTGGCCGTAGGAGGTGGCGATGTCGCCCGCGGCAGCGGGGGACTCGGGGGCCGGCGCGTACGTGAAGAGGCCTCCGGCGGGCTTGGCCGCGGGCTCCTCGATGTTCTTCTTCTTGGCCATGGTGATCAGTCCACCGTCACGTAGTCGGGGCCGGAGTAGCGGCCGGTGGCCAGCTTCTGGCGCTGCATCAGCAGGTCGTTGAGCAGGCTGGAGGCGCCGAAGCGGAACCAGTGCGGGGTCAGCCAGTCGTCGCCGAGCGTCTCGTTGACCATCACCAGGTACTTCATGGCGTCCTTGGTGGTCTTGATGCCGCCCGCGGGCTTCACGCCGACCTGGACGCCGGTGGCCGCGCGGAAGTCGCGGACCGCCTCCAGCATCAGCAGGGTGACCGGCGGGGTCGCGTTGACGGCGACCTTGCCGGTGGAGGTCTTGATGAAGTCGGCGCCGGCCAGCATCGCCAGCCAGGAGACCCGGCGGACGTTGTCGTAGGTCTGCAGCTCGCCGGTCTCGAAGATCACCTTGAGGTGGGCGTAGCTGCCGTCGGGGCGCTTGCACGCCTCCTTGACGGCGACGATCTCGTTGTAGACGTCGAAGTAGCGGCCCGAGAGGAAGGCGCCGCGGTCGATCACCATGTCGATCTCGTCGGCGCCCGCGGCGACCGCGTCGGCGGTGTCGGCGAGCTTGACCGGGAGGGCGACGCGGCCGGCCGGGAAGGCGGTGGCCACCGAGGCGACCTGGATGTCGGTGCCCCGCAGGGCGTCCTTCGCGGTGGCGACCATGTCCGGGTAGACACAGATGGCGGCGACGCGGGGGGTGCTCGGATCGGTCGGGTCGGGGGTCCTGCCCTTGGCGCACAGCGCGCGCACCTTGCCGACCGTGTCCGCGCCTTCCAGCGTGGTCAGGTCGATCATGGAGATCGCCAGGTCGATGGCGTACGCCTTCGCCGTGGTCTTGATCGAGCGGGTACCGAGGGTGGCGGCACGCGCCTCCAGGCCGACCTGGTCGACGCCGGGCAGGCCGTGCAGGAAGCGGCGGAGCGAGGCCTCGGACGCCGCAACGTCCTGAAGGCCGCTGCCCGCAACGCCGAGGGCATTGGCTGCAACAGTGGACATAGTCACCAGACCAGCATATCTACGCGCGTAGTAGTCCGCCAGAGCGGCCACCTTTCGTGGCCGGACCGAGACCTCGCCGCACGGGGCATGGGGCAGAATCGACGCCATGACCGATTCCGACGGTACGCCCCCCCGGGGCCCGGCCGCCCCCGACGGGGAACCCGCGTACGCGGACCGCGTGTACCGCTCCGTCCCCGGCGTGATCTCCGGCGTGCTCCTGCTCGCCCTCGCCACCTGGCTGATCGGCGACGCGGCGGTGACCGGTACCGGCAAGACCCCGTACGTCGCGCTCGCCGCCTTCCCGGTGTTCGCCTTCCCGGTGATCGCCTACACGCTGCGCCCGGTGGTGCGCGCGTCGAGCAGCGGGCTGGTCGTCCGCAACCCGTGGCGGACCATCACCGCGCCGTGGGCCTCGGTGGACGCGCTGCGCGCCGGGTACTCGGTCGAACTGCTCGCGGGCGACAAGAAGTACCAGGTCTGGGCGGTGCCGGTGTCGCTGCGCCAGCGCAAGCGCGCGAACCGCGCCCAGAGCCGCGGCAACGCCGAGCACGCCTCCCGGACCGGGCTGGGGATGGGCCTCGCCTCCCGGACCAACCCGGTCGTCCAGGGCTCGTCGGACCCCACCCGCGCCTGGTCCGACCAGGTGACCGAGGTGCTGACGCAGATGGCCGAACGCAACGCCCGCCGACCCGAGGCCGCCGGCCCGGTCGAGGTGCGCTGGTGCTGGTGGGTGATCGCCCCCGCCCTGGTCGGCCTGGTGGCGCTGATCGCGGTCATCGCGGCCTGAGCCCGCGCCCCCGTAGGACGACGGGCCCGCCGGTCGGCCGACCGGCGGGCCCGTCCGCGTGTGCGGCGATCAGATGCCGGCGGCCGCGGCGAGGTCCTGCTTGATGCCGGCGAGGAGGGCGGCGGCGCGCTCCCGGGTGGCGGCGAGGTCGGCGGCCGAGGCGACCGGGAGGACGACCTCCAGGTAGCACTTGATCTTGGGCTCGGTGCCGGAGGGGCGGACCACGATGCGGGCCGAGCGGACGGCCTCGCCGGCCAGGTAGTAGCGCAGGCCGTCGGTGGGCGGCAGCTCGGCCGAGCCGGCCGCGAGGTCGTCGGCGCGGGTGACGGTCAGGCCGGCCAGGACGGTCGGCGGCTGCTCGCGCAGCCGGCGCATGGCGTCGGCGATCAGCGAGAGGTCCTGGACCCGGACGGACAGCTGGTCGGTGGCGTGCAGGCCGTGCTCCAGCGCCAGGTCGTCCAGCAGGTCGGACAGGGTGCGGCCGGACTTCTTGAGGGTGGCGGCGAGCTCGGCGACCAGCAGGGCGGCGGTGATGCCGTCCTTGTCCCGGACGCCCTGCGGGTCGACGCAGTAGCCGAGCGCCTCCTCGTAGCCGTAGCGCAGGCCCTCGGCGCGGGAGATCCACTTGAAGCCGGTCAGCGTCTCGGCGTAGCCCAGGTTCGCCGCCTCCGCGATCCGGCCGAGCAGGGTGGCGGAGACGATGGTGGTGGCGAAGGTGCCCTCGGCCTTCTTCGCGACCAGGGCCGAGCCGAGCAGCGCGCCGACCTCGTCGCCGCGCAGCATCCGCCAGCCGACGGCGTCGCTGCCGCTGCCGGCCGCGTTGCCGTTGGTGGGCACGGCCACCGCGCAGCGGTCGGCGTCCGGGTCGTTGGCGATCACGATGTCCGGGCCGACCGAGGCGGCGGTGCGGAAGGCGAGGTCCATCGCCCCCGGCTCCTCCGGGTTGGGGAAGACCACGGTCGGGAAGTCCGGGTCGGGCTCGGCCTGCTCGGCGACCACGGTGGGCGCGGGGAAGCCGGCCCGGCGGAAGGCGGCGACCAGGGTGTCACGGCCGACGCCGTGCATCGGGGTGTAGACGACGTCGAGGTCGCGCGGGCTGTGCGGGTCCACGATGGACACGGCGCGGGCCAGGTAGGCGTCGACGACGTCCTCGCCGAGCACCTCCCAGCCGTCCTCGGCGCGCGGGACCTCGTCCAGCGAGCCGATCGCGTCGATCTCGGCGGCGATCGCGGCGTCGGCCGGCGGGACGATCTGCGAGCCGTCGCCCAGGTAGACCTTGTAGCCGTTGTCCTGCGGCGGGTTGTGGCTGGCGGTGACGGTGACACCGGCGGCCGCGCCCAGGTGGCGGACGGCGAAGGCGAGCACCGGGGTCGGCAGCGGGCGCGGCAGCAGGGCGGCGCGCAGGCCGGCGCCGACCACCACGGCGGCGGTGTCACGGGCGAAGTCGTACGACTTGTGGCGGGCGTCGTAGCCGATGACGACCAGGTCGCCCAGGCCCTGCTGCCTGACGTACGAGACCAGGCCGGCGGCGGCCCGGATCACCACGGCGCGGTTCATCCGCATCGGACCGGCGCCGAGTTCGCCGCGCAGGCCGGCGGTGCCGAACTGGAGGCGGTCGGCGAAGCGCTCGGCCAGCTCCGACCAGGCGAGCTTGCTGTCCGACTCGGCCTCCGGGCCCTCCGCGCGGGCCAGCAGTGCGCCGAGCTCGTCGCGGGTCTGCGGGTCGGGGTCCTCGGCCAGCCAGGCCCGGGCCCGGGTGAGGAGGTCGGTGGTGGGTGCCTGCGTCATAGTGCCTGCTCCATCGGGAAGTGCGTCGGTGTGTCGGCCGGAGGGTTCCGCGCGAAGGGAGAAGAGGTGTGCACATGCGGACGGGGCCCGCAGGCGGGTGTGATCAGCGGATCACGACCGCCTGCGGGCCCCGTCACTCATGATTCTGCGCCTGGTGGGCGTCAGATCCGCTCAAGGACCTTCGCCAGGAGCTCGCCCATGCGCTCGGCGGAGGCCTTGCCGGCCTCCAGCACCTCTTCGTGGTTGAGCGGTTCGCCGGTCATGCCGGCGGCCAGGTTGGTGACCAGGGAGATGCCGAGCACCTCGGCGCCGGCCTCGCGGGCGGCGATGGCCTCCAGGGTGGTGGACATGCCGACCAGCTCGCCGCCGATCACCCGGGCCATGTTGACCTCGGCCGGGGTCTCGTAGTGCGGGCCGCGGAACTGGACGTAGACGGCCTCGTCCAGCGTCGGGTCGACCTCGCGGCACAGCGTGCGCAGGCGCTTGGAGTACAGGTCCGTGAGGTCGACGAAGTTGGCGCCGACGATCGGGGAGTCCGCGGTCAGGTTGATGTGGTCGCTGATCAGGACCGGCTGGCCCGGGGTCCAGCCCTGGCGCAGGCCGCCGCAGCCGTTGGTCAGCACGATGATGCCGCAGCCGGCCGCGACGGCGGTGCGCACGCCGTGGACGACGGTGGCCACGCCGTGGCCCTCGTAGTAGTGGTTGCGGCCGAGGAAGATCAGGGCGCGCTTGTCGCCGATCTTCACCGAGCGGATCTTGCCGGCGTGGCCGGCGACGGCGGGGGCGGGGAAGCCGGGCAGCTCGGTGACCGGGAACTCGGCCACGGTCTCGCCCAGGGCGTCGGCGGCCGGCACCCAGCCGGAGCCCATCACCAGGGCGACGTCGTGCCGCTCGGCACCGGTCAGCTCGCGCAGGCGCTCGGCGGCGGCCTGGGCGGCGGCGTAGGGGTCGGCGGAGACGACCGACTGAGGAGAAGCGTTCACGGGTCCGAGGATAGACGGGATTCGACTACGCGCGTAGAAAAACCGCCGCGGCATGCCGGATCGTTACCCGGTTGACCCGAAAGCACAGCTGGGTGGCGCTGTCCGGGTGACCCTCCTTGTCGGTTTCCACACACACGGCCGATCAGAGCCGTTTCGCGCTGCGCAACCCCTTCGCGTACATGCCGTTGTCGTCCAGCCGTGCCGTGCCGCCCTTGTCGCCGAAGGTCGGGCCGTCCGCCTCCTCCCGGCTGGAGATGTACCGGGGGTGGCCGTCGGTGTCCAGGCCCAGGTAGATGCCGGTGTGGTCGAGGCGGGCGCCGGTGCGGGCGTCGATCTCGAAGAACACCAGGTCGCCGGGTTGCAGCGGGTCGATCGAGGCCGGGCGCAGGGTGGTGTCCGAGCCGGCGGCGGTGGTCAGCGGGATCACCGGGACACCGGGGCCGAGCCGGGCCAGGCCGTTGGCGCTGCGCGGCAGCCCCGGTCCGGCCGCGTCCTTGGAGAGCAGCGGGTAGCCGGAGCGGTAGCCGTACACCATCCGGACGAAGCCAGAGCAGTCGAAGGCGCCGTAGCGGGTCTTGTCGGGCTGCCGGGTGACCTTGTCGGCGAACGTGTACGGAACGCCGAGGTAGTCGAAGAAGTCGGTCTGCTCCAGCCGCAGGTCGTTGCCGACCGAACCGTTGGGATTGAGCGGGCCGAAGGAGGCGTCGCCCTTGAAGCGCACGCCCTTGGCGTCCTTCTCGGCCGGCGCCCCGGCCACGTACTGGGTGGCCGCCGCCAGGACGTCGTCGGCGGTGGAGCCGAGCGCCTGCTGGAACCAGGTGCGGAACCAGGCCTCCTGCTCGGCGCCCGGCTTCCAGGCCTGCGGCATCAGCCGGACCCAGCTGTCCGTCACCACGGTGGCGGCGGTGGTGCCCGGCTCGGCGAAGGTCCGGCTGGGGCCGGCCAGCACGGCGGTGCGCGCGCTGTCGGTCAGCGTGGCGACCACGCCGCCCCGGGCGTCCCGGACCACCGTGCGGTCCGGCCCGGCCAGCCGCTCGTAGCGGTACTGGGCGGGGGAGGCGGCCCGGGCGGTGTCGGCGTCCGCGGTGGGGGACGGCACGGCGGCGGTGATCAGCGGTGCGCTGCTGCCGGCGGCCGGCTGCCCGCCGCGGTCCCGCAACTGGACGGTGAGGTAGCCGCTGGCGGCCAGCAGGGTCACGGCGAGGCCGCCGCTGAGCAGGGACTTGCGGGTCACTGGCATGGGGGTTCCCGTCGGGATCAGGTGCCGGGCAGGGCGCCGAGCAGGACGCCGGCGGTGAGGACGACGTAGTTGGCGAGCGTCACCGTGCTGGTGGCCATCAAGGTGGCCGCCCGGGGCTGGCGGACCAGCTGGTAGGCGATCAGGCCGGGGACGATGAAGCCGAGCGTCTGGTTGGCGTACAGGGTGGGCAGCTCGCGCTGCAGGACCAGCATCACGGTGGCCTGCAGCAGCACACCGATCAGCACCACGGCGGCGAACAGCCGCTTGCCGTAGAGGATCACCAGCTTCTGGACGACCCGGATGGCGAGGTAGGTCAGCACCGTCACGCCGATCACGATGGCCACCCGCTGGAGGGACTCGACCAGGGTGAGGGCCAGCCAGCCGGGGGTGATCATGCCGCCGGGGGAGAGGTTGGTGGTCAGGTAGCAGACCAGGGAGAAGACCAGGCCGAGCGCGATGCCGATGGCGGCGATCTCGGGGGTGAGCTCGGTGGGGATCACTGCTGGTCTCCGTAGGGGGCGGTGGTGCGGTGGGGGGCGTCGTACCAGGAGTCGGGGAGCGGTGCGGGGCGGTAGACCGACTCGGTGGGTGGGGGCCCTGAGGCGTACGGGGACCGGGCCGGGTACGCGTGCCGGTCGGGGTACGGCGTCGGGTCGGGGTACGGGTACAGGCTGGCGTCGTACGCGGGTTCGGGGTAGTCCGGCTCCGGGTAGAGCGGTTCGGGCTCGTGGTACGCGTACTCCGGGGTCCCCGGCGCGTCCGGGGCCTCGTCGGGTTCGAGCCGGGCGAGTTCCTCCAGGAACAGCTCGCCCTGGCCGTGGATGTTGCCGACGGCCACCAGCGAGGAGTCCGGCCCGAGTTCGGCCAGCAGTTCGGCGGTGAGCCGCTCCGGGTCCCGCTTGTCGCCGCCGAGGTCGACGACGCGGCCCGACCAGCCGGCCGGGATGCCGTCGCGGGCGCTCTTGGTGGGGTGGCCGATCAGGAAGACCGTGTCCGGGTCGAGGTCCGGGACGATCTGGCCCATCTGGCCGTTGCGCTCGACCCGGTCCGGGCGGCAGTTGATCACCACGTTGAGCGGGCGGTGGATCGCGCCGAGGTCCTCCAGCTGGCGGACGTTCATCAGCGTGGACTCGGGGTCGTTGGCGGCGAAGACGTTGGCGAAGCGCAGCCGCTTGCCGTCCGCGGTGAGGTAGCGCTCGACGGACAGCACGCCCGGGTCCGGCGGGGCCGCCCACATGCCCTGCAGCGCGGTCTGCCGTTCCACGCCGAGGAGTTCGGCGACGGCGAGGGCGATCGCCACGTTCTCCTTGAAGGTGAACCAGCTGAACCCGCGCAGCTCCTCGTCGGAGACCGTCTCCGGGTCCACCACGATCAGCCGGCAGTCCCGCTTGGCCGCCTCCTCGCGCAGGATGTGCACCCGCTCCTGCTCGGCGGTGACGCACACCCCGCCGACCGGCATCGAGCGCGACAGCGAGCGCGCGACGTCGTCCAGGGTCGGTCCCATCTCGGCCAGGTGGTCCTCGCGGACGTTGCAGAGCACGCCGATGGTGGAGCGGATCAGCTTGGTCTGGTTGACCTCCTGCAGCGCCGGCATGACGGCCATGCACTCGATCACCAGGGCGTCCGGCCGGTAGGTGGCGGCGCGGCGGACGATGCCGATCTGCTCCACCACGTTGGCGATGCCGAACTTGCGGTAGACCGGCTCCTCGGTGGCGTCCGGGTGGATGAACCGGGCCGCGGTGCCGGTGGTCTTGGCGACCGTCACCAGCCCGCCGCCGCGCAGGGCGCCCGCGCACAGCCGGGTGATCGAGCTCTTGCCGCGGATGCCGTTGACCAGGACCCGGGTCGGGATCTGCTCCAGCGCGGTGAAGTGCCGGCGCTGCTCGACGATGCCGGCCACCAGCAGCACGGTGCAGCACACCAGTAGCACGACGTAGAGGAAGAGCACGGGAGGTCCTTCGGGCGGGGCTCAGTGGGCGGTTGCGGGGGTGCGGCGGACGGCGCGCTCGGCGAGTTCGGCGCGCACCAGTTCCTGGCGGATCAGCTCCAGGCTGCGGGCGACGGCGCCGACCTCGTCGTGGTGGACGGGGTAGAGCACGGTGCGGCGGTCCCCGGCGGTCAGCGCCTCGGCGCTCGCGGCGAGGCGGCGCAGCGGCAGGCCGACGGCGATGTACAGCCAGCCGAGGCAGAGCGCGGCGGCGGCCAGGCCGAGCATGCCGGCCAGGATCGCGCGCCGGTCGGCCCGGTTCTGGTCGAGGTGCAGCCAGGCCACCTGGTTGGCGGTGACCACGGACCAGCCGAGCTTGGCGACGCTGCCGTTGCCGCCGAGCGGGGCGGCGGCGAGCAGGGCCGGGGCGCCGCCGTCGCGGAGCACGTCGGCGGCGGCGGACTTCTTGGCGCCGTCGAGGATCGTCCGGCCGCGGCCGTCCGGCAGCTCGCCGAAGGAGCTGTAGCCCTCGTTGGCGGCGAGCACCCGTTGCCGGTCGTCGACCAGCCAGACCCGGCCGAGGCCGGGGCGGACCAGCAGGCCGCTGAGGAAGTCGGTCTTGAACTCGCCGACCAGGACCGGGCCCTTGGGTTCGGGCGCGCCGTCCGCCTCGGCGTCGGCCGGGGCGGCGGTGAGGGCCGCGCGGGCGGCGATCCGGGGCTCCTTGCCGGAGCTGTTGAGCAGCAGCACCCCGCTCGGGCCGAGGGCCTCCGGGCCGGTGCGGTGCGGGGTCTCGCCGGCGTGGGCGAGGAGTTCGCCGTTCGCGCCGAGGACGTAGAGCGAGCGGTAGCGGTCGTGCTCGGCGAGGGTGTCGCGCAGCAGGGTCTCGGCCTTGCCGACGGAGGTCTCGGTGAGCGAGGGGGCGATCGAACGCAGGTCCGCGTAGCCCTCGTTGAGCGCCTGGCGGATCCGGTCGGCGGCGGTGTCGGTGCGGTCGCGCTGGCCGGCCACCACCTGGGTGGGCACCCGTACGGTCGGGTCGTTGCCGCCGAGGAACAGCAGCGGGCCGGACCAGCCGAGCACCAGGACGGCGCAGAGCGCGAGCGGCAGCGCGGTGCCGGGGCGACGCCCGCGGGCGGGGGCGGCGGCCGGCGGGCGGGCCGGGTCCAGGAGCTGGAGCCGCAGCTCCTCCAGGGCACGGGCGATCCGGCCGGCCTCGCCCCGCTTCGGGCCGCGGATCGGCTGCTCCAGGCGGTCGCCGCGGGTGAGCCGGCGGGACTCCAGGAACAGGCCCAGCAGCGGGCGCTGGAGGCTGCGGATCAGGTACCAGGCGAGCAGCAGGGCCAGGACGATCAGGGCGCCGGCGGCGGCCAGGCCGAGCATGGGGTGGCGCAGGTTGCCGGGCTTGCCGTCGACGGTGCTGGTGGACACCACGGTCAGGCCGAGCGGGGTGGCCGGGTCGTGCCCGCCGGGGGTGGCGACGGCGGCCCAGCCGGCGACCCGGCGCTCGCCCTTGGCGTCCGGGCTGCCGGCCAGGCTGCCGGAGGCCGTCTCGCCGGGGGCCGGGTGCTGGCGGGCGGCGCGCTCGCGGGCGGTGGTGACCACCTTGCGGTCGCCGTCGGCGGTGAGCGCCGCGCCGGTGGTGTCCAGGACGGCTCCGGTCGCGTCCAGGACCTGGATCGTCTGTTCCTTGCGGGTGGAGATGCCGGGCAGCCGCAGGTTGTCGGAGGCGACCAGCAGGGCGCGTCCGTCGGCCTTGGTGGCGACCAGCGCGAAGGTGAGCAGCCGGGTGCCGGCGGTGGAGGGCACCAGGACGGGTGCGGGCGCGGTGTCGGTGACCTTGGTGAGGTCCAGGCCGGCCAGCGGGACGGTCTCGCCGCGGGCGGCCAGCAGCCGGCCGGTGTCGGGGCGGACCACCACCGTGCCGCGCCACTTGTGGTACGCCTGGCCGAGCGTGGTCAGCACGGCGGCGGGCTCGGCGGGCGCGTTCTCGTAGCGGGCGGCGGCCCGGCGCAGGTCGGTGGCGCTCTCGTGCAGTCCGGCCCGCAGCGAGGCGGCGGTGTCCTCGGCGGCGTACTGGTGGGACTCGCGGACGGCCTGCGGGGTGTCGTCGACGCGCAGTCCGCCGACGGCCAGTGCGGTGATCGCGGCGACCGCGAGCAGCAGGACCAGCAGCAGCGCGATGGGCGGGCGGATGCCCCCGAGCAGCGGCATGTCGGCCCGGCGGCGGTAGCGGTGCTGCCGCGGCGGGTTGGGTGCCGTGCTCACGAGGGGCCTCGTTCTCCTCCGGGCTCGCCGTGCCGGCTCCGGGAGGCGGTGGCAGGCCTTTCCCGGTCAAGCGATGATCAAGAACTGGTCAAGCCGAACCAGCGTACGAAGCGGTTCGCGGAAAGCTGTCACATATCGGTTGCGATCCGGTGCCGCTTGGGTGTCGATCCGGCCGGTCACGGCGTGGATCATGGGCGCGGCGGCGGGCACGGTAGGTTCGACCGCCATGGAGACTCGGGGTTCGCGACGCTCACTGCTGCTGCCGGTGGCGGTGCTGCTGGTGCTGGCGGCGCTCGCGGGGGTGCTGACCCTCGCCGCGCGCGGCGATGCCGGGCGGCCGCGGGCGGTCCGGCCGGCGCCCTCCGGCCCGGCGCCGGTGGACCTGGCGGCCCGGGTGGACGAGTACACCGCCGACTTCGCGTCCGACGGTCCGTACGCCGCGCCGGACGCGGCGCAGCGCCGGGCGGTGGCCGACGGCGTGCTCGGCGCACTGGACGGGCAGTCCGAGCAGGCGGGCCGGGCGCTGGCCCGGGTCGGCTACCGGCTCACCGAGTTCACCGAGGCCGCGACCGGCCGACGGGTGGCCGAGATCGCCGACGGCACGGCGGACGGGGCCCGCGGCTGGGGCCGGGTCTACCTGGACCTCTCGGCCCGGCCGAACTGGTCGGTGCAGGTGCCCCACCCGGTGTCGGACGCCCGCACCGAGGCGCTCGGCGTGGAGCTGTTCCGGGCCGCGCCGGGCGGCGTGCTGGTGCTCGCCGGGGCGCACCGCCGGGCCGGGGCGGACGGCTCCTCGGACGTCGCGCACCGCTCCGACACCGTCTTCGCCGCCGTGGTCGAGGCGCTCACCGGCCGTGGCCTGCCCGGCATCCAGGTGCACGGCTTCGACGAGGGCAGCCTGCCCGGGCAGGACGCGGTGGTCTCCAGCGGCACAGGACCGGCCGGACCGGCCGCCGAGCTCACCGCCGCCGGGCTGGGCCGGGCCGGGTACGCGGTCTGCCGGGCCTGGCGGGACAAGTGCGGGCAGCTGGAGGGCACCACCAACGTCGAGGGCCGGTTCGCGGCCGGCGTCGGGGTGCCGTGGCTGCACGTCGAACTGGGCAACGGGCTGCGCACCGAGCCGGCCCGGCGCGCGGTGGTGGCCGGGGTGCTGGCCGAGACCGCGCGCAGCTGGGGCGGCGTGCGGCCCTGACGGGGGACCAGCAGGGAGGGGCTAGCAGGGGCGGCGGCGCAGGTCCATGACGTAGTCGTGCGGGGCGCCGGCGCTCTCGGCGGCGTCGGCGACCAGGCCGAGGTAGCGGGCCGCGGGCAGGCCGCCCTCGTAGTCGTTGAGCACGTACGTCCAGACCGGGATGGAGCCGTCCAGGGTCTGCGCGCGCAGCTTGATCTTGCGGTAGATGCCGAGCTGGACGCCCTCCCAGCGGTCCAGGCCGTCCTCGTCCATCGGCGAGACGTCGTACAGCGAGACGAAGACCTGGTCCTTCTCGTCCTCGACGACGGTGGCCAGCGAGCCCTCCCAACCGAGCTGCTCGCCACCGAAGGTGAGCCGCCAGCCGTCCAGCCACCCCGTGCCGCGCAGCGGGGAGTGCGGGGCTCGGCGGGTCATCTGCCGGGCATCGAGGTTGGTGGCATACGCGGCGTAAAGGGGCATGGGGGCCAGCGTAGCCGGGGCGGCGGTCGGACCGGGCTACTGGACGAAGGTACGGAAGCCCGGACCCCGGCGTGGCGGCGCTCCGGGCGTGCGGGACAATGGGGAGCGTGACTCGGATCGTGATCATCGGTGGCGGACCCGGCGGCTACGAGGCGGCCCTGGTCGCCGCACAGCTCGGCGCGGAGGTGACCGTCGTCGACCGCGACGGTCTGGGCGGATCGGCGGTGCTCACGGACTGCGTTCCGTCGAAGACGCTGATCGCGACCGCGGAGGTGATGACCACCTTCGACAGCTCGTACGAGGAACTCGGCATCATCGTCGCCGACGACACGCCCCCCAACGAGCAGGCAGCCAGGGTCGTCGGCGTGGACCTGGGCAAGGTCAACCGCCGTGTGAAGCGCCTGGCGATCGCGCAGTCCCACGACATCACCCAGTCCGTCACCCGGGCCGGCGTCACCGTGCTGCGCGGCCGCGGCCGGCTCGGCACCGGCGGGCAGGCCGTGGACGGCTCCCGCGAGGTCCTGGTGGACGCGCCCGACGGCACCGTGCACTCGCTGCGCGCCGACGCGGTGCTGATCGCCACCGGCGCCCACCCGCGCGAGCTGCCGGACGCCCAGCCGGACGGCGAGCGGATCCTGACCTGGACCCAGGTGTACGACCTGGAGGAGCTGCCCCGCGAGCTGATCGTGGTCGGCTCCGGTGTGACCGGCGCCGAGTTCGCGGGTGCGTACCAGGCGATCGGCTCCAAGGTCACCCTGGTCTCCAGCCGCGACCGCGTGCTGCCGGGCGAGGACCCCGACGCCGCCGAGGTGCTGGAGGACGTCTTCCGCCGCCGCGGCATGAACGTGATGGGCCGTTCGCGGGCCGAGAGCGTCAAGCGGATCGGCGACCGGGTCGAGGTGACCCTGGCCGACGGCAAGGTGATCGAGGGCACGCACTGCCTGATGGCGGTCGGCTCGATCCCCAACACCGCCGAGATGGGCCTGGAGGAGGCCGGGGTCAAGCTCAACGACTGGGGCCAGATCCAGGTCGACCGGGTCTCCCGCACCACCGCTCCCGGCGTGTACGCGGCCGGCGACTGCACCGGCGTCTTCATGCTCGCCTCGGTGGCGGCCATGCAGGGCCGGATCGCCATGTACCACGCGCTCGGTGACGCGGTGCAGCCGCTGAACCTCAAGACCGTGGCCTCCAACGTCTTCACCGACCCGGAGATCGCCACCGTCGGCTACACCGCGGCCGACGTGGAGTGCGGCAAGATGGACGCCGTCGTGGTCAAGCTCCCGCTGCGCGGCAACCCTCGGGCGAAGATGCAGGGCATCCGGGACGGCTTCGTGAAGCTGTTCTGCCGCCCGGGCACCGGCATCGTGGTCGGCGGCGTGGTCGTCGCCCCGCGCGCCAGCGAGCTGATCCACCCGATCTCGCTCGCGGTGGACGCCAATCTGACGGTCGAACAGGTGGCCAGCGCCTTCACCGTCTACCCGTCCGTCTCCGGCTCGACTGCCGAGGCCGCCCGGCAGCTGCACATCCGCAAGCGGGCCGACGGCGAATCCTGAGCGTCCGGCGCACAGTTGAGGGGCGGTCGCCGATCGGCGACCGCCCCTCGCGCATGATCGACCGTCACCCGGACGGCGGGCGCAGTCCCGGGCTATTGACGGCGCGTATTGTACGGTCACGCGCCGCTCGTGCGCGAGCAATTCCCGCTACTAGCTGCAAACGCCTGAAAGCAGACGGTCACGCAGGTTACCGTCGGTTCTGTGTTTGCTGCAGAACGTCGCCAGTTGATCCTCGAAATGGTGCGCGCCAACGGAGCCGTCTCGCTCCGGGAGTTGGCCCGCGTCGTCCAGACCTCCGAAGTGACCGTGCGCCGTGACGTGCGGGCGCTGGAGGCAGAAGGGCTCCTCGACCGCCGGCACGGCGGCGCGGTGCTCCCCGGCGGCTTCAGCCGCGAACCCGGCTACCCGCAGAAGACCCACCTGTCCGCGGCGGAGAAGAGCGCCATCGCGGACCTCGCCGCCGGCCTGGTGGAGGAGGGCGACGCGGTGGTGGTCGGCGCCGGCACCACCACCCAGGAGCTGGCCCGCCGGCTGGCGCGGGTGCCCGGCCTGACGGTGGTCACCAACTCGCTGCTGGTGGCCCAGGCGCTGGCGCACGCCAACCGGGTCGAGGTGGTGATGACCGGCGGCACCCTGCGCGGCTCCAACTACGCCCTGGTGGGCAGTGGTGCCGAGCAGTCGCTGCAGGGGCTTCGGGTCACCAAGGCCTTCATCTCCGGCAGCGGGCTGACCGCCGAGCGGGGGCTGTCGACCGCGAACATGCTGTCCGCGAGCGTGGACCGGGCCATGGTGCTGGCGGCCGCCGAGGTCATCGTCCTCGCCGACCACACCAAGCTCGGCGCGGCCGGCATGTTCCAGACCGTCGCCACCGACACGATCACCCGCCTGGTCACCGACGAGCAGGCCACCGCGGACGACGGCACCGCCCGCGAGCTGGACGCGCTCGCCGACTGCGGGGTGCAGATCGACCTGGCGCCGATCGGGGCGGCCCCGAGCGGCGACGCCCCGGTGCACGGCACCGGCAGCGGCCCCGTCCACCAGACCCAGCCCGGCCCGATGGCCCGCCGCGCCGGCCCGCCGCCCGGTGGCGCCCCGCTGCCCGGCCAGCGCCGCCCCGGTGCCCACGGTGGCCCGGGCGGGCCGGTCGGCCCCGGCGGGCTGCCGGTCCGGCTGGCCGAGCTGGGCCTGCCGCGCGGGCGCTGAGCGGCCCCGCGGAGAGCGACCGGCCCCGCGGAGAGCGACCGGCCCCGCGGAGGGCGACCGGCCCCGCGGAGGGCGACCGGCCCTGCGGAACGCGACCTGCCCGCCCCGGGCCGCCTACGGAAAGCGACCGGTCCGCACACCCCGAGGGGTGTACGGACCGGTCGCTGCCCGACAGGGCGGGTCAGTCCTCGATCAGGGTCAGTCCTTGATCTCGCAGAGCGCGGCACCGCTGCTGACGCTCGCGCCCACCTCGGCCTTGAGGCCGACGACGGTGCCCGCCTTGTGGGCGTTCAGCGGCTGCTCCATCTTCATCGCCTCCAGGACCACGATCAGCTCGCCCTCGGCGACGACCTGGCCCTCCTCCACGGCGACCTTGACGATGGTGCCCTGCATCGGCGAGGCGAGGGTGTCACCGCTGACGGCCGAGCCGGCCTTCTTGGCGCCCACCCGGCGCTTGGCCTTGGCGGCACCTGCCGCACCCGCCGCCGGGGCCGTCGAGACGCCCAGCGAGGACGGCAGCGAGACCTCGATCCGCTTGCCGCCGACCTCGACCACGACGGTCTCCCGGCCCTCGGCCTCCTCGCCGTCGCCGGCCGCACCGGCGAACGGCGGGATGGTGTTGTCGAACTCGGTCTCGATCCACCGGGTGAAGACCTTGAACGGCTCGTCGCTGCCGTGCACCTCGGGCGCGAACGCCGGGTCGGTGACGACCGCCTGGTGGAACGGGATGGCGGTGGCCATGCCCTCCACCTTGAACTCGGTCAGCGCGCGGCGGGCCCGCTCCAGGGCCTGCTTGCGGTCGCGGCCGGTGACGACCAGCTTGGCCAGCAGGGAGTCCCAGGCCGGGCCGATGACCGAGCCGGTCTCCACGCCGGAGTCCAGGCGCACGCCCGGGCCGGACGGCGGGGCGAACAGCGTCACGGTGCCGGGCGCGGGCAGGAAGCCACGGCCCGGGTCCTCGCCGTTGATGCGGAACTCGAAGGAGTGGCCGCGCACCTCCGGGTCGCCGTAGCCGAGCTCCTCGCCGTCGGCGATCCGGAACATCTCGCGGACCAGGTCGAGGCCGGTGACCTCCTCGGTGACCGGGTGCTCCACCTGCAGACGGGTGTTCACCTCCAGGAAGGAGATCGTGCCGTCCAGCGCCACCAGGAACTCGCAGGTCCCGGCGCCCTCGTAGCCGGCCTCCTTCAGGATGGCCTTGGACGCCCGGTACAGCTCGGCGTTCTGCTCGGGGGTCAGGAACGGCGCGGGCGCCTCCTCGACCAGCTTCTGGTGGCGGCGCTGCAGCGAGCAGTCACGGGTGGAGACGACCACCACGTTGCCGTGCTTGTCGGCGAGGCACTGGGTCTCGACGTGCCGCGGGTTGTCCAGGTACCGCTCGACGAAGCACTCGCCGCGACCGAAGGCGGCGACCGCCTCGCGCACCGCGGACTCGTACAGCTCCGGGATCTCCTCCAGGGTGCGGGCGACCTTGAGGCCGCGGCCGCCGCCGCCGAAGGCCGCCTTGATGGCGACCGGCAGGCCGTGCTCCCGGGCGAAGACGACGACCTCGTCGGCGCCCGAGACCGGGTCCGGCGTACCGGCGACCAGCGGGGCACCGGCGCGCTGCGCCACGTGCCGGGCGGTCACCTTGTCGCCGAGGTCGCGGATGGCCTGCGGCGGCGGGCCGATCCAGATCAGACCCGCGTCGAGGACGGCCTGGGCGAAGTCGGCGTTCTCCGACAGGAACCCGTAGCCGGGGTGGACGGCGTCGGCGCCGGAGTCGGCGGCCGCCTTCAGGACCTTGGCGATGTCCAGGTAGCTGGTAGCGGGGGTGTCACCGCCCAGCGCGTAAGCCTCGTCGGCCGCGCGGACGTGCAGCGCATCCCGGTCCGGCTCGGCGTAGACGGCGACGCTGGCGATACCGGCGTCCGAGCAGGCCCGAGCGACGCGGACTGCGATTTCCCCGCGGTTGGCGATGAGCACCTTGCGCACTGTGGCTCCCTTCTTGAACCTCGTTGAGTTTATGGATTCCTGGGCAGTACCGGCGAGTAGCCCCGGGTTGTGAACTATCCCACACGCTCGGTGATGGCTTTCGACCCCCCGATACCGGCCGGTACGGAGACTCCGCAGGTCGCGCCGGGTGGGGCCGGAGCGCCGGGGGCCACGGGGGGTGACGGAGCGGCGGCGTGGCGGGACGGTGGCATGGGCCACACTCTCGCCCGGACCGCTCAAGCGACGCCTGAGCGGGCGGCGGGCCGCTGTTTCGCCTCGGCCGTCACGTCGGCCACCAGCTCCACCACGTCCGGCCCGTACGCCTTGGGGTTGACGACCCGCAGGACGAGGGCGAAGGTGCCGGTCTCACCGTACCGCCGGGCGAGTCGGCGGTGGTTGGCGACCAGGTAGCGGACGGCGGCGTGGTTGGAGACCGCGGTCTGCCCGGACACCAGGAAGGCGGGCCGGCCGTCAGGCGAAGGGTGCAGCCGGGCGAGCAGGGCGAAGGCCTGGCCGCCGGAGGGCGCGGCCCCCGGCTCGTACCGGTACTCCTCGGCGCCCACCGCGAGCGACAGCTCCGGGGCGCTACCGCCCACATCCGTGAAGGTCACCCCGGGCAGCCAGGAGGCCAGGTGCGCCGCCGTCCGGTCGTTGCTGGACGGGCCGCCGATGCAGAACTCGGCCTTGTGGCCCAGGCCCTGGCGGACGTCCTCGTGGCCGACCAGGTCGGCCTGGGCCCCGCACTCCTTGACCAGCGAGGCCAACTCCATGAGTGCGAACACGTCGTTGCGCGAGACGCTCTTGCCGCTGGCCGAGGCGGTGTGCCGGTTCACCACCAGCAGGCACTCGCCCCCGGGCGGCATGCCGAAGAACGCGCGGACCCGCTCCAGCCGTCGTCTCCGCCGCAGGGCCTGCGCGAGCCAGCCGAGGCCGGCGCTGATGGCGCTGGCCACCAGGCCCAGCACCACGTTGAGCACGCTGTCGTTCATCGCCGCGTCCCTCCCCGCTCGAAATGCCCGTCAGCTTAGAGGGCCAACGGGCGGGTGCGGCAGGTCGGTTGATCCACGGATCGGGCGGCAGGCTGGTCGCGCGGCGTCCGGCCCGGAGGGCGACTCAGGCCCAGAGGTCGACAATCCGGACGTCGAGGTCGGCGAGCAGGCGGCGCAGCAGCGGCAGGGAGAGGCCGATGACGTTGCCGGGGTCGCCGTCGATGCCGTCGACGAACGGGGCCGAGCGGCCGTCCAGGGTGAACGCCCCGGCCACGTGCAGCGGCTCGCCGGAGGCCACGTACGCGGCGATCTCGTCGTCGTCCGGGGTGCCGAAGCGGACGGTGGTGGAGGCGGTGGCCGAGGACTGCCGGCCGGTCACCGTGTCGATCACGCAGTGGCCGGTGCGCAGCACCCCGGCGCGGCCGCGCATCGACTGCCAGCGGGCCACCGCCTCGGCGGCGTCGGCCGGCTTGCCGAGCGCCCGGCCGTCCAGCTCCAGGACGGAGTCGCAGCCGATCACCAGCTCGCCTTCGGCGAGGTCGGCGGCGACGGCCTTCGCCTTGGCCTCGGCCAGGACGAGCGCGAGCTCGGCGGGCGAGGCGGCGCTGATCGCGTCCTCGTCGACGCCGCTGACCACCACGCGCGGGTCGAGACCCGCCTGGCGCAGCAGCCCGAGGCGGGCGGGGGAGGCGGAGGCGAGGACGAGGGTGCGCTGGGCGGTCATGGCCACCAGCGTAGGGGGTGCCGGTCCCGGGGATGCCGGTGTCCGCCGTTCAGGTGAACAACCGGGCGATCATGATCAGGACGGAGCCCACCAGCACGATGGCGGCGAGCACCTTGCCGGCCCGCTGCATCCGTTCCTGCATTCGACGGGCCTCGGGCGAGGGCTCGTCACGGGGGTCTGACCAGAGCACCCGTCCAGAGTGCGCCGCGCCGGGCCCGGACGCCTGAGTATCCGTACTCAGGTTGACGGCGATCCGGGCGCGTCCGCCGCTCCGGCGCGTCCCGTGCTCCGGCGTGTGCGCTGCTCGGGCGCGCTGCGCCGCTCCGCCCGCTCCGGGGCAGGCGGACGGCAGACGACGGCGGAGCAGGAGGTCGGACGGGCCGACTTCCTGCTCCGCGTGCGGTAGCTTCGGCTCAGCGCGCCCAGCCCGACGTCCGCCAGGCGTTGACGCCCGGACGGAGAGCGGGGCGGAGCAGACGGGAGCGGTCGTTCCAGGGGGAGGCCGGGCCGGCGCCGGCCTGACGCGCCGCCTCGGCGGCGGCCTGCGCGGCGGCGGCCCGGGCCTGGACCACCGCCAGAACGGTGGCCAGCTCCTCGGGGGTCGGCTGCCCGTGCAGCACGTGGATCGGGGACATGGCTGGTTCTCTCCCGACAGGGATGGGGCCTACAGGGGGATGTTGCCGTGCTTCTTCGGCGGCAGCACCTCGCGCTTGCCGCGCAGCGCCCGCAGGCCCCGGACGATGTGCCGGCGGGTCTCGCTCGGCGCGATGACCGCGTCGACGTAGCCGCGCTCGGCCGCCAGGTACGGGTTCAGCAGGGTGTCCTCGTACGAGGCGATCAGCTCGGCCCGCTTCTCCTCGACGTTCCCGGCCGCCTCGGCCTCGGCGATCTCCCGGCGGTGCAGGATGTTGACCGCGCCCTGCGCGCCCATGACGGCGATCTGGGCGGTCGGCCAGGCCAGGTTGAGGTCGGCGCCCAGGTGCTTGGAGCCCATGACGTCGTAGGCGCCGCCGAAGGCCTTGCGGGTGATCACGGTGATCAGCGGGACGGTGGCCTCGGCGTAGGCGTAGATCAGCTTGGCGCCGCGGCGGATGATGCCGTCCCACTCCTGCTCGGTGCCGGGCAGGAAGCCGGGCACGTCCACGAAGGTCAGCACCGGGATGTTGAACGAGTCGCAGGTGCGGATGAAGCGGGCGGCCTTCTCGCTGGCGTTGATGTCCAGGCAGCCGGCCAGGTCCATCGGCTGGTTGCCGACGATGCCGACCGACTGGCCCTCGACCCGGCCGAAGCCGGTGATGATGTTGCCGGCGTACAGCGGCTGGGTCTCCAGGAACTCGCCGTCGTCGACGATGTGCTCGATCACGTTGCGCATGTCGTACGGCTGGTTCGCCGAGTCCGGCACGATCGTGTCGAGTTCGAGGTCCTCGTCGGTGACCGTGAGGTCGGCCTGCTCGGGGTAGGCCGGCGGGTCGCTCAGGTTGTTGGAGGGCAGGTACGAGAGCAGGCTCTTGACGTACTCGACCGCCTCCTTCTCGTCCGCGGCCAGGTAGTGCGCGTTGCCGGACTTGGTGTTGTGGGTGCGCGCGCCACCCAGCTCCTCCATGCCGACGTCCTCGCCGGTGACGGTCTTGATCACGTCCGGGCCGGTGATGAACATGTGCGAGGTCCGGTCGGCCATCACCACGAAGTCGGTGATCGCGGGGGAGTACACCGCGCCGCCGGCGCAGGGGCCCATGATCAGCGAGATCTGCGGGATGACGCCCGAGGCGTGCACGTTGCGGCGGAAGATCTCGCCGTACAGGCCGAGCGAGACCACGCCCTCCTGGATCCGGGCGCCGCCGGAGTCGTTGATGCCGATGACCGGGCAGCCGGTCTTCAGCGCGAAGTCCATCACCTTGACGATCTTCTCGCCGAAGACCTCGCCGAGCGAGCCGCCGAAGACGGTGAAGTCCTGGGCGAAGACCGCGACCTGACGGCCGTCGACGGTGCCGTAGCCGGTCACCACGCCGTCACCGTACGGGCGGTTCTTCTCCTGGCCGAAGTTGGTCGAGCGGTGCCGGGCGAACTCGTCGAACTCCACGAAGGAGTCCTCGTCCAGCAGCTCCACGACCCGCTCGCGGGCGGTCAGCTTGCCCTTGGCGTGCTGCTTCTCCACGGCCTTGGCCGAGCCGGAGTGCACCGCCTCGTCCAGCCTGCGCCGCAGGTCGGCGAGCTTGCCGGCGGTCGTGTGGGGGTCGTACGGCGCCTCGGTCATCCGGTGGCTCTCCCTGATCCTTGGCCGCGACCTGTTCGAGTGCGCGCGGGCCGGGTGGTGGGCCCGCGCATGAGGGCAGGGCGGCGCTACGAACTACCGCTGGGTAGCGTAGCCAGCGCGGAGGGCAATCCGGCACGTCCTGGCGTTATGGCCATCGACACAGTTTTGTTGACGGCCGTTCTGCGGGACGATGGGGCGGCCTACACCCCGGCCGCGCCCACCAACCGGAGCCGCGTCCTGCGAATCCCCGCCGGGTCCGCGAAATCCACGAGCCACGCCCTAGGGTTGCCCGCATGAGCGAGTGGAGCGAGCGAGTCGTTGAGGGGTGCGCGTGGGCGAATGCCCTCGCCGAGCGCAGCGAGGTGGGCGCATGAGCGCGTCCGACACCCCCCGCCGCAGCGGACTGCGCGGCTTCGGCCACACCGGGCCGTCGCCGTGGACCGACCTGGACCGTCCGCCGCTCGACGAGGAGGCGCTGCGCCACGACCTGCTCGTCCCGGGCGGGCTCTGGACCTCCCTGGACGTCGTCACCGAGACCGGCTCCACCAACAGTGACCTCGCCGCCCGGGCCAAGGCCGGTGCCGCCCAGGGCGCGGTGCTGGTGGCCGAGGCGCAGAGCGCCGCGCGCGGCCGACTGGACCGGCAGTGGACCGCCCCGGCCCGCTCCGGACTGTTCCTGTCCGTCCTGCTGCGGCCCGAGGAGGTGCCGGTCGAGCGCTACGGCTGGCTGCCGATCCTGGTCGGGGTGGCCGCGGCGAGCACGCTCGGCCGGATCGCCGAGGTCGAGGTCGGGCTGAAGTGGCCCAACGACCTGCAGGTGGAGATCGACGGCGCGGAGCGCAAGGTCGGCGGCATCCTCACCGAACTGGCCGGCGGCGCGGTGGTGGTCGGCCTCGGCCTCAACGTCTCGCTGCGGGCCGACGAGCTGCCCGTCCCCACCGCCGCCTCGCTCGCGCTGGCCGGCGCCGCCACCACCGACCGGGGCACCCTGCTGCGGGCCCTGCTGCGCGAGCTCGCCGAGCTGTACCGCGAGTGGACGGCCGCCGCCGGCGACCCACACGCCAGCGACCTGCTGCGCGCCTACGTGGACCGCTGCACCACGCTCGGCCGCCAGGTGAAGGTCCACCTGCCCGGTGACACCGAGCTGGCCGGCGAGGCGGTGGCGGTGGACGGCGACGGCCGGCTGGTGGTTCGTACGCCCGACGGCGTACGCCGGGCGGTCGGTGCGGGCGACGTCGTCCACGTGCGCCTCGAGCCCCGCTGAACGGCAGTCTTCACCTCTCCTTGACCCGGGCTGATGCCCCGGATCCGGCGATTCCGTGCGAACATTCCACCTGGCAGCGGTGTGAGGCGCGCCACTGCCCGCCTGGGTGGCGGGCGGTGCGCCCGGACAGGTAGGACACGAGGCGAGTGCGGCGACCGCACGGGGACGGACCGGTGGCAGAGGACGGCAGCAGCGGCACGACGGCGGGCAGCCACGACCCCACGGTCGCGCTCGAACTGGAACGCCTGATCCTGGACGCGCCGCGCCGTTACACGCCGTACCAGGCCGCGCGCGCCGCCGACGTCCCGATGGAGCTGGCCACCCGGTTCTGGCGGGCCATGGGCTTCCCCGACATCGGCCAGTCCAGGGCGCTCACCGACGGCGACGTGATCGCGCTGCGGCGCCTCGCCGGCCTGGTCGAGTCGGGGCTGCTGAGCGAGTCCATGGCGATCCAGGTGGCCCGGTCCACCGGCCAGACCACGGCCCGGCTGGCCGGCTGGCAGATGGACACCTTCCTGGAGAACCTCACCCAGTCCGTCGAACCCGGGCTGACCCGCGCCGATGTCGCCTACCCGCTGGTCGAGCTGCTGCTGCCGGAGCTGGAGCAGTTCCTGGTGTACGTCTGGCGGCGCCAGCTGGCCGCGGTCACCGGCCGGGTGGTGCAGGCCGCCGAGGACCACGAGATCACCAGCGGGCGGCTCGCCGTCGGCTTCGCCGACCTGGTCGGCTTCACCCGGCTGTCCCGGCGGCTGGAGGAGGAGGAGCTCGGCGAACTCGTCGAGACCTTCGAGAACACCTGCTCCGACCTGATCGCCGGACAGGGCGGCCGGGTGATCAAGACCCTCGGCGACGAGATCCTCTACGTCTCCGAGGACCCGGCGACCGCCGCCGAGATCGCGCTCAGCCTGATCGAGGCGCTGGCCGGGGACGACGCCATCCCGCCGCTGCGGGTCGGGATGGCCTTCGGCACGGTCACCTCGCGGATGGGTGACGTCTTCGGCACCACCGTCAACCTGGCGAGCCGGCTGACCTCGATCGCGCCCAAGGACGCGGTGCTGATCGACGGCGAGTTCGCCGCCGCGCTGGAGCAGAACGGCAGCGTCGCCCCGGCCGACTCGGAGGGGCCGGGCCTGGCCGAGGCGCTGTCGGCAGCCGCCGGGATGCCCGCCTCCGGGCTGCCGATGCCGGGGCCGGACGCCGGCGCCCGCTTCCACCTGCAGCCGATGTGGCGGCGGCCGGTGCGGGGGCTCGGGCTGGTCGAGCCGTGGCTGCTCACCCGGCGGCTGAAGGCGGAGTAGCGGAGCGGCGGGGTGGCGGGGCGGCGGAGTGCGCGGCACCGGGAAGGCGGAGTAGGCGGCGGAGAGCCGGGGTAGCCGGAAGCGTAGGAGCCGTTCGGCCGGGGGCGTCGGGTTCATCGGTTCGTCGGGTTCCGTCGGGTTCCGTCGTGCGGGATTCGGTCGTCGGTCTGCAGGTGCCGAACGGTTGAAACCCGTACGGCTCTGCCATGGTCCATCCGGGCAAACGGGGCATAACCGAACGAAACCGCCATAGTCTTGGTGCAAGCGGCCGGTCGGGTGCGACCGGGCGACGGGGGTCTGGCAGGACCGAGCACAGGGAGCGAGGCGAGCCGGTGAGCAGTGAGGCGATCGTGACGGACCGCGGCTGCGACTGCGGCGGCTCGCGGCACCGCGACCCGCTGCCCGACCTGAGACTGCAGTCCGTGGTCGAGCTGGCCCAGGACATGGCCGGCGCGCTCACTCCCTTGGAGGCCGTCCGGGCCGCCGCCACCCGGGCCACCGAGGCGCTCGGCGCCACCATGGCGGCCGTCTCGGTCTGGGACCGCGAGTCCGGTCGGCTGCGGGTCCTGGTCAACCACGGCGAACTCGCCCCCGGCGAGGAGGAACTGCCAGAGGACGAGTCGTACCCCGTCGCCGACTTTCCCGAGATCGTCACGTACCTGGAGGAGCGCTGGACCACCGGGCGGCTGCCGCGTGCCTGGCTGCAGAGCGCCGAGGACAGCGAACCGCACGCCGGTCACACGCACCCGACCGCCGGCGCGTACTGCCGGGAACGCGCCGCGGCGCTGCGCCGGCGCGGACGGGCCTGCTGCGTGGTCGCGCCGATCGTGCTGCACGGGCAGGCCTGGGGCGAGCTGTACCTCGCCCGGTCGGTCGGGATGCCCGAGTTCACCGAGGCCGACGCCGACTACGCGACCCTGCTCGCCGCCCAGGTCTCCGCCGGGCTCGCCCAGACCGAGCGCCTCGCCGACCTGCGCAGGCTCGCCTTCTCCGACCCGCTCACCGGGCTCGCCAACCGGCGCGCCGTCGACGCCCGGCTGGAGAGCGCGCTGGAGGCGCACAACCGGCACAACACCGTGGTCTCGCTGGTCGTCTGCGACGTCAACGGGCTGAAGCGGGTCAACGACCAGCTCGGCCACGAGATGGGCGACCGGCTGCTGGAACGGTTCGCCCACCAGCTCTCGCTGGCCGCCGCCAAACTCCCCGGCAGCCTCGCCGCCCGGCTCGGCGGCGACGAGTTCTGCCTGTTGGTGGAGGGGCAGAAGGCCGACGAGGTGGTCGCCGTCGCCGAGGAGCTGTGCGCCCGGGCGCTCGCGCTGTCCGAAGGCGAGGGCGTGGCCTGCGGCGTCGCCTCCACCGGGGACTCCATCGGTCCGGTCACCACCCCCGACCGGCTCTTCCGGCTCGCCGACGCCGCCCAGTACCGGGCCAAGGCCGCCCGCGCCGCCCACCCCGTGGTCGCCGGGCGCAGCCACGGCCCCGGCTTCTCGCCCGACCCCACCGTGCTGCTCGCCGACGCCGCCGACCCGCACCACCGGGCCGACGGACGGCGCGGGCCGAACGGCCGGGCCGGTACGGGCGACCGGCGGCGGTTCCGCGGCGCCGCCCACAGCGCCGACCCGGGCCAGTTGCTCACCGCCGTCCTCGCCGCCCTCGACCAGGCCGCCGCGGCCCGGGCCGTCCACCCGGCCGACACCCTCGGCAAGCTCGTCGTCGTCGCCGAGACCTCCGCCCGGCTGCTCGACGCCGTCGGCTGGTGGGTCTCGTACGTCCCGCCCGGCTCCCACCTCATGCGCACCGCCCAGCACGCCGTCTACCGGATGACCAGCGGCCCCAGCAGCACCCGCGCCGAGACCCAGCGCGCCCAGATCGAGGCCCCCGACGCCGTCTTCGACCTGCGCCACTACCCGATGACCCGCCGCGCCGTCCGCGGCGGCGCCTTCGCCCTGCGGGCCGGCGCCGCCGGCAACGACCCGGCGGAGGAGGCCATGCTCGTCGTCTCCGGCTACCGCGGCATGGTCGCCGCCGGCGGCCAGAACGCGGCCGGCGGCTGGCTCGTCGAACTCTTCGCCGACGACGCCACCCTCCCCCTCGGCCAGGCCGCCTGCGCCATGCGCGCCCTGGCCGCCGTCGCCCTGGCGGGCGCGGCCTCGCCCCCGGTGGTGTGAGCGCGCCCCCTGGCGGTGTGAGCGCGCGATCGGCGGTCGGCCGCGGGCGTGTTCCGGTTCGGTGACCGGTGTGTCGCGGGTGGGTCGCGTTCGGGGGCCGGGGGTGTCGCCGGGGGTGCGGCGGTGGGATGGTGGGTGGCCGGTCGAGCGGGAACGGGGCGGGGCGTGGGCAGACGGTTGGTGGGTGCGGCGGTGGCCGGGGTGCTGGTGCTCGGGGGCGGGGTGGCGGTGGCCGCTCCGGCGTCGGCGGTGCCGGTGGTGCGGACGGCGGGGGCGGCGCGGACGGCGCCGCAGCGGGCGCCGCAGGTGCGGGACGGGGTCGGGGCGCACCGGATCGCCCAGCTCGCCGGGTCGAAGTCGAAGTCGAAGACGAAGAAGAAGGTGAAGAAGGGCTTCTTCCACGGGTTCTTCCACGGCTTCCTCGGGTGGCTGACCACGGCCCTGCTCGTCGCTCTGCTGGTGACGGTCCTGGTCGTCCTCTGGGTCAGGCGTTCGAACCGCCGCTAGCGGCAGACGGGTCGAGGGCGCGCAGTGCGGCGTCGACCAGGCGGTCGGCGTGGTCGTGGCCGAGCGGGCCGAGCCGGTACTGCCAGCGGTAGTGGAGCGGGCCGTAGAGGAGTTCGAGGGCCAGGTCGAGGTCGGCGTCGGGGGCGATCTGGCCGGCCTCGCGGGCGCTGCGGAGGCGGTCGCGGGTGATCTCCAGCAACGGGTCCAGCAGGCGGGTGCGGTACTCGGCGTGCAGCGCGGGGTCGTTGAGGATCTCGGCGCCGAGGGCGCGGAAGGTGCGGTCGGTGGCCGGGTCGGCGAGTTCGTCGGAGCTGGCGCGCAGGACGGTCCGCAGGTCGGCGGCGAGGTCGCCGGTGTCGGGGAGGGCGAGGGTGCCCTCCTGCCCGCTCGCGGCGAGGAAGGCGTCGAAGACCACGGCTCCCTTCGACGGCCACCACCGGTAGATGGTCTGCTTGCCGACCCCGGCGCGGGCGGCGATCGCCTCGATGGTCAGCTTGCCGTAGCCGATCTCGGCGACGAGTTCGGCGGCGGCGGTGAGGACGGCGGTGCGCGAGCGTTCGCTGCGGCGGGCGGGGTCGGCGGCGGTTCTGGAGGTCATGGAGAAAATCCTAGGCGAAATTGCGAGACGAGACGTATTGTCTTCTCATGTCGAAGCGAGACGGTACGTCTCGTCTCAATCGCTGCACCCGGAGGTGCCCGTGAACCGCCCCGCCCACATCCTGATGGTCTCCGTCCCGGCCCACGGGCACGTCAACCCGAGCCTCGCCGTGATCACCGAGCTGGTCGCCCGGGGGCACCGGGTCAGCTACGTCAACGACGCCTCCTTCCGGGACGTCGTCGAGTCCACCGGCGCCGCCTTCGTCCCGTACCCGACGAAGCTGCCGCTCGCCGACGATCCCGACGGCTGGGCGGAGGACCCGGTCGCGATCCAGGAACTGTTCCTGGACGACACGCTCTCCATGTGGCCCGTCCTGCTGGAGGCCTTCGCCGACGACCGGCCCGACCTGGTGCTCTACGACATCGCGGGCTTCGCGGGCCGGGCGCTCGGCGAGCGGCTGGGGGTCCCGGTCGTGCAGCTGTCGTCCACCTTCGTCGGCTGGGAAGGCTTCGAGCAGGACCTCGCGGAGGCCCTGGAGGCGATCCGCAGCTGCCCGGGCGGCGCCGAGCACTACCGCCGGTTCGCCGACTGGCTCGCCGAGGCCGGTGCGGTGCAGCGCGACGTGGACGCCTTCAAGAACCGCCCGGAGCGGGCGATCGCGCTGGTCCCGCGCGCCCTGCAGCCCAATGCCGAGCGGGTCGACGAGCGGCGGATCAGCTTCGTCGGGCCCTGCTTCGGCGACCGCGCCCACCAGGGGCGGTGGCAGCGGCCGGCCGACGCCGAGAAGGTGCTGCTGGTCTCGCTGGGCTCGGCGTTCACCCACCACCCGGCGTTCTACCGGTCCTGCGTCCGGGCCTTCGGCGACCTGCCGGGCTGGCACACGGTGCTGCAGATCGGGGCGCACACCGACCCGGCCGAGCTCGGCGAGGTGCCGGACACCGTCGAGGTGCACCGGTGGGTGCCGCAGCTGTCGGTGCTCGCCCAGGCGGACGCCTTCGTCACCCACGCGGGTATGGGCGGCTCCAGCGAGGGGCTGTTCCACGCGGTGCCGATGATCGCGGTGCCGCAGGCCGTCGACCAGTTCGCCAACGCGGACGCGCTGGTGGGCCTCGGCGTCGCCCGCCGGCTGGACACCGAAGAGGCCACCCCGGAGGCGCTGCGGGCGGCACTGCTGGAACTGGTCGGCGACCCGGCGGTGGCCGAGCGGCTGCGGGGGCTGTCCGCCGCCGGACGGGCCGAGGGCGGCACCGGCCGGGCGGTCGACCTGATCGAGGCGGAGCTGGGGTCGTAGGGGAGCGCCGGTTGGGGGAGCCAGGGGGTGCGGGGGCGGGGGAGTCGGGGGCGCGGCGTGCGGTGCGGATCCCGAAGCCGGAGAATCCGAATGGCGAGCACCTGTTGTCATATCTTCATTCACCTGATGTGATGGTGTATATGGATATGCACAGTGCTGTGGCCCCCGACGCTCCGCTGGTCCTGGTCGGCAAGGCCGACGTCAGTGCCGAGGACGTTCTGGCCGTCGCCCGGGGCAACGCCCGGGTCGAGATCGGTCCCGACGCGCAGGCCGAGATGGCGGCCGCCCGTGCGCGGATCGACGCCCTCGCGGCCGAGCCGCGTCCCGTCTACGGCGTGTCGACCGGCTTCGGCGCGCTCGCCGTGCGGCACATCAGCCCCGAGCTGCGCGCGCAGCTGCAGCGGTCGCTGGTGCGCTCGCACGCCGCCGGCATGGGCCCGGCCGTCGAGCGCGAGGTGGTTCGCGCGCTGGTCTTCCTGCGGATGAAGACGCTGGCCTCCGGCCGTACCGGGGTGCGCCCGCTGGTCGCCCAGACCATGGCCGCCCTGCTCAACGCCGGCATCACCCCGGTGGTCCGGGAGTTCGGCTCGCTCGGCTGCTCCGGCGACCTCGCGCCGCTGTCGCACTGCGCGCTGGTCCTGATGGGCGAGGGCACCGCCACCGGCCCGGACGGCGTGGAGAAGCCCGCCGCCGAGCTGCTCGCCGCCGCCGGGATCGAGCCGGTCGAGCTGCTGGAGAAGGAGGGCCTGGCCCTCATCAACGGCACCGACGGCATGCTCGGCATGCTGGTGATGGCCATCTCCGACCTGCAGCGGCTGTTCACCACCGCCGACATCACCGCCGCGATGACCCTGGAGGCGCTGCTCGGCACCGACAAGGTGCTCGCCCCCGAGCTGCACGCCCCGATCCGCCCGCACCCGGGCCAGGCGCTGAGCGCCGCCAACATGCTGGCCGTCCTCAAGGACTCCGGCCTCACCGGCCACCACCAGGACGACGCGCCGCGCGTCCAGGACGCGTACTCGATCCGCTGCGCCCCGCAGGTGGCCGGCGCCGGCCGCGACACCCTGGCGCACGCCCAGCTGGTCGCCTCCCGCGAGCTCGCCGCCTCGGTGGACAACCCGGTGGTGCTGCCGGACGGCCGGGTGGAGTCCAACGGCAACTTCCACGGCGCCCCGGTCGCGTACGTGCTGGACTTCCTCGCCATCGCCGCCGCCGACCTCGGCTCGATCTCCGAGCGCCGCACCGACCGCCTGCTCGACAAGGCCCGCTCGCACGGTCTGCCGGCCTTCCTGGCCGACGACCCGGGCGTGGACTCCGGCCTGATGATCGCCCAGTACACCCAGGCGGCGCTGGTCAGCGAGAACAAGCGGCTCGCCGTCCCGGCCTCGGTCGACTCGATCCCGTCCTCCGCGATGCAGGAGGACCACGTGTCGATGGGCTGGTCGGCCGCGCGCAAGCTGCGCCAGGCCGTCGAGAACCTCGGCCGGATCCTCGCCGTCGAACTCACCGCCGCCGCCCGCGCGCTGGAGATCCGTCAGCAGGCCGACTCGGCCGGCCGGATCGCCCCGGCCAGTGCGGCCGCGCTGGCCGTCGCCCGGGAGGCGGGGGTCGGCGGCGCCGGCCGCGACCGCTTCCTCTCGCCGGACCTGGAGGCGGCCGCGGCGCTGGTCGCCTCCGGCGAGCTGGTGCGCGCGGTCGAGCAGGTCACCGGCCCGCTGGCCTGACGCACCGCCGACGCGGGGCGACCGGGGCTCAGTCCCAGTCGCTCCGCGGCCGTCGGTCCTCGCGGCTGCGGCGCTCGCCGAACGCGGCGGCGAAGTTGACCCCGACGATGCCCGCCCAGCAGACCAGCAGGCCGGCGAAGCCGCCGTTCGTCGGGTTGCTGGCGATCGCGGTCAACGGGATGCCGAAGGCCATCGAGACCACCGCGAGCCCGCTGCCGGAGCGCTTGGTCCAGCCCTGGCGGCGGGACCGCTGGTGGCGCTCGCGGTACGGGCCCGGCTCGTGGTCGTCCATCCGCTGGGCCACGGAGCGCTCGACCCGCGCGTCCAGACGGGCGTCGAGGCGCTTCATGAAGGAGTCGACGAGCTCGTCCTCGTACTCCTTGCCGAGCTCCTTGCGGGCCTGCAGGGTGGCGTCGAGGTCGCGCCGCAGTTCGTCCTGGCGAGTGTCCATGGGGTAAGCGTGACGCCGCGGTGACACCCGGTCCATCCGTTCGCGGGGGGAATCCGGGCGGGCTCAGGGACAAATCAGGGTTACCCCGAGCCGGACCCGGTCCCGAGCCGGACCCGGTGACCGCCGGACCCGGCTCGGAAGCGTCCGGATACTGTTCGATCCGGTCCGATCCGCGGGACGTCTCACGGGGCGTCCCGCCGTACGAGACGTCTTTGCCAGGCGCGGCCCGCTGCTGCACAGTCGTCGTCCGAACCGCTCGCACCCGGAGGTACCGCTGATGACCGCCACCGACGACACCGGCAGCGTCGGCCCCTCCGCCCGGCTGCTCCAGCTCTTCGAGGGCCACCGGCTGACGCCGACCCAGCGCCGGATCGCGCACTCCCTGGTGCGGCACGCCACCGAGGCGCCGTTCCTGTCCAGCGTCGAGGTCGCCGAACTCGCGGGCGTCAGCCAGCCCTCCGTCACCCGCTTCGCGGTCGCCCTCGGGTACGACGGCTACCCGGCGCTGCGCAAGCAGCTGCGCGAACTCGGCGGGGGAGAGCCGGCCGCGCCGGAGACCCCGGACGACGCGGTGCGCAACGAGCACCAGCAGGCCGTGCTCGCCGAGATCGCGCACCTGCGCCACCTCGCCGAACTCCTCGCCGACCCGGAGCCGATCATCCGGGCGGCCCGGCTGCTCGCCGCCTCCCGCCCGCTGCCCGTGCTCGGCCTGCGGGCCGCCTCGGCGCAGGCCCGCGGCTTCGCCTACTTCGCCGCCAAGGTGCACCCGGACATCCGGCTCCTGGACGAGGGCGGCAGCATGCTCGCCGACCGCGTCGAGCAGGCCGCCGCGGCCGGGGCCTCCGCACTGCTCTGCTTCGCGCTGCCGCGCTACCCGCGGGAGTTGATGGACGCGCTGGCGGTGGCCCGCGAGTGCGGGCTGACCGTGCTCACCGTCGCCGACAGCGCCTTCGCGCCGGTCGCCAAGCTCTCCGACCTGATGCTGCCGGCCGCCGTCGGCACCGGGCTGGTCTTCGACACCGCGTGCGCGCCGATGATGCTCGGTCGGGTGCTGCTGCAGGCCATGTGCGACGAACTCCCGGGAGCGGAAGCCCGGTTGGAGGCGATCGAACAATCGGCGGCGGCGCGCGGGTTGTTCCTGGAGTAGCGGCCGCTCGGAACAGGTGCGGCTCGAAGTGGCGGCGGGGGAGTAGCCGTCACAAACCCGGGCATCCCCTCCTGCAGGGGGTGTCACCCATGCGCGTCATCCACGAGATGAAGTTCGTCGCCCGCCTGTCCTCGGGTGCCGACGAATGGTCCTGCCCCGCCTGCGGACGCCGCGTCACCCTGCGGCGCCTGCCCGAGCCCGAACTGACCGTCCTCGACCCTGGCGACGAGTCCGCCGTCCACGTCGGCGTCATCGAACCCGACGCCCGCGCCGCCGCGGCCGCCGAGAAGTACGGCCTCGGCCCCGTCCAGAACATCCCCCGCCCGCCGTCCCCGCCCGCCCCCGACGCCGACGACCGCCGCTGGCTCGCCGAGATCGGCATCGACTGGGACGGCGGCGCGGCGGCCTGACTCAGCTGCGGGGTGCGTACAGCGGAAGCCCGGAGGTGTCCAACTCGGCGGGCAGTGGCGGGGCCAGCGGAACGGCCTCGCCGTACTTGCCGTGCAGGACGCCCTGGTACGCGCCGTCGCGGGGGTGGGTGTGGAGGGTCCAGGTGCCGTTGCGAGGGTCGAGCGCGAGCAGGACGGGCGCGCCGGCGCTGGCGTACCAGTCCGTCTTCGTGGCGACGGCCTTCACGCCCTCCGAGTTGGAGATCACCTCGACGACCAGGGCCGCCTCGTGCGGGTCGGCGAGCCACCTGTCGTCGTCCTCCCAGTCGACGGGGAGGACGATCAGGTCCGGTGTGGCGTAGTCCTCGTCGTTGCCCGGCATGTAGACGGACGACACCTCGTAGGCGCCGAGGTCGGCCGGCAGCTTCGGGTCCAGCTGGATGCGCAGCCGCCGCACGGTCCCCGCGTGCTTGCCGCGGGGGGTCGGGGGCATCACCAGGGTTCCGCCGATGATCTGGACGCGTAGTCCCGTGCACTGCTCGATCTCCTCCGCCACATCCCGGAGTCTGCCGGGCCGCACGGTGATGGCCGTCATCGTCTCCTCCGCTCCTTGGCGCTGGGCCGAGTGGCTGGTGTTCGCCGGGTTCAGGCTAGCGCGCCGAGTCAGCCGGTGCCGTGGCTGATCGGATTGTTCCGGGGTCTGGTCGAAACCCTCTTGTTTAGTTATATTCAGTCGAACAGACCTTGAATGAATCCATCCGCAGGGAGGCCGGGACTATGGTGCAGCAGCAGGCGAGCGGGCCGCGCGAGGTACGTGCGGCGCGTGGCACGGGGCTCACGACGCAGGGCTGGCAGCAGGAGGCCGCCCTGCGGATGCTGATGAACAACCTCGACCCCGAGGTGGCCGAGCACCCGTCGAAGCTGGTCGTGTACGGCGGCACCGGCAAGGCCGCGCGGGACTGGCGCTCCTTCGACGCCATGGTGAAGACGCTGCAGGGCCTGAAGCAGGACGAGACCATGCTGGTCCAGTCCGGCCGCCCGGTCGGCGTGATGCAGACCCACGAGTGGGCGCCGCGGGTGCTGATCGCCAACTCCAACCTGGTCGGCGACTGGGCCAACTGGGAGGAGTTCCGCCGACTGGAGAGCCTCGGGCTCACCATGTACGGCCAGATGACGGCCGGCTCCTGGATCTACATCGGCACCCAGGGCATCCTCCAGGGCACCTACGAGACCTTCGCCGCCGTCGCCAACAAGCGGTTCAACGGCACGCTGGAGGGCACGATCACCCTCACCGCCGGCCTCGGCGGCATGGGCGGCGCCCAGCCGCTGGCCGTCACCATGAACGGCGGCGTGGCGATCTGCATCGACTGCGACCCGTCCCGCATCTCCCGCCGGATCGAGCACCGCTACCTGGACGTCGAGGCCAAGGACCTCAGCCACGCGCTGGAGCTGGCCACCGCCGCCCGCGACAAGAAGCAGCCGCTCTCCATCGGCCTGCTGGGCAACGCCGCCGAGCTCTTCCCGCAGCTGCTCGCGATGGACGCGCCGATCGACATCGTCACCGACCAGACCAGCGCCCACGACCCGCTGAGCTACCTGCCGGTCGGCGTCGCCTTCGACGACATGGCGACCTACGCGGCCGAGAAGCCCGCCGAGTTCACCCAGCGCTCCCGCGAGTCGATGGCCAGGCACGTCGAGGCCATGGTCGGCTTCATGGACCGCGGCGCCGAGGTCTTCGACTACGGCAACTCGATCCGCGGCGAGGCCCAGCTGGCCGGCTACGACCGCGCCTTCGCCTTCCCCGGCTTCGTCCCCGCGTACATCCGCCCGCTGTTCTGCGAGGGCAAGGGCCCGTTCCGCTGGGCCGCGCTGTCCGGCGACCCGCAGGACATCCACAAGACCGACAAGGCCGTCCTCGACCTCTTCCCGGAGAACGAGTCGCTGCACCGCTGGATCAAGATGGCCCAGGAGAAGGTGCACTTCCAGGGCCTGCCCGCGCGCATCTGCTGGCTCGGCTACGGCGAGCGCGACAAGGCCGGCGAGCGCTTCAACGACATGGTCGCCTCCGGCGAGCTGTCCGCGCCGATCGTCATCGGCCGTGACCACCTGGACTGCGGCTCGGTCGCCTCCCCGTACCGGGAGACCGAGGCGATGCTGGACGGCTCGGACGCGATCGCCGACTGGCCGCTGCTCAACGCCATGGTCAACGTCGCCTCCGGCGCCTCCTGGGTCTCCATCCACCACGGCGGCGGCGTCGGCATCGGCCGCTCGATCCACGCCGGCCAGGTCACCGTCGCCGACGGCACCGCGCTGGCCGGGGAGAAGATCCGCCGGGTGCTCACCAACGACCCGGGCATGGGCGTCATCCGGCACGTGGACGCCGGCTACGACCGCGCCGACGAGGTCGCCGCCGAGCGTGGCGTCCGCGTCCCCATGGGTGAGCTGTGACCTCGTCGTTCGAAGAGATGTGGGCGGAGCTGCTCCCCGTGGGCCGCTCCGCCTCCTCCGGCGGCTACCGCCGCTTCGCCTGGAACTCCGCCGACGCCGAGTGCCGCGCCTGGTTCGAGCAGCAGGCCCGCGACCGCGGTCTGGCGTACGAGCTGGACCGCAACGGCAACCAGTGGGCCTGGCTGGGCGATCCGCAGGCCGGCGGGGCCGTCGTCACCGGTTCGCACCTGGACTCCGTCCCGGACGGCGGCGCCTTCGACGGCCCGCTCGGGGTGGTCTCCTCCTTCGCCGCGCTGGACGAACTCCGCGCCCGGGGAACGGAGTTCACCCGGCCGCTGGCGATCGTCAACTTCGGCGACGAGGAGGGCGCCCGGTTCGGCGTGGCCTGCATCGGCTCCCGGCTGACCGCCGGCGTGCTCTCCCCCGAGGCCGCGTACGAGCTGCGCGACGCCGCCGGCGTCCGGCTGCCCGACGCGATGGAGAAGGCCGGCTACGACCCGACCGGGATCGGCGCGGACGACGACCGGCTGGCCCGGATCGGCGCCTTCGTCGAACTCCACGTCGAGCAGGGCCGCTACCTCGCCGAGGGGCAGCCGGTCGGTGTGGCGGGCGCGATCTGGCCGCACGGCCGCTGGCGGTTCGACTTCCACGGCGAGGCCAACCACGCGGGCACCACCCGGATCGAGGACCGCCGCGACCCGATGCTGACCTACGCCAACACCGTGCTCGCCGCCCGCAAGAAGGCGAAGCAGGCGGGCGCGCTGGCCACCTTCGGCAAGGTCGCCGTCGAGCCCAACGGCACCAACGCGATCGCCTCGCTGGTGCGCGGCTGGCTGGACTCCCGGGCGGCCGACGAGCGCACCCTCACCGCGCTGGTTGCCGAGATCGAGCAGGCCGCCGCCGAGCGCGGCGGGCGCGACGGTGTCCGGGTCGAACTGACCCGCGAGTCCTACACCCCGGTGGTGGACTTCGACGGGCCGCTGCGCGACCGGCTCGCCAAGCTGCTGGACGCCCCGGTGCTGCCCACCGGCGCGGGACACGACGCCGGGATCCTGGCGTCCGCGATCCCGACCGCCATGCTGTTCGTGCGCAACCCCAGCGGTGTCTCCCACTCCCCGGCCGAACACGCCGAGGTGGACGACTGCCTGGCCGGGGTCACCGCCCTCGCCGACGTACTGGAGGACCTCGCGTGTCAGTGACCGCAGTGACCTACTGGGCGCAGTACGCCTGGCTGCCGCACCCCAACGGGCCGGTGGTCGAGCGGGACGTGCTGATCGCCGCCGGCCCCGGCGGCCTGATCACCTCGGTGACGCCGGACAGCGGGCCCTGCCCGCCCGGCGCCGTCCGGCTCGAAGGGCTGCTGCTGCCCGGCCAGGCGAACGCCCACTCGCACGCCTTCCACCGGGCGCTGCGCGGGCACGTGCAGGTCGGCTCCGGCACCTTCTGGACCTGGCGCGACACCATGTACCGGTTCGCCGGCGCGCTCGACCCGGACACCTACCTGGAGCTCGCCACCGCCGTCTACGCCGAGATGGCGCTGGCCGGGATCACCGCCGTCGGCGAGTTCCACTACCTGCACCACGCGCCCGGCGGCGCCCGCTACACCGACCCGAACGCGATGGGCGAGGCGCTGATCGAGGCCGCCGCCCGGGCCGGCATCCGGATCACCCTGCTGGACACCTGCTACCTGTCGGCCGGCTTCGGCGCCGAGCCGACCAAGCCGCAGCAGCGGTTCAGCGACGGTGACGCGCAGGCGTGGGCCGAGCGGGCGGACGCGCTCAAGCCCCGCGAGCACGCCCGGATCGGCGCCGCCATCCACTCGGTCCGGGCCGTCCCGGCCGAGCAGCTGGGCACCGTCGCGCACTGGGCGGCGATGCGCAAGGCGCCGCTGCACGTCCACCTGTCCGAGCAGACCGCCGAGAACGACGCCTGCCTGACCGCGCACGGCGTCACCCCGACCCGGCTGCTCGCCGACCACGGCGCGCTCGGCCCGCGCACCTCGGTCGTGCACGCCACCCACCTCACCGACGAGGACGTCAAGCTCCTCACCGACTCCTCCACGACCGTCTGCATGTGCCCCACCACCGAGCGGGACCTCGCGGACGGCATCGGCCCGGCCCGCCGGCTCGCCTCGGCGGGCTGCCCGATCACCCTGGGCAGCGACAGCCACGCGGTCATCGACCCGTTCGAGGAGGCCCGCGCGCTGGAGCTGGACGAGCGGCTGCGCACCCGGACCCGCGGCCACTGGACGGCCAACGCGCTGCTGCGGGCCGGCACCGAGGACGGGCACGCCTCGCTCGGCTGGCCGGAGGCCGGGCGGGTCGAGGCCGGGGCGCTGGCCGACTTCACGGTGATCGCGCTGAACACGGTTCGCACCGCGGGCCCGCCGCCCCGGCTCGGCGCCGAGATCGCCGTCTTCGCCGCCTCGGCGGCGGACGTGCGGCACGTGGTGGTCGGCGGCCGGCACGTCGTGCGGGACGGCGCGCACCAGCTGGTGGCCGACGTGCCCGGCGCGCTGCGGTCCGCCATCGGCGCGCTGGACTGCTGATTCCTCTGTTCGACTCTCTTCGGAAGGCGTTGTCTTGAGCACCTTGATCACGGGCATCGGCAGCCTGGTCACCAACGACCCCGGGCAGGGCGGCGGGCCGCTCGGCCTGCTCACCGACGCGGCCGTGGTGCTGGACGGCGACACCGTCGCCTGGGTCGGTCCGGCCGCCGCCGCCCCGGCCGCGGACGAGCGCTTCGACGCCGAGGGCCGGGCGCTGCTGCCCGGCTTCGTCGACTCGCACGCCCACCTGGTGTTCGCGGGGGATCGTACGGCCGAGTTCAATGCCCGGATGTCCGGGCAGGCGTACACGGCGGGCGGGATCCGGACGACGGTGGCGGCCACCCGGGCCGCGAGCGATGCCGAACTCGACGCGAATGTGGCCGGGTTCATCCGGGAGGCGCTGCGGCAGGGCACCACCACCATCGAGTGCAAGTCCGGCTACGGGCTGACGGTCGAGGACGAGGCCCGGGCGCTGCGGATCGCCGCTGCCCACACCCCGGAGACGACGTACCTGGGCGCGCACGTGGTCGCCCCCGAGTACGCCGAGGACCCGGCGGGGTACGTCGACCTGGTGACCGGCGAGATGCTGGACGCCTGCGCCCCGCACGCCCGTTGGGTGGACGTGTTCTGCGAGAAGGGCGCCTTCGACGGCGACCAGGCGCGGGCGGTACTGACGGCCGGCATCGAGCGCGGCCTCACCCCCCGGGTGCACGCCAACCAGCTGACGTACGGGCCCGGCGTGCAGCTCGCCGTCGAGCTGGGGGCCGCCTCCGCGGACCACTGCACCCACCTGACGGACGAGGACGTGGCGGCGCTGGCCGGCTCGGCGACGGTCGCGACCCTGCTGCCGGGGGCGGAGTTCTCCACCCGGGCCGAGTACCCGAGCGGACGCCGGCTGCTGGACGCGGGGGCGGTGGTGGCGCTCTCGACCGACTGCAACCCGGGCTCCAGCTTCACCAGTTCGATGGCGTTCTGCATCGCGGTCGCGGTCCGGGAGATGGGGATGACGCCGGACGAGGCCGTCTGGGCGGCTACGGCCGGTGGCGCCCACGCGCTGCGGCGCACCGACGTGGGCACGATCGCGGTCGGCTCGCAGGCGGACCTGCTGCTGCTCGACGCGCCCTCGCACGTGCACCTGGCCTACCGGCCGGGCGTGCCGCTGACGGCGGCGGTCTGGCGCGCGGGCATCCGCGAGGTCTGACCCATTTGGACGGCGGGAGGCCCCCGCGCCCCCGGGGTGGCGGGCGCAGGGGCCTCCCGCTCAGGCGTTCGTGGTGAGGTGGTCGAACTCGCCGGCCTTGGAGGCCTGGAGGAAGGTGGCGAAGGTGAGGCGGGTGGTGCGGACTGTGACCTCGCCGTCGTCGGACTCGCGGAGTTCGAGCAAACCGTCGATCGAACGCACCTCGACGCAGTTGTTGTTCGCCTCACTGAAGCTGGACTTCTGCCACTCGGTGCAGGTCATGAAGCCAAGCTAGCGGAACGATTCGCTCAGGTGCCGGTGATCAGGTGGTCGAACTCGCCGGCCTTGGCGCCTTGGAGGAACGCGGCGAAGGTGAGGCGGGTGGTGCGGACTGTGACCTCGCCGTCGTCGGACTCGCGGAGTTCGACCAAGCCGTCCACCGTACGGACCTCGACGCACTCGTCGTTCGAGCTGGAGTAGCTGGACTTCTGCCACGCGGAGCTGGTCATGGGACTCAGGCTAGGCAACGGCGGCCTCTTGCGGGAAGCAAGAGGCCGCCGGAACGATTCGCTCAGGTGCCGGTGATCAGGTGGTCGAACTCGCCGGCCTTGGCGCCTTGGAGAAACGCGGCGAACTTGGGGCGGGTGGTGCGGACGATGACGTCTGCGTCGTCGGACTCGCGTACTTCGAGCAAACCGTCGATGGAACGCACCTCGACGCAGTTGTCGCTTGAGGCCGAGTAGCTGGACTTCTGCCACGCGGAGCTAGACATGCTGGCCTGCCATTTCATCCTTGATCGACTGCATGAGGGCACGTGACTTCTCCTCGGAGAGCGCCGTGGAGTCCATCATGGCAAGGAGGGCACGGAACCTTGTGAGGTGGGCTGGGCTGTCGAAGAGCTGGCCGCCATGGCCTGTGTCCATCTGCGCAGCGTCCAGGTCCGTTATCGGCCCATCAGCGTAGGTGAAGTTCTCGCACGGGCTTGGTACAGCGCCGGCACCGAACGGTACGACTCGGACCGAGATGCTGGGTTGCACCGAGTCGGCGATGAGTGCGTCGATCTGCTCGATGTTGACCTTCGGATCGCTGAACTGCATGCGCAGGGCTGCCTCGTGGATGAAGGCCGAGTAGGGCGTTGCTCCAGAGCGGATGATGCGCTGTCGTTGCATGCGGAACGCCGTCTTGAGATCGACCTCGTGGCGCAGCGGTGGCGGGTAGGCCTGAGCGAACAACGCAGCCGTGTAGGCGCCGGTCTGGAGTAGACCAGGCACGAAGGTGGTTCCGTAGACCGAGAGCCGGCGGGCGTGACCCTCCAGTTCGGCGATGTCGAGGAAGTCTGTTGCCAGAGTCTCCCGATACTCCTCCCACCACCCGGGCTTGCCTCGCTCGGTGATGATGTCGGCGAGCGCGTCGATCAGCGGCTGGTTGGAGCACATGCATGTTGTGGCGATCGTGTGCAACCGCTCCACGCTGATGCCGATCTTCCCCGCCTCCATCTGCGTCACCTGGGCCGGGTTCATGCCGACCGCTCGGCCGAGCTGGCTGCCGCCGAGGCCGACCTGCTCTCGCATCCTCCGCAGTTCTGTTCCCATCCTGCGCTGACGAAGTGTGGGGTTCGTACGAGCCATGGTTCCTTCCAGGGCGAGGGTGGTCCCAGTCTGCCGCGCTGACCTGACATGGGTCCATCTGAAGCAGGCAGCCACGATCGAGGGAATATTTGGATTCCATGGAAACTTTGTCATGGATCTGAGTTGTCGTCATCCCCAGTTCGATCCGACGGATCGTCAGTAATGCCTGCATCCATGGCAGTAGGCGCCTGCTGCCCGCGCACCGAAGAGCAGCCGCCGCCCCGGCCTGGCTCACGGTGACGACCGTCCTCACCTCTCCCCACACCACAGCCTCACGGAGGTTCCCGTGTGTACCCGTAACACCCCCTCGCTCATCCTCTCCCGGCAGGCCCTGCGGGACGCCATGACCCGCAACGGCTGGGACGCCGAGACCATCTTCAACGCCGAACTCGCCTTGATGGAGCTCATCACCAACGCCTGGCGGCACGGCGGCACCCCCGCGCCCGTCGTCTGGTTCTCCATCCTCGACCGGACCCTCCGGGTCACGGTGTCCGACGAGAGCGACGCCATGCCCCAGCCGCGAACGTCCTCCGGCCTCGCCGAGAGCGGTCGAGGCCTCCAGCTCGTGGAGGGCCTCACCCACCGCTGGGGGGTCGACCCGCAGAAGCGCGGCAAGACCACCTGGTACGAGCTGGACTCCGTCGCGTGACCCGCGACCCCATCGCGCCGGACGACCCCCGGACGCGCGACTACACCGAGCCCCACATCACGGCTCTCCTCGGCGAGTTGCACCGTCGCGGCCTGCCGCACGGGCTCCTCTGGGGCTCCGCCTCGGCGGGGGAGACCACCCTCGACGGCCGCATCCTGATCGACTTCGGCAACGCGCCCGTCAGCACTCTGCTCAACCTCCTCCACCTGCTTCGCGACCTGGAGCGGGACGAGCAGTGGTACCGGTGAAGTTCTTCGTCGGTGCCGTCCTCGTCGCCCTCCTCGCCCTCGCGATTGCCACCGTCGCCCTCGGCGTCATCGCGACCCTCAGGATGCCCCACCCCAAGGAGCCCGACGAGCGGCACTGAAACACGCGAAGGCCCTCGCCCACCCCGGGCGAGGGCCTCGCGGGCGTCCGCTGTCAGCCGAGATACGGGATCGCCCTGCGCTCCAGGAAGTGCTGGAGCCGAAGGCGCTGAGTGTGGTGCATCGGCAACCCTTCTACGTCGCTTGGAGCGACGAACCGAAGGTCGGTGGACTCGTCCGAGATCCGCAGTTCACCGCCCGTGATGCTGGCAGTGAAGCAGACGTTGAACTGCTGTCGTACTTCGCCGTCCGAGTAGGCGATCACGTGCCGGGGGTCGGTGTAGGTGCCGACAAGCCCGGTGATTGAGGTGTATGTCAGGCCCCCGGAACCTCTGGGACGAGGTGGAGGCCGCCTGGCGATGGTGGGACGGCCAGGGCCGCCCCGGTTTCGACCGGTTCGGCCTGACGGTCGGACCCGAGGGCCAAACCGTGTGGCTGGACAGTCCGGAGAGCCCGGCGTCGCTCCGAGGCTGACCGCAGATTCCCGCTGCACATCGTTCCGTCGCTTCGCCCCGTCGAGCCTATCCAGCTTGACGGGACCAAGCGAAGTGCGCATCACCCGTCCGATGGTCCACCCGCTCATTCCGCGCCCCATAGCCGCCACAGGAAGGCCAGGTCATGCCGCAGTTGGTTCTCCGTCACCGCCTCGTCGGTGGACCGGTGTCCGGAGCCGGGCATCGGCAGGACCTCGTGCGGATGTCCTGCTCGGCAAGCTGGACTTGTTCACGCCGTATGTCAGGGGATGGTGTGCGAACTCGCGGACTTCGCCGAGACGATCGAATTCGATCTCGTCACTCGGTCGATCTCGGGTCTGGAGTTCGCGCACTACGAGGTGCCCGCCGCCGTCTAGGACTCGAATGCGATGCCGGTCTCCCTGGCGAGGCTCAGGGCCAACTCCAGCCCCCTGGGCCTCGCACGGTGGCGCCCTTGAGGTGCGCGGCGCCTCCGACGTCAACCAGCGTCCAGTTGTCGAAACTGACACCTGGCTGAATGACGACGTTGGCGAACTGCGCTCCGGTGAGATCGCACTTCTCGAATCGGACGTCGCGGAGCTCGGCGAACTGAAAATCAGCCTGGGAGAGATTGCACTCTCTGAAGACCACGTCTTGAACTTCGCGTAGCGGAAGAGCGCACTGCCTGTCCGAGTGCCCTCGAAGAGGACATCGCGGAAACTGCCGTTGCTCCAGGACGACCCGGTAGTTCGGCATCCAGTCACCGTGCTTCGACTTCGCGTCGAAGTCGCCTACGAGGCCTTGTACGTCACCGGGCAGGTCAGGGCGGCGTCGTTCGAGATCCTGGAGGCTCGATGGCTCTCACCGGACGAACTTCCCGAGGGAGTGCAGGAATCGTACCGGCACCGGATCAGTCGTCGCCCGTACTGACCCTCAGTCGATCACTCACCGCCTCCTGACCGGCGCCGAACGAGCACGTGGCCGGAGATCCCGCCGAGCGGGCCGAGTTGGCTCACCAGTCGGCCGCGCGACGGGCGACGGCGCGGTGCGGATACGGCAAGACACCGCCACGGGTGCCCGCTGCGGCGGCCGTAACGACAGACAGGCCCGCCCCCGATTGCCCTGGCGCAGGAAGTCGGCCGGGCCGACTTCCTGCGCGTCCAGGTGCCTTCTGCGTACCAGCCGGGTGGACAGTGACCGGGCTGAGGCGTTCGGTAGCGCGGGAATCAGTGAGGAGTCTCTGTAGCTGTGGGGGGCATCAGGCAGGGGGTGTTGACCTGGAAGTTGAGAAGTCCGCCCTTCGTGGTCTGGACGGTGACCAGGTATCGGCTCGATGTCTGGGATGCGTCGAGGACTGTGTCCACCTTGTCGTTGACGGTCTCCCGATAGCCGTCGATCTTGAAGCCCTGCTGTTCGAGCATCGCGCGGACCTTGCGGACGGCTTCAGGGTGCTGTTCGAGTGGGGCGGAGCTGTAGACCGCGTACGACAGCTTGTACCGGCCGTCCTTCCGGACCTCGTCGTGTTTGCCGACGCAGTCGTTGAAGACCGGTTCGACGCTGCCGGTGTCGAGGGTGACTCCGGCGGTCTGCGCCATGTACTCGGTCAAATGTTGGGCCCAGGCCTGGGCGTCCTGGCGGGCCTTGACGGGGAGAGGATCGTTGGGGCCGGGTGTGGACATGCATCCTCCGAGGATCAGGGGCAGGCAGAGGGTCAGGGCGGCAGCGCCCAGGTGTCGGGCGCCGAGACGGCTGGCGGCGAGTCGTTGAAGGGGGAACGGCACAGTGGGATCCTTGCGGCCGGAACGGGGTGAGGACCGGTACAGCCGGGCCGTGGACGGCCCGGCGCTAGTGGTCACGGACAGACGATGCGTTGGGGTGCACCTTGGGAACCGTGGTCGGCGGCACATCGACGATGATGCGGCCCTGGTTGGCAAGGCTCTCGCCGCCGTCCCAGTACCCGCTGTGCCCGGACGTGTCGACCTTGAAGTTGTTCCCTCCGAACCGGTCGATCATCGGGTCGTCGCCGAGAGTGAGTCCCGTGGCATATTCGATCGGGTCGTCCGCCGCCCTGCCGGTCCAGAAGTGGCTCGGGTCGATGTGGAGCTGGTCGGCACGGTCGACAGTCATTCCGGGACTCGCGATGGCGACGATGTCGTCAGCGCCTAGTCCGTTCCCACCCGCGGCGGCCGCACCGACGAGCGTCGTCCCGTAGCTGTGACTGAAGACCGAGAGGTGACTGTGGTGGTCGCCCTGGGCGACCCGAGTGCCCTGGGTGAACTGGCGCAGGGCCTCGGCTCCGTCCTCGGCCCGGGTGGTGCCGCCGACAGCGAGGTTCGGCGCTTGCATAACCGGGATCTCGGGGGCGTCGTATCCGAGCCAATAGACCACCGACACCTTCTCGTTCGTCCCCTTCGCCGCCCTCTTCGCGGCCTCCTGCATGTCGTTGACGCGTGCGAGGTTCCCGCCCGTGCTGTCGATCGTCGTTCCCGTCCCCGGCACCAGGACGGCGGTGTGGTCGGCGGTGTCGGGGTTCCCCATGGCGATGACCACCTTGCCGTCACCGTCGTAGGACTTGGCGTCGAACCCGAGGAGGAACAGCTGCTTGTCCTCGGCCTTGGTGTCGTGGGCGTCGAGCTGGTCCTTCAGCTTCATCAGTGACTGCTCGCGGGCGTTGTACTCCCCGGACGTCATGCCGCTTCCGCGTGCGTCGCCGGCCTTCAGTGTGTCCAGCTGCTGGTCGAGGGAGAGCCGGTTGGCCTCGTCCCGGACCGTTGCGGGCAGGCCGTCCAGTCCTCCGACCTTGTCCGGGTAGAGCGCGAGGTAGCTGCTCTGCTGCTCAGGGGTCAGCGATTTCCACCAGTCGGCGGACTTCTGCGGGTCCTTGTTGTCAGGGATAGGCGGATCGGCGAGCCCGAGGTCCTTCGTCACGTCCTTCACATCGGTGGCGGTCTCGGCGGTGGAGCCGAACACCCGTGGCCGGGTCAGGATGTCGGCATCGAGGCGGCTGAGGGCGAGGTCGCCCTTGTCGCTCGCCTCTTTCGCGTCGGTCAGCGCCTTGTTGATCCAGTCCTGCACGTTCCCACGCAGGGTGGCCAGGGCCTTGCGTTCGGGGTCGTCTCTGGCCTCGGGGTCGTTCTGCTCGCCCTTGCTCAGCGGCGGCAGATTCACCGTTCCGTCGGGGCCGACGGTCAGACCCCACTCCTCGGCGCGGTGCACAGCATTCTTCAGATTGGTCTGCGCCTGGGTGATCCGGTCGGCGACGGTGTCCAGGGTGAGCGCGACAGCGGCGGACTCGACCCGCACGATCTCCAGGATCTGCTCGGTCCGGCCCAGAGCGTAGAAAGCGGACTGGGCGTCGTCCCCTTCCCACTTCGCCTGCCGCAGGGGGCCGTTCACCTGGCTGCGATGCCTGTTGTCGGCAGACTGGGCGCCGTTGGACAGGTCACGCCACGCCTTGGCGGCGTCGTGCAGCCCCGTCGGGTTGAAAGCGAGCAGCAGCTCGAACATGTTGCTCATTGGCCCGGCTTCTCCCACACTTCGCCTATCCGCTGCTTCTGCCAGACCTCGGCATTGGCGTGCTCGTTGTTCGTGTAGGCCTGCGCCGTGGAGGTGAGGTTGTCGGCCGTCTTCTTTAGCCGGTCGCCGACGCTCGTCAACACGGGCGCCCAGTCTGTCGCGACCTGGCCGAGCCGCGAGCCCACCGACCAGCCCGCCAGCTGGCCGGCGGCCGTCTGGCCAGCGGTAACCGCTGCCTGACAAGGCTTCGCGAAGTCCTCGCCGATGGCCCGTGCCACACCTGCGGACTTGTAGATCTCTCCCGGGTCAACCTTGAGATCGCCCACTGCCTTCCCCTTCCAACGGGTGTTCGACCAGCAGGCAGACTACTTCGGTGATCGAGCGATCCCTATCCGTATAGATACTCAGTCAATATCGGACGATTAGTCTTGTTCTGGCGAAACAAGGCTTTTGTGCTCCTTCTGAGACCGCGCAGGCCTGCCTCGTTCGCTTGGGTCTCGGCCTCTTCACACGTCCCTCGGGCCGGCCGTTAGCCACTCTCGGCCGGTTCGCTCGTGGTGAGGGGCGCTCGCTTCCCGACTGCTTCGAACGCAGCGGCGCACAGTTTCACGGCGTCGGGTCCGCCGCGATCTCGTCCTCGACCACGGCACAGCCCCCGGAGAAGTGGTGCACGAAGCAGTCCGTCGTTGGGCAGCCAGAAGGCGTTCCTCGGCAGGGCGATACTCGTGCTCTGTCGCCGTGGCAGCCGACGGCCCCGCGCGTCCGTCGTGTCGCCGCCGCGGCTGCGCAGGAACAGCACGGTGGCGCCGTCGGCAGAGGGCTCCGGTTGGACGGGCACACCCAGGGCGGACCACGGGTCCGGGGGAGGAGGCGCGGCAGGGAGTCGGTGGTGCTGCCGGGCGCCGTAGGCCAAAAACGACCGGGGCCGCCGTGGATCTCAGGAATCCACGGCGGCCCCGGAGGCGGTGGGCCGGTCAGACGGGCGTCAGTGGACGCCGCCCATGAGCGACTGGACGCGCTTGCGGCCCATGTAGACCGCGACGCCCGCCAGGGTCGCGAGTGCTGCCTGCAGCGCGATGATCCCGGTGCCGTCGAGGTTGACGCCGGCCAGCGAGAGCAGGCTGGTGGTGCAGTCACCGGCGGTGACGGCGAGGAACCAGACGCCCATCATCTGGGAGGCGTACTTCTGCGGCGCCATCTTGGTGGTGACCGAGAGGCCGACCGGGGAGAGGCACAGCTCACCGATGGTCTGGATCATGTAGATCGAGACGAGCCACATCGGGGAGACCTTGCCGTCGCCCGCCATGTTCATCGGGACGATGAAGATGAAGAACGAGGCGCCGATCAGGACCAGGCCCATCGCGAACTTCACGATGGTGTTGGGCTCCTTGTTCCGGCGGGACAGCCACAGCCACAGCCAGGCGAAGACCGGCGCGAGCGCCATCACGAACAGCGGGTTCAGCGACTGGTACCAGGTGGCCGAGAAGCCGAAGCCGAGCAGGGTGTCCGCGGTGTTCTTGTCCGCGAACAGGGAGAGGGTCGAGCCGCCCTGGTCGTAGATCATCCAGAAGATGGCGGCCGCGGCGAAGAACCAGATGTACGCGGACATCTTGGACTGCTCGCCGGCGTTCAGGTCCTTGTCGCGCTTTATGCGGGTCAGGACGACGACCGGGATGAGCAGACCGGCGATGGTCAGCGGCACCAGGGCCCAGTTCAGCGTGTAGACGCCCAGCGCGACGACGGCGCCGTAGAAGACGGCGATCGCGAGGACGCTCGCACCGGCCTTCGTCAGCAGGCTCTTGCGCTCGGCGGGCATGAGCGGGTTGGGGACCAGGCTGCTCTTGGGGCTCAGGTGGCGGGTGCCCAGCAGGAACTGGAGCAGGCCGAGGCCCATGCCGACGGCGGCCAGCGCGAAGCCCAGGTGCCAGTTGTACTCCTTGCCGACCGTTCCGATGATGAACGGGGCGGCGAAGGCACCGAGGTTGATGCTCATGTAGAAGACGGTGAAACCACCGTCGCGGCGCGGGTCCTCGGGACCGTTGTAGAGGTGGCCGACCATCGTGGAGATGTTGGCCTTCAGCAGCCCGGAGCCGACCGCGACCAGGAGCAGGCCGGCGAAGAACGCCGCCTGGCCCGGGACGGCCAGCGCGAGGTGGCCGGCCATGATCACGAAACCGGCGACGGTGACGGTCTTGCGGGCGCCCCAGACCCGGTCGCCGAACCAGCCTCCGGGGTAGGCCATGAGGTAGACCATGGAGACGTAGACGGAGTAGATCGCCGTCGCCATCGTCGCCTTCATGGCGAGGCCGCCGCCCTGGCTGCCGGCTGCCGCGTCGGCACCGCCGGAGACCAGGTAGTAGATGAGCAGGGCGCGCATGCCGTAGTAGGAGAAGCGCTCCCACATCTCGGTCATGAACAGCGTGGCGAGGCCTCGGGGGTGCCCGAGGAAGGTCTTGCCGCTGGGGGAGGCCGACGCGAGGTCGGCAGCCCGGGTGGTAGACGCCATGAGTAGTGGTTCCTTGCCTGACAGCGTCCGCCTAGGGGGGTGGCGGCGGACGTGGACGAAACCACTCTACGTGGCGATATTTGGCTCTATCAGATGACAAAAGCCATGGATTAGGTATGCCAATGGCAAAGTGATCAACAGATCTTCCCGGCCGATCCATGGTAGATGGCGTTGTCTTCCTTCGGATTCAAGATCGAGAAGGGGATTCTGCACTGAACCGGCGGACTGCAACGCCCTGTTGAGATCACTTGAATGCTTGTATAACGATCACGCTCTGTGAACTACCTCACAGGGCGTCCGGGTATACCCCGGCGGACTACCATCACCACATGACCTGTGTGCTGCTTGCCGAGGACGATCCGGCGATCTCCGAACCGCTCGCCCGGGCCCTGCGACGCGAGGGCTATGAGGTGCTCGTCCGCGAGGACGGTCCGACCGCACTGGCCGCCGGCCTCACCGAGGAGGTCGACCTCGTCGTCCTCGACCTCGGGCTGCCCGAGATGGACGGCCTCGAGGTCTGCCGCCGACTGCGCGCCGACGGCAAGAGCTGCCCCGTCCTGGTGCTCACCGCCCGCGCCGACGAGGTGGACACCGTGGTCGGCCTGGACGCCGGTGCCGACGACTACGTCACCAAGCCCTTCCGCCTGGCCGAACTGCTCGCCCGCGTCCGGGCGCTGCTCCGGCGTGGCAACGTCGACCAGCTCACCACCGGCGCGCACGGGGTGAAGATCGACATCGAGTCCCACCGCGCCTGGCTCGGCGACGAGGAGCTCACCCTCTCCGCCAAGGAGTTCGAGCTGCTGCGCGTCCTGGTCCGGGACGCCGGCCGGGTGGTCACCCGCGAGGAGATCATGCGGCAGGTCTGGGACACCACCTGGTGGACCTCCACCAAGACGCTGGACATGCACATCTCCTGGCTCCGCAAGAAGCTCGGCGACGACGCGGCCAACCCCCGCTACATCGCCACCGTGCGCGGGGTGGGGTTCCGGTTCGAGAAGAATTAGCCCCGTACGGAGACCAGGACCGGGCCACGGCCGGTGAAGCGGAACACCTCGGGGAGCGGCAGCGTGAAACGCCGGATGATCAACTCGCTGCTGGGCGTCGTCCTGGTGGTGGTCGTGGTGTTCTGCGTGCCGCTCGCCCTGGTCGAGAAGCGCACCATCGTCAACTCGGCCCAGGACCGGGTCGACGCCGCCGCCGTCCGGGTGCTCGCCCTGGTCGAGAGCCGGATCGCGGCGGGCGAGTCGGTCACCAGTGAGCGGGCCTTCGAGAGCCAGGTCACCGAGGGCAGCTACGTCGAGGTGCAGGTCCCCGGCCAGCCGGTCCTCTCGGCGGGTGAGCGCCCGGCCGGCGACCACCTGCTGAAGGCCGTCGAGCGCGGCAACAGCGGCGAGACCGTCACCGTCGAGCAGTCCCGCGCGGACGTCGACCACGAGATCGCCAACAACCTGCTGCTGCTCGGCGTGGTCGCCCTGCTGGCCGTCCAGGCCGCCGTGGCACTCGCGGTCTGGCAGGCCAAGCGACTCGCCCGCCCGCTCACCGACCTCGCCGAGACCGCCGAACGGCTCGGCTCCGGCGACCCGCGCCCGCGTGACCGCCGCTACGGGGTCCCCGAACTCGACCGGGTCGCCGAGGTGCTGGACACCAGCGCCGAGCGGATCGCCCGGATGCTCACCGCCGAGCGCCGGCTCGCCGCCGACGCCTCGCACCAGCTGCGCACCCCGCTCACCGCGCTCTCCATGCGGCTGGAGGAGATCACCGCAGTGGCCGAGGACCCGGAGACCGTCAAGGAGGAGGCGGCCATCGCCCTCCAGCAGGTCGAGCGGCTCACCGACGTCGTCCAGCGGCTGCTCACCACCCAGCGCGACCCGCGCAGCCCCACCGCCGTCGCCTTCGACCTCGACGAGGTCATCAAGCAGCAGGTCGAGGAGTGGGGGCCGACGCTGCGCGAGAAGGGCCGGGTGCTGTCCCTGGAGGGCCTGCACGGGATCACCGCGGTCGGCACCCCGGGGACGGTCGCCCAGGTGTTGGCCACCCTGATCGAGAACTCCCTGATGCACGGCGCCGGGACGATCACCCTGCGGGTCCGGCCGTCCGGCACCTCGGTGGTGGTCGAGGTGCAGGACCAGGGCGCCGGAGTGCCGCCGGACCTCGGCAACCGGGTGTTCGAGCGTGCGGTCAGCGGCCGCAACTCCACCGGCATCGGCCTCGCCGTCGCCCGCGACCTCGCGGAGGCGGACGGCGGGCGGCTCGAACTGCTCTCGCTGAAGCCCGCGGTGTTCGCGCTCTTCCTCGGGCGCAGCCACGACGACTGACGGGCCCCGGGCCAGGCGGGCCAGGCGGGTCCGGCGAGGTTCGGCGGGTTCAGGCGGGTTCACGCGGGTTCAGGCGGTGGGGAGCACGCCGAGCTGGCGCATCAGGCCCATCACGTCCCACTGCCACCAGCCCTCGCAGATCTTCCCGTCCTTGAAGCGGAAGGTGGTCGTGCCGCGGCCGATCACCGACTTGCCGGTGTTCGGCACGCCCATGAAGTCGGCCTTCTGGGTGGCGTGCCAGGTCCACCGGGTGGCCACCTCGTCGCCCTCGGCGATCTGGCCCTCGGTGTCGAAGGTGAAGTCGAAGGCGCCCAGGTAGCCGCTGCAGCGCTCGCGGAACGCGGCCGGGCCGACCGCGTCGCTCTCGCTGCCGTAGTCGTGGTCGCGGTAGTCGGCGGTCATGCACTCGTCGATGATGTCGAGGTTGCCGCGGGACAGCTCCTCCAGGACCCGGCTCGCGGTGGTTTTGTTGAACCGCGCGTCGCGGACCACGTCGAGGTCGGTGAAGGTCGGCGGCGTGTCGCAGAGCGCCACCATCTCGCGGAAGATCCGATCGGTCTCGGGCAGGTGGGAGTTCTTCATCGCCTCGTCGTAGGAGGGGAACTCCACGATCTCCACCACGTGCTTGGTGTCGGAACGGTCGGTGCCCACCAACGCGTGCGAGGCGGTCCGCTTGCCCCGGGTCGCCTCGACCCAGGTGTCCATCAGCCGGTTGAGGTCGTCGAGCCTGTCGGTCTTGCAGTCGATGATCTGGACGAACGTCATGGCGAGCCTCCTGGACCCCCCTCGGCCGTGATCGTTCGCCGACCGCGCTCGCCCTCGGAAACCACTCTCCTCCGGCGGTGGCGGGGACAGCAAGCCGGAAAACGGAGAGCCCGGGAAACGGCGAGCCCCGGCGGCCGGGTCGGCCTGCCGGGGCTGCGGGGGTACGCGGGGGGCGCCTACTCGGCCTTGGCGTAGCGGATCTGCTCGGTGGCGAGCATCAGCTCGGCCTGGGCGGCCAGCTCCTGGCCGCTGGCGGCGTCGACCGGCTGCTGGGCCGGCAGCTCGGCCGGCTCCGGATCGGCCTTGAACACCCAGGTCCGGTACGAGACGAAACGGAACACGGTGGCCACCGCGAGGCCGATCACCTTGGCGCCCAGCTGCTCGTAGTGCGAGTCGAGCTTCAGCACGTACACCGAGAAGCCGAGCACGCCGGTCTCGATCAGCATGCCGATGCCGCTGTAGACGAGGAAGAGGGTGATCTCCCGCTTGCGGGAGGCGGCGTCGCGGTCCCGGTACAGCCAGTAGCGGTAGCCCAGGTAGTTGGTCGCGATCGCGATCACCGTCGCCGCGATGTTCGACCGCACCGAGGCCAGGCCCAGGCCGTTGATGCAGACCCAGAAGACGGCGAAGTTGACCACCACGCCGCTCAGGCCGACGATGCCGAACTTCACGACTTCGCCCCTGAGCCCACGCAGTTTCCGTGCGAGTGAGGGTTTCGAAGCTGCGGTCGTCGCCATACCGGACTGCCTCCATGTGCCTGCGGGTCGAAAGGGCTGATCGCAGCGGCGCGGCCGCCCCTTGAGCCCTGCGTGCACGCACATGATCGGACCGCGTAGACCAGGACCTGGCCGTCCAGGCTACCCGCTTCCGCCGAACGGCTCAGCCGCGAGGGGTCCGACTTGACATCTACGCGCGTCCGCTCCCGGCGGCCCGCCGGCGGCTCCACCGCCCCCCACCGGCCCGGATATCCTGGCGGGGTGACTTCCCCGGGCAATGTGAATTTTCCAGTGGTGGGCATGATCGGTGGCGGGCAGCTGGCCCGCATGGCACACCAGGCGGGCATCCCGCTCGGGGTCAGGTTCAAACTCCTCGCCGACACGCCCCAGGACTCCGCCGCACAGGTGGTCTCCGACGTCGTCCTCGGTGACTACCGCGACCTCGACACCCTGCGGCGCTTCGCCGCCGGGTGCGACGTGATCACCTTCGACCACGAGCACGTCCCCACCGAGCACCTGCGGGCCCTCGAGGCCGACGGCATCGCCGTCCGCCCCGGCCCGGACGCGCTCGTCAACGCCCAGGACAAGGGCGTGATGCGGGCCAAGCTGGACTCCATCGGCGTGCCCTGCCCCCGGCACCGGATCGTCGCCGACCCGGCCGACGTCACCGCGTTCGCCGAGGAGGGCTCGGGCTACCCGGTCGTCCTGAAGACCGTCCGCGGCGGCTACGACGGCAAGGGCGTCTGGGTCGTCGACGACGAGCAGGAAGCGCAGGCCCCGTTCCTGGCCGGCGTCCCCGTACTGGCCGAGGAGAAGGTCGACTTCGTCCGCGAGCTGGCCGCCAACGTCGTGCGCTCGCCCAGCGGCCAGGCCGTCGCCTACCCGGTCGTGGAGAGCGTCCAGGAGAACGGCGTCTGCGCCGAGGTCACCGCCCCGGCACCCGACCTCGACCCGGCCCTGTCCGACGAGGCCCAGCAGCTCGCCCTGCGGATCGCCGGCGACCTCGGCATCGTCGGCCACCTCGCCGTCGAGCTGTTCCAGACCCGCGACGGCCGGATCCTGGTCAACGAGCTGGCCATGCGCCCGCACAACTCCGGCCACTGGACCCAGGACGGTGCCGTCACCTCGCAGTTCGAGAACCACCTGCGGGCCGTCCTCGACCTCCCGCTCGGCGACCCCCGGCCGCGCGCCAAGTGGACCGTCATGGTCAACGTCCTCGGCGGCGACTACCCGGACATGTACCACGCCTTCCTGCACTGCATGGCCCGCGACCCCGGGCTGCGGATCCACATGTACGGGAAGGACGTGAAGCCCGGCCGCAAGGTCGGCCACGTCAACGTCTTCGGGGACGACCTCGAAGACGTCCGCGAGCGCGCCCGCCACGCGGCCGCCTACCTGCGAGGAACGATCACCGAATGACATCCCCGGTTGTTGGCATCGTCATGGGCTCGGACTCCGACTGGCCCGTCATGGAGGCCGCCGCCCAGGCCCTGGACGAGTTCGAGATCCCCTACGAGGTGGACGTCGTCTCCGCCCACCGGATGCCCCGCGAGATGGTCGCGTACGGCGAGAACGCCCACCAGCGTGGCCTGAAGGCGATCATCGCGGGCGCCGGCGGCGCGGCCCACCTGCCGGGCATGCTGGCCTCCGTCACCCCGCTGCCGGTCATCGGCGTGCCGGTCCCGCTGCGCTACCTGGACGGCATGGACAGCCTGCTGTCGATCGTCCAGATGCCCGCCGGCGTCCCGGTGGCGACCGTCTCGGTGGCCGGCGCGCGCAACGCGGGCCTGCTCGCGGTGCGGATGCTCGCCGCCTTCGACACCGAACTCGCCGAGAAGATGACCGACTTCCAGGCCGAGCTGAACAGCCAGGCCACCGAGAAGGGCAAGAAGCTCCGGGCCAAGGTGGCCGGTTCCACCTCCTTCGGCTTCGGCAAGTAATCCCGCTGGTGGGGGTGGGGTAGAACAAGCCGTATGACTTCTCCGACGGACTCCCCCACCCCGCTGGACCGCGCCCGCGCCCTGCTCCGCACCGCCCCCGTCGTGGACGGCCACAACGACCTCCCGTGGGCGATGCGCCAGCAGGCCGGGTACGACCTCGGCGCGCTCGACCTCGCCGCCGACCAGAGCGCCCGCCTGCACACCGACCTCACCCGCCTCGCGGAGGGCGGGGTCGGCGCGCAGTTCTGGTCCGTCTACGTCCCCGCCTCGCTGGCCGGCGACCACGCGGTGAGCGCCACCCTGGAGCAGGTCGACTTCGTCCACGCCCTGGTCGAGCGCTACCCCGACCGGCTCCGCCTCGCCCGTACCGCCGACGACATCGAGGCCGCCCGCGCGGAGGGCCGGATCGCCTCGCTGATGGGCGCCGAGGGCGGCCACTCCATCGACTGCTCGCTCGCCACCCTGCGCGCCCTGTACGAGCTGGGCGTGCGCTACCTGACGCTCACCCACAACGACAACGTGCCGTGGGCCGACTCGGCGACCGACAAGCCGGTCGCCGGCGGGCTGACCCGCTTCGGCGAGGAGGTCGTCCGGGAGATGAACCGGCTCGGCATGCTGGTCGACCTCTCGCACGTCTCCGCCGACACCATGCGGGACGCCCTGCGGGTCACCGAGGCACCGGTGGTCTTCTCGCACTCCTCCGCCCGCGCGGTCTGCGACCACCCGCGCAACATCCCCGACGACGTGCTCGCCCAGCTGCCCGCCAACGGCGGCGTCGCGATGGCCACCTTCGTGCCCAAGTTCATCCTGCCCGCCGCCATCGAGTGGACCCTCGCCGCCGACGCGAACATGCGCGCCCACGGCTTCCACCCGCTGGACACCACCCCGGCGGCCATGGAGCGCCAGCACGCCTTCGAGGCGGAGCACCCGCGCCCGATCGCCAGCCCCGCCACCGTCGCCGACCACCTCGACCACATGCGCGAGGTCGCCGGCATCGACCACATCGGCATCGGCGGCGACTTCGACGGCACCGCCTTCCTGCCGGACGGCCTGGACTCGGTGGCCGGCTACCCCAACCTGCTCGCCGAACTCCTGCGCCGCCACTGGTCGGAGGCCGACCTGGCCAAGCTCACCTGGCACAACGCCGTCCGCGTCCTGCGCGACGCCGAATCGGTCGCCGCCACACTGCGCACCACCCGCCGCCCGTCCATCGCCACCATCGACCGGCTGGACGGCAGGACCTCCTGAGCCGTTGGGCTCCTAGTCCAGCAGCGGGATCTCGATGGCCGGGCACTTGTCCATCACCATGGCGAGCCCGGCCCCCCGGGTGCGCTCGTACGCGGCCTCGTCCACCACCCCGAGCTGGAACCAGACCGCCTTCGCCCCGACCGCGACCGCCTCGTCGGCCACCTCCCCGGCCAGCGCGCCGTTCACGAACACGTCCACCACGTCGACCGGGAACGGGATCTCGGCGAGCGAGGCGTAGCCCTGCTCGCCGAGGACCGTCTCGGCCTTCGGGTGGACCGGCACGATGCGCTTGCCGTAACGCTGCAGCACCCGGGCCACCCCGTAGGCCGCGCGGGCGGTGTTGGTGGAGAGGCCGACCACGGCCCAGGTGTCCCCGGTGCCGGTGAGGATCCCGCGGACCGTCGTGTCGTCGCCGTAGCTCGTCATGCCGGTACCAACGACGGCCGGGGGCGCGGGATTCCGGCCGGGGTTCAGGCGTCGAAGGCCTGGAGCCCGACGTGATCCTCCCGGGGAATCCGAACCTGCTCGGTTCGGGGCCCGGAAAAGGCGCCCGCCCCCGGGGTCGGGGACGGGCGCCCGGAGGCGGGGGTCAGCTGGGGCGACCCAGGGCGCGGTAGGTCCAGCCGGCGGCGCGCCAGGCCTCGGCGTCCAGGACGTTGCGGCCGTCGAGGAGGCGGCGCTCGGCGACCACGGCGCCCAGCTCGGCCGGGTCCAGCTCGCGGAACTCGGCCCACTCGGTGAGGTGGAGGACGACGTGGGCGCCCTCAGCGGCCTCCATCGCGGAGTCGGCGTACGCGAGCGAGGGGAACATCTTGCGCGCGTTGTCCACGGCCTTCGGGTCGTAGACGGTGACCTGGGCGCCCTGGAGCTGGATCTGGGCGGCCACGTTGAGGGCCGGGGAGTCCCGGATGTCGTCCGAGTTGGGCTTGAAGGCGGCGCCGAGGACGGCGACCCGGCGGCCCAGGAAGCCGCCGCCGCACTGCTCGCGGGCCAGCTCGACCATCCGGGAGCGGCGCCGCATGTTGATCGAGTCGACCTCGCGCAGGAAGGTCAGCGCCTGGTCGGCGCCGAGCTCGCCGGCCCGGGCCATGAACGCGCGGATGTCCTTGGGCAGGCAGCCGCCGCCGAAGCCGAGGCCGGAGTTGAGGAACTTGCCGCCGATCCGCTCGTCGAAGGCCAGCGCCTTGCTGAGCTGGGTGACGTCGGCGCCGGCCGCCTCGCAGACCTCGGCCATCGCGTTGATGAAGGAGATCTTGGTGGCCAGGAAGGAGTTGGCGGCCGCCTTGACCAGCTCGGCCGTCGCGTAGTCGGTGGCCATGAACGGCACTCCGGCCGCGATCGGCTCCGCGTACACCTCGCGCAGCAGCCGCTCGGCCTGCTCGCTCTGGGTGCCGACCACGATCCGGTCCGGCCGCAGGGTGTCCTGGACGGCGAAGCCCTCGCGCAGGAACTCCGGGTTCCAGGCGAGTTCGGCGCCCTCGCCGACCGGCGCCAGCGCCGCCAGCCGCTCGGCCAGCCGGGCCGCCGAGCCGACCGGGACGGTGGACTTGCCGACCACCAGGGCGGGGCGGGTCAGGTGCGGGGCGAGCTCGTCGATCGCGGTGTCGACGTACGACATGTCGGCGGCGAACTCGCCCTTGCGCTGCGGGGTGTTGACGCAGATGAAGTGCACGTCGCCGAACTCGGCGGCCTCCTGGGCGGAGGTGGTGAAGCGCAGTCGCCCGGTCGATCCCTGGTGCCCGGCCACGTGCTTGAGCAGCAGCTCGGACAGGCCCGGCTCGTACATCGGGACGCGGCCGGCGGTGAGCATGGCGATCTTGTCCGGGTCGATGTCCAGACCCAGCACCTCGAAGCCGAACTCGGCCATGGCGGCGGCATGCGTGGCGCCGAGGTAGCCGGTGCCGATCACGGAGATGCGGAGGGTCACGGGTTCTCCCTGGAGGCGGACTCGACCGGTCCGGATGCGGATCCGACCGGTACGGATGCCCCTGATGCTATCCGCCCGGTCCGGGCGTGCAGGGGTCGCCCGCGCGCCCGGGGCGCTAGGCAGCCGCAGGTCGGAGCCCTAGGATCTCTACTGAACGGTAGTTAACCCCGGATTCGACGTCGATCGGACCGGATCGAGCGGACCGGATCCGACTTCGGTCACTGGACTTCGGTCACTGGACGACGAGGCAGGCATCATGGCGGGCAGCGCAGGGGCGGCTGACTTCGATCTCTTCCGTATCTCCGAGGAGCACGAGATGCTCCGTGAGGCGGTGCGTTCGCTGGCCGAGGCGAAGATCGCTCCGTTCGCGGCGGA
>NZ_JBEORY010000039.1:0-73209 GCF_040302665.1 Kitasatospora sp. NPDC097691 | reverse complement strand
ACGCCGAGGGTGGCGAAGGCGGCGACGATGGTCAGCGCGGCCGAGGTGATCGCGGTGCCCACCCGGGCGCAGACCTCGGCCCGGTGGACCGGTCCACCGGGCCGCACCCGCTCGGTGTGGGGCCGGTGCGGCGGCCGGGATAGCGTGGTCGGCAGCGACGAAAGGACCTCCCACCACCATGACCCGCGTGATCGCCGGGGCGGCCGGCGGCCGCCGGCTGGCCGTACCGCCCGGCCGGGGCACCCGACCGACCTCCGACAAGGCCCGCGAGGCGATGTTCTCCACCCTGGAGGCACTGCGCGGCACCCTGCACGGGGCCCGGATGCTGGACCTGTTCGGCGGATCGGGCGCGGTCGGTCTCGAAGCGCTGTCACGCGGCGCCGAGCACGTCCTGCTGGTGGAGGCGGACGGCCAGGCGGCCCGGGTGATCCGGGAGAACGTCCGGACGGTCGACCTGCCGGGCGCCGAGGTGCGGGCCGCGAAGGCGGAGAAGGTGATCGTCGGCCCGTCCCCGCAGAGCCCGTACGACCTGGTGTTCCTCGACCCGCCGTACGCCGTGACGGACGAGGAACTGCGCGAGATGCTGATCACACTCATGGCCGGGGGCTGGCTCGCGGAGGACGCACTCGTCACCGTGGAGCGCAGCACCCGCGGCGGTGAGTTCGGTTGGCCCGAGGGCTTCGAGGTGCTTCGCTCCCGCCGTTACGGCGAGGGCACGCTCTGGTACGGTCGCGCCGCCGCGGCCGACCAGCAGGAGTAGCGGGCCGCGGGCCCGCAAGAGCCGTCACCCCACGAGGGAGCACACACGCCATGCGCCGAGCCGTCTGCCCCGGGTCGTTCGACCCGATCACCAACGGTCACCTCGACATCATCGAGCGGGCCTCGAAGCTCTACGACGTGGTGCATGTCGCGGTCGCGGTCAACCGGAACAAGCAGGGCATGTTCACCATCGAGGAGCGGATCGAGCTCATCGAGGAGACCACTGCCAAGTACGGCAACATCGTGGTCGAGTCGCACCTCGGCCTGCTGGTGGACTTCTGCCGGGAGCGCGGCATCCCGGCGATCGTCAAGGGCCTGCGCGCCGTCAGCGACTTCGACTACGAGCTGCAGATGGCCCAGATGAACCACGGGCTGACCGGCGTCGAGACGCTGTTCCTGCCGACCTCGCCGACCTACAGCTTCCTCTCCTCGACGCTGGTCAAGGAGGTCGCCTCGTACGGCGGCGACGTCTCGCACCTGCTGCCCGAGACGGTGCACCGCCGGCTGGTCGAGCGGATCGCGGAGCGCAGGGCCGAGCAGTAGTCGGCCGGGCGGCCTCCGGGGCCGACTGTCCGTTTCTGCCGGTTCGTCACGTGTTGTCCGATGGCGGGGAGGCCGGTTCGGCTCGGGTGTTGTGACCCTGCCCCGGGGTGGCCGTACAGTCTGTATTCCTGCCCTGCGGTGAGGTCCACCGCGCCGGGCCTGCCTCCGCCGGACCGTCGGCGGCACACGGAAAGACGAAGCCCCGTGGACGTGCAGAACAAGGTCGACGAGATCGTGGCGGCGGTCGAGAACGCCCGCTCGATGCCGATGTCGGCCTCCTGCGTGGTGAACCGGGCCGAGCTGATCGGCCTGCTCAACGACCTCAAGGCGGCCCTGCCCGCCGAACTGGCCCAGGCCCAGTCGGTGATGGCCGACCACGAGCAGGTGGTGGCCGGTGCCCAGGCCGAGGCCGAGCTGATCATCCAGGGGGCGCACGCCGAACGCGGCTCGCTGATCTCGGACACCGAGGTGGTCCGCCAGGCCCAGTCCCAGGCGGACCGGATCCTCGCCGAGGCGCGCACCGAGGTCGACACCAAGCGGGCCGAGGCCGACGACTACGTGGACAGCAAGCTCGCCAACTTCGAGGTCGTGCTGACCAAGACGCTCGGCGCGGTCGGCCGCGGCCGCACCAAGCTGCGCGGCGACTCCGGCGTCTTCGAGAGCGAGCACGACGGCGAGGGCGACGCCGAGGAGTTCCGGCCGCAGCGGATCAGCCCGAGCCCCGAGGTGGACGAGTACGTCGATGTGAAGCTCGCCACGCTGGAGAACGTGCTGAGCGCCACCCTGGAGGCCGTCGGCAAGGGCCGCGACAAGCTGCTCGGCAAGCGGCCCATCGACGAGCTGGGCGCCTACCTGGCCGCCGCCGACGAGGCGCAGCAGGCCAAGGAGCGGGCCGAGGCGGTCGCGGCGGGCTTCGCCACGGACGCCGACGGCGACGACATCGCCTGGTACCGCGAGGACGTCCCGCAGCAGCAGACCTGGCCCGAGCAGACCCCGGCCGCGGCCGGCTGGCAGACCCCCGGCGCCGACCAGTACGCGGCCGCCCAGCAACAGGGCGGCCAGTACGCGGAGGTGTACGGCGGCGGCTACGACCCGGCCGGCCAGGGGGACCCGTACAACACGCAGTGGGGCGGGCAGCAGGACGGCTACCAGCAGCAGGGCTACCCGGCCCAGCAGCAGGACGGCTACGCCTACCCGCAGCACCAGCAGCAGCAGGGCTACGGCGCGCAGCAGTACGACGGCTACAACTACCCCCAGCCGCCCGCCGCCCCGCCGGCCGTGCCGCAACAGCAGCAGCAGGGCCTGGACGAGACCAGCTTCTTCGACACCAGCATGATCGACATGACCAGGTTGCGGGAGCTCGGCGGCCGCTGAGCGGACCGTCGCGGAGTCTCCTGACGGGACCGAAGTTGGGCCTGGCGGGAGACTCCGGTAGTCTGACCACTCCGGCATCCCCATGTCCGGCTGTCGGCTTGCCCGCGCAACGCCGACCTGTATGGGGAATCTTTCGATCATTTCCTATGGAAGTCAGGACACCGTGAACCGCCTCGACCACCGCGACCCCCTCGTGTTCGACACGCACGAGCTCGGTCGTCGCCCGGGTTCGATGCGCAAGGTGTCCCGGACTCTGGAGGCCCCCGAGGGCTTCGGGATCATCGATGTGATCGGCGTTCCGGAGAAGAGCCCGATCGAGCTGGAGCTCCGCCTGGAGTCCGTGGTCGAGGGCGTGCTGGTCACCGGCACCGCCGACGCCCACGTCGAGGGCGAGTGCGTCCGGTGCCTGGAGCCCGTCGAGTTCGATGTCGATGTGGACTTCCAGGAGCTGTACTACTACCCGGAGTCCGACGAGCGCCACCGCGCCCGGACCACCGGGACCGAGGACCTCGACGAGGACTCGGAAGAAGAGACTTACCGTCTGGAGGGCGACTTCTTCGACCTCCAGCCGGTGCTGCGTGACGCGGTGGTGCTCGCACTGCCGCTGCAGCCGGTGTGCCAGGAAGACTGCCTGGGCCTGTGCTCCGAGTGCGGAGCGCGCCTGAGCGACGACCCGGCGCACCACCACGACGCCGTCGACCCCCGGTGGGCGGCTCTGCAGGGACTCTCCGCCGCCCCCGGCGACGAGGGTGACGGGATCAAGACCAGCGACACCCGTGAGGGTCTCGCCGAGAACCAGGAGAAGTAGCCGTGGCTGTTCCGAAGCGGAAGATGTCGCGCAGCAACACGCGCCACCGTCGGTCCAACTGGAAGGCCGTCGTTCCGGCCCTCGTGGCGTGCGACAGCTGCCACGAGCCGAAGCTGGGCCACATCGCGTGCCCGAGCTGCGGCACGTACAACCGTCGCCAGGTCCTCTCGGTCTGATCGGCGGGGTGTACGGATCGATGTCGGACGGTAACTCCACCCGCAAGGCGTCCACCGCCCCGAAGGGTTCTTCGGGCGGCGGCAAGGCCGGCGGGCCGGCTTCGACCGAATACGACGTCCTGGAAGGGCGCCTCGGGTACACGCTTGAGCGCGCCCTTCTGGTACGTGCCCTGACCCACCGCTCGTACGCGTACGAGAACGGGGGTCTGCCCACCAACGAGCGCCTGGAGTTCCTCGGCGACTCGGTGCTGGGCCTGGTGGTGACCGACACCCTCTACCGCGTCCACCCGGACGTCCCGGAGGGCACGCTCGCCAAGCTGCGCGCCGCGGTGGTCAACTCCCGCGCGCTCGCGGACGTCGGCCGGGGCCTGGACCTCGGCATGTTCATCCGGCTCGGCAAGGGCGAGGAGGGCACCGGCGGCCGCGACAAGTCGTCGATCCTCGCCGACACCGTCGAGGCCGTGATCGGGGCCGTCTACCTGGACCAGGGTCTGGACGCCGCCACCGAGTTCGTCCACCGCCTGTTCGACCCGCTGATCGAGGAGTCCTCTCAGCTGGGCGCCGGCCTGGACTGGAAGACCAGCCTCCAGGAGCTCACCGCCTCGGTGGGCATCGGGGTTCCCGAGTACGTGGTCATGGAGTCCGGTCCGGACCACGAGAAGACCTTCACCGCGGCGGCCCGGGTGGCCGGCGAGGACTTCGGCAGCGGCGTCGGCCGCTCCAAGAAGGAAGCCGAGCAGAAGGCCGCCGAGAGCGCCTGGCGCGCGATCAAGGAGAAGTACGCCGACCGGCTGCCCGCCGGCGCGTGATCGCGAAGTAGCCTTTCCTCCTGCGGATCCGTATCGAAGCAGGAGGCCCCTTCCCGTGCCCGAACTCCCCGAGGTCGAGGTCGTCCGCCGTGGTCTGGCCGCCTGGGTCGCCGGCCGGACCGTCTCCGACGTCCAGGTGCTGCACCCGCGCGCGGTGCGCCGCCAGCCGGCCGGCGCGGCCGACTTCACGGCCCGGCTGACCGGCACCACCCTCGGCACCGCGCAGCGGCGCGGCAAGTACCTGTGGGTACCCCTGGCGGGCACCGGTACGGGCTTCTCGCTGATCGGCCACCTCGGGATGAGCGGCCAACTGCTCGTCCAGGACCCGTCGGTGCCGGACGAGACGCACCTGCGCGTCCGGCTGCGCTTCGCCGACGGCGGGCGCGAACTGCGTTTCGTCGACCAGCGGACCTTCGGCGGCCTGGCGGTCGAGGAGGCCGAGGAGGGCGACCCGGAGGGCACGCCCGTCTCCATCGCGCACATCGCCCGCGACCCGCTCGACCCGCGCTTCGACGACGAGGCCTTCGTGGCCGCGCTGCGTGCCAAGCGCACCACCGTCAAGCGCGCGCTGCTCGACCAGACCCTGATCAGCGGCGTCGGCAACATCTACGCCGACGAGGCGCTGTGGCGCTCCAAGCTGCACTACGACCGTCCGACCCCGACGCTGACCCGCCCGCAGGCCGCCGTCCTGCTGGCCAACGCCCGGGACGTGATGACCGCGGCGCTCGCCGTAGGCGGCACCAGCTTCGACAGCCTCTACGTCAACGTGAACGGCGAGAGCGGCTACTTCTCCCGGGACCTCGACGCCTACGGGCGCGAGCACGAGCCCTGCCGCCGCTGCGGCACCGCGATCCGGCGGGCGGCCTGGATGAATCGCTCCAGCTACTTCTGCCCCCGCTGCCAGCGCGTGCCGCGGGCCCGCAGCGGGGGCTGAGCCGGGCCTACTTCCGGCCGGCGAGTTCGGGTTGCCCGGCGTCCGTTCCGTCGGGGGTGCCGTGGGTGTCCTGGCCGAAGTAGGCGACCCCGACCGCGGACACCACCGCGAGCAGGAAGCCGACCACGCCGAGCCAAGCCAGGCCGGCCTTGGAGGAGTCGCCGAGCCAGAGCACGCCGACCGCGCCGGGCAGGACCGTCTCGCCGACCACCAGTGCGGCCGTCGCGCCGTTCACCGAGCCGATCTGCAGGGCCACGGTGTGGATGTACATGCCGCCGAGGCCGCCGACCAGGATCGCGTACAGCGCCGGGTCGGACAGCAGGGTGCCGAGCTCGAACGGGTCGACGCCGTTCAGGATGCGCACGCCGACGCCCAGGGCGCCGAAGCCGAGGCCGGAGAGCAGACCGGCGACGATCGCGCCGTTCGCGCCCATCCGCCGCACCAGCAGGCTGCCGCCGGCCAGCAGCACGGTGGTGATGATCAGCAGCCACCAGTGGAAGGACATCGCCGCGTGGTGGCCGCCCTCCGGGCCCGCCGAGACGGCCAGCAGCACCAGCGCCGAGCAGAGCACGCCGATCGAGGCCCACTCCAGCCGCTTGAGCCGCATGCCCAGCAGCTTGATGCTGAGCAGGGCGGTGATCACCAGGTTGGCGCTGATGATGGTCTGGGAGAGGAACAGCGGCAGCAGCCGTGCGGCCAGCGCGCCGAGCCCGAAGCCGATCAGGTCGAGCACCGTGCCGAGGATGAACTCCCAGGTGACGGCGGCCTTCGCGGTCGAGGACAGGCTCGGTCCGCCGTGCTCGGTGGTCGAGGTGGTGGCGCCCCTGGCGGCCTCCTCCCGGGCGGAACGGCGGGATCCGACGGCCTGCAGGACCGAGCCGGTGCCGTAGCAGGCGGATGCCGCCACGGCGGTGACGAGGCCGATGATCACCAAGTGCTCCGATCGGGAGGTGGGTCGAGAAGGGGCTGGGTCGAGGAGGGGCTGGGTCGAGAACGGGCCGAGTCAAGAACAGGCAATGGGACCGGCGCTCCGGGACCACTATGCCCGTTCGCCCGGTACGGTCGGCACGCCCCCTCCGGTGCCCCCGGAGCCGGGCCGGACCCGCCGGGACCTACGTCCGGGGCCCCGGGGCGGTTCCCCCGCCCCACCCGCGTCAGGGTCGGCCGGGGGGAACATCATCCCCGGGAAGGGGAGCGGACCCGGCGGACGGCGGGGTACCCCGCCCCTACCAGTATGCGAAGGGTATGGCGTGGTTCGACGCCACTCGCGGTAGCGTCGGGGCCATGAGAACCCTTGCACGACGTTCCCGGGGCGCCGGGCCGCTTGCCCTGGTGGCGGCGCTGCTCGGGCTGCTGCTCCTGCTGGCGCCGGCCGCCTCGGCTGCCGGCGGGCTGAGCGACGCCTCCGCCGCCCTGAAGAAGGGGAAGGTCTACGTCGACCCGGCGATGACCGACCGCTTCAGCCAGGCCCAGGCCGACGCCCTGACCAAGAAGATCGACAAGGCCGACAAGCCGATCTTCATAGCCGTCGTCCCGGACTCGCCGGCCTACGGCAAGACGACCGTCATCCCGGACCTGCGCGCCCTGGTGGGCATCGACGGGGTCTACGCGGTCTGGCGCGGCAACGGGTTCCTGGCCCAGGCGGACAAGGGCGCGATGGCCGCCGGTGCCCCCGCCCGGATCTCCGGTGCCGTCCTGCGCGCCCACAACGGCGACATCGACGCCACCCTGAACGACTTCGTCGACCAGGCCGCCCCGCAGACCAAGGGCGAGGGCGTCAACCACAGCACCTCGATCGCCTGGGTGGTCATCCCGGTCGTGCTGGTGGCACTGGCCGGGGCCGGCGTCTTCTTCCTCTTCCGCCGCGCCAAGAAGCGCAAGGAGGAGCAGGCCCGCGCCGAGCTGGACCAGCTGCGCCGCGTCGTGGACGAGGACATCACCGCCTTCGGCGAGGAACTGGACCGGCTCGACTTCAACCCGGCCGCGGCCGATGCCGACGACGCCCAGCGCACCGACTACACCCACGCCCTGGACTCCTACGAGAAGTCCAAGCGTCTGATGGACGAGGCCAAGCGGCCGGAGGACGTCAAGCAGGTCACCGAGGCGATCGAGGACGGCCGCTTCGCGCTGGCCACCCTGAGCGCCCGGCGGGACAAGCGCCCGCTGCCCGAGCGCCGTCCCCCGTGCTTCATGGACCCGCGCCACGGCCCGTCCGTCAAGGACGTCGACTGGGCCCCGGCCGGCGGCTCCCCCCGTTCCGTCCCGGTCTGCCAGGCCGATGCGGACCGGGTGGCGGCCGGCCTCGACCCGGCCGTCCGCACGGTCGACACCGACCAGGGCCCGCAGCCGTACTGGAACGCCGGCCCGGCGTACGCGCCCTACGCGGGCGGCTACTACAGCAGCTTCGGTGGCGGCCTGCTGCCCGGCCTGCTGGTCGGCACCGTGCTCGGCTCGATGATGAGCACCCCGGCCTACGCCGCGGCGCCCATGATGGACGGCGGCCACCACGGCTACCAGGACCAGTACGAGGGCGGCGACTACACCGGTGCCGACTTCAACGCGGCCGACTTCGGCAGCTCCGACTTCGGTGACTCCGGCGGCGGCGACTTCGGCGGCGGGGACTGGTAGCCCCGACCCGCACGCCTGACCCGCAGGCCTGACCCGTACGCCCGACCCCACGCGGCCCCGCCGGTTCCTCCGGCGGGGCCGCTCCCGTGTGCGGGACCGGGCCCGAGCTGTGACCGGGCACGCGGACGGCTAGGGTCGGGGCATGCACGGTCGCGACGCCCACAGTGAGGAACCGGTCCGGGTCACCGCCTGGGTCCGGGGGAAGGTCCAGCAGGTCGGGTTCCGCTGGTGGACCAGGGCACGGGCGCTGGAGATCGGCTTGACCGGCTACGCGAGCAACCTCGGCGACGGCCGGGTGCAGGTGGTCGCGGAGGGGCTCGCGCCCGACTGCGAGCAGCTGCTGGCCCGGCTGCGGGGCCGCGGGACCCCGGGGAACGTCAGCGGCGTGACCGAGATCTGGACGGCCGTCGGCCCTGGTTACGAGGGTTTCGAGATCCGCTGAGCCGCCGATCGCGGGCCCGCCGCCGGGCCCGTCGGGAAAAGATCCCGAACCGGCGGTGTCACGAGGTTGCCATCCGGGCAGACTCGTGGTTGACTCCGCATCGAACGATGATCCACGAGCACGTGGTGGACCCCTCCCGACGACCCCCAGGCGTGAGCACACCGCCGGGCAGGTGACAGGGGCGCGGTAGCGTGCGGTGATCGTGTTGACCCTTTCCGTCTTTGGTGAGACGCTGGAAGCCCGCGCACACGACCGCGTTGATCCGGCAGGCGCATGCCCCTGTGAGCCCAGCTCACGGTGGTTGTGCCGTAGTGCCCAGCCAGCACTTCCGGCGGCGCGCCGCGCGTGCGTCCCCCTTCCCCCTAGACCTGTACCGTTCCGGTTCGGTCACTCAGCGTGGAGGACCATTCATCATGGCAAAGGCGCTTCTCGGGTACGTCGGCGGCCCCGACCCGCGAATGCTCTCCGAGATGCGACGGCTTCAGCAGCGCGTCCAGGACCTTGAGTCCGAGCTCCTTCGGATGCAGGCTGAGAACGACGCGCTCACCGCTGTCGCTGACGAGCACTCGCTGCTCAACAGCATCGATCTGGATCAGCGGGAGCCGGCTCTCACCTGAGTCCCGCCCGGTCCTCGCAGATCGACGCCGCTGTGCACTGAGCCGCCCCGAAAGGGACGCAGCTTGCAAGGGACGCCCTGATGTGGCGTCCCTTCGTCGTGTCCGACTCCGGATACAGTCGCACGCTGGGCCCCTTGGCGAGCGATGAGGAGACCGGCCGCGTGCACCTGAAGAGTCTGACGCTGCGCGGGTTCAAGTCCTTCGCCTCCAGCACCACCCTGCGTTTCGAGCCGGGCATCACCTGCGTGGTCGGCCCGAACGGCTCCGGTAAGTCGAACGTGGTCGACGCGCTGTCCTGGGTGATGGGCGAGCAGGGGGCCAAGTCGCTGCGCGGCGGCAAGATGGAGGACGTCATCTTCGCCGGGACCAGCGGGCGCGCCCCGCTCGGCCGCGCCGAGGTCAGCCTCACCATCGACAACGGCGACGGCGCCCTGCCGATCGACTACGCCGAGGTGACCATCACCCGGACCATGTTCCGCAACGGCGGCAGCGAGTACGCGCTCAACGGCGAGACCTGCCGCCTGCTGGACATCCAGGAACTGCTCTCCGACTCCGGCATCGGCCGCGAGATGCACGTCATCGTCGGGCAGGGCCAGCTGGACTCCGTCCTGCACGCCGACCCGATGGGCCGGCGCGCCTTCATCGAGGAGGCGGCCGGCGTCCTCAAGCACCGCAAGCGCAAGGAGAAGGCGCTGCGGAAGCTGGACGCGATGCAGGTCAACCTCAACCGGGTCCAGGACCTGGTGGCCGAGCTGCGTCGCCAGCTCGGGCCGCTCGGCCGGCAGGCCCGGATCGCCCGCCGGGCCGCCGGGATCCAGGCCGAGCTGCGCGACGCCCGGCTGCGGCTGCTCGCCGACGACCTGTCCACGCTCCGCCGGGCCGTCGAGGCCGAGGTCGCGGACGAGCTGGCGCTGCGGCTGCGCCGGACCACCGTCGAGCAGGAGCTGGCCCGCGCGGTGCAGCGCGAGCACGTCCTGGACGCACAGGTGCGCCGGCTCGGGCCGAGCCTGGAGACCGCCCGGCAGACCTGGTACCGGCTCTCCGCGCTCGCCGAGCGCACCCGCGGCACCATCGGGCTGGCCGAGGCGCGGGCCCGGCACGCCGCCGCCGGGGGACGGACCGAGGAACGGCGCGGGCGCGACCCGCAGGAGCTGGAGCTGGAGGCCGAGCGGATCCGCGAGGAGGAGGCCGCGCTGGCCGAGGCGCTGGAGGAGGCCCGGTACGCGCTGGCCGAGGCGGTCGAGCGCAAGGACGGACTGGAGCGCGAGCTGGCCGCCGAGGAGCGCCGGCTACGGGACGCCGCCCGGGCCATCGCCGACCGGCGGGAGGGCATGGCCCGGCTGCAGGGGCAGGCCGCCGCCGCCCGCTCCGAGGCCGCCGCGGCCCAGGCCGAGATCGGCCGGCTCGCCGAGGCCAGGGACGAGGCGCTGCTGCGCGCCGAGGCCGCGCAGGGCGAGCTGGACGAGCTCCAGCGGCAGGTGGACGGTGCGGCCGGCGACGAAGAGCAGACCGAGGCCGGGTACCGGGCGGCGCGCGAGCGGCTGGCCGCCGTCGAGCGGGAACTCGCCGCCGCCCGGGAGACGGCCGGCGCCGCCGAGCGCGAGCGGGCCGGGCTCACCGCACGGCATGAGGCGCTCTCGCTCGGGCTGCGCCGCAAGGACGGCACCGGCGCGCTGCTGGCGGCGGGGGAGCGGCTGGGCGGGCTGCTCGGTCCGGCGGCGGCGCTGCTGCGGATCGAGGCCGGGTACGAGGTGGCGGTGGCGGCGGTGCTCGGCGCGGCGGCCGACGCGGTGGCCGTGGACTCGCCGGCCGCCGCCGCCGCGGCGCTGCGGCTGCTGCGCGCCGACGACGCCGGCCGGGCCGCGCTGCTGATCGCCGGCGCGGGTGAAGTTCCCCGCGAGGAAGGTGAGTTGCCGGACGGGGCCCGCTGGGCCGCCGAACTCGTGGACGGTCCGGCCGAGTTGCTCGCCGCCGTGCGGCAGCTGCTGGCCGGGGTGGCGGTGGTCGCGGACCTGGACGCGGCGCTGCGACTGGTCGCCGGGCAGCCCGGAGGGCCCGCCGGGTGTCCCGGGCCGACCGCCGTCACCGCCGTCACCGCCGACGGTGACCGGCTGGGCGCCGGCTTCGCGCACGGCGGTTCCGGCGGCGCGCCGAGCCTGCTGGAGACCCAGGCGGCGGTGGACGAGGCGGCCCGGGCGATCGGGGAACTCACCGTCCGCTGCGCCGAGTCGGCGGATCGGCTGGCCGAACTCACCGACCGGCGCCGGGAGTCGGCCGCCGAGCTGGAGCGGCTCGGCGAGCTGCGGCGGCAGGCGGAGAAGGAGCAGGCCCGGGTCGCGGGCGCGCTCGGCCGCCTCGGCGGGCAGGCCCGCGCCGCCGCCGGGGAGGCCGACCGGCTGGCGGCCGCCGCCGCGCGCGCCGAGCAGGGCCTGGCCGATCTGCTGGACGCCGCCGAGGAGTTGGCGGAGCGCCTGGCCGCCGCCGAGGAGTCGGCGGACGCGGGGGAGGACGAGCCGGACGCCGCCGAGCAGCAGCGGCTGGCGGAGGCGGCGAGCACCGCCCGGCAGGCCGAGCTGGAGGCCAGACTCGCGGTGCGCACCCACGAGGAGCGGGTCCGCGCGCTGGCCGGGCGGGCGGACCAGCTGGACCGGGCCGCCCGGGCCGAGCGCGAGGCCCGCGACCGGGCCGCGGAGCGTCGGCGCCGGGCCGAGCACGACGCCGGGGTGGCGAACGCCGTCGCGGCGGGCGCCCGGCAGCTGCTGGCCTGCCTGGAGGTGTCGCTGGCCCGCGCGGACGCCGGTCGGGAGGCCGTCGAGCGGGCGCGGGCCGAGCGCGAGGAGGAGCTGCGGGAGCACCGCGAGCACGGCCGCGGCCTCAAGGAGGAGCTGGACAAGCTGGTCGACGCCGGGCACCGGGACGAGGTGCTGCGGGCGGAGAAGCGGCTGCGGATCGAGCAGTTGGAGGCCCGCGCGCTGGAGGAGTTCGGCATCGACGGCGGCGAGCTGCTCGCCGCGTACGGACCGGACCGGCCCGTCCCGCCCGCGACGCCCGAGGAGGGCCAGGAGCCGGGGGAGCCGTACCCGTACGTCCGGGCCGAGCAGGAGAAGCGGCTGAAGGCCGCGGAGAAGGCGTACCAGCAGCTCGGCAAGGTCAACCCGCTGGCGCTGGAGGAGTTCGCCGCGCTGGAGGAGCGGCACCGGTTCCTGGGGGAGCAGCTGGACGACCTCAAGCGCGGCCGGCGCGACCTGCTGGACATCGTCCGGGACGTGGACCAGCGCGTCGAGCAGCTGTTCACCTCGGCGTACCACGACACGGCCGCCCAGTTCGAGGGCGTGTTCGCCCGGCTCTTCCCCGGCGGGGAGGGTCGGCTGGTGCTGACCGACCCGGACGACATGCTCGCCACCGGGGTCGAGGTGGAGGCGCGCCCGCCGGGCAAGAAGGTCAAGCGGCTGTCGCTGCTGTCCGGCGGCGAGCGCTCGCTGACCGCGGTGGCGCTGCTGGTGGCGATCTTCAAGGCCAGGCCCAGCCCGTTCTACGTGATGGACGAGGTGGAGGCGGCGCTGGACGAGACCAACCTGCGCCGGCTGATCGGGATCATGGAGGAGCTGCGGGAGAGCTCCCAGCTGATCGTGATCACCCACCAGAAGCTGACCATGGAGTCCGCCGACGCGCTCTACGGCGTGACGATGAAGGGCGACGGCATCTCGCAGGTGATCAGCCAGCGGCTGCGGGACGAGCACAGGGAACGGCGGCCGAGGATCGTTCGGACCGTATCGGCGTAGTCCGGCTGCGGTCGATCCGGGCTCCGGTCACGGATACTGGTTGGCGTTATGGAATACGTGATCCTTGCCGTAGTCATCGCCGTGATCGCCGTCGGCGCGATCGCGGGCCTCGTCGTTTCCGGCAGACGACGCCAGCAGCTGCCCCCGAAGTCGCAGGCGCCGGTCATCACGGCGCCGAAGCCCACCCCGCAGGAGCCCCAGGTCGGCGAGGAGTCCGCGCCGCCGACCGAAGAGCCCCGGCGCACCGTCGAGGAGGTGGAACTCCCGGCGGAGCCCCAGGCCGCCGAGGCCGTCGAGGCCGTCGAGGCCGTCGAGGTCGAGCCTTCCGAGGCCGAGGCGGCTCCCGCCATCGAGGTCCCCGAGCCCACCGCCGGCCGGCTGGTCCGGCTGCGGTCGCGGCTCTCCCGCTCGCAGAACTCGCTAGGCAAGGGCCTGCTCTCGCTGCTCTCCCGGGAGCACCTGGACGAGGACACCTGGGAGGAGATCGAGGACACCCTGCTCACCGCCGACGTCGGCGTCGCGCCCACCCAGGAGCTGGTCGAGCGGCTGCGCACCCGCGTGAAGGTGCTCGGCACCCGCACGCCCGACGAGCTCCGCGGGCTGCTGCGCGAGGAGCTGGTCGAGCTGATCGGCAAGGACGCCGACCGCGGCGTCCGCTCCACCAAGCACGAGGAGGGCCCGGCCGTGGTCCTGGTGGTCGGCGTCAACGGCGTCGGCAAGACCACCACCACCGGCAAGCTGGCCCGCGTCCTGGTCGCCGACGGCCGCACGGTGGTGCTCGGCGCCGCCGACACCTTCCGTGCCGCCGCCGCCGACCAGCTGCAGACCTGGGGCGAGCGGGTCGGGGCGCGCACCGTGCGCGGCCCGGAGGGCGGGGACCCGGCCTCGGTCGCCTTCGACGCGGTCAAGGAGGGCATCGCCGAGGGCGCGGACACCGTGCTGATCGACACCGCCGGCCGACTGCACACCAAGACCGGCCTGATGGACGAGCTGGGCAAGGTCAAGCGGGTCGTCGAGAAGCACGGCCCGGTGGACGAGGTGCTGCTGGTGCTGGACGCCACCACCGGCCAGAACGGCCTGGTCCAGGCCCGGGTGTTCGCCGAGGTGGTCGACATCACCGGCATCGTGCTGACCAAGCTGGACGGCACCGCCAAGGGCGGCATCGTGGTCGCGGTCCAGCGCGAGCTGGGCGTGCCGGTCAAGCTGATCGGTCTGGGCGAGGGCGCCGACGACCTGGCGCCGTTCGAGCCGGGTGCGTTCGTGGACGCGCTGATCGGGGACTGAGGCTCCCCGCCGGCCTCCCGCAGGCCGCTCGTCCGAAGGGTCCGCTCCGCTCGGGGCGGGCCCTTCCGTCTGCCCGGGTCCGGGCGGGGCTCGCGCTAGGAGGCGATCCAGGCCGGCTCGGCGGTGCGCTCGCGGCCGCGGTGGCAGGCGTAGGCGAGGGTGCCGAGCAGCAGCCGGGCCTCGGGCGGGCAGCCGGCGTTGTCGCGGGTGGGGCGGCGCAGCCAGCGGACCGGGCCGAGGCCGCCGAGGACGGTGGGCGGGGCGGCGACGTAGCTGCCCTCGCCGTGGCAGGTGAGGTCGAGCGCCGCGTCGTCCCACCCCATCCGGTAGAGCAGGTCGGGCAGGCGGCGGGCGGTGCCGGCGGCGACCAGGAACTGCAGCCGGCCGGTGGGGGCGGAGAGCACCGGGCCGACCTGGGTGCCCATCCGCTCCAGCCGGACCAGAGCCTGCAGGCCGGCCTGCTCGGGGACGTCCAGGACGTCGAAGGCCCGGCCGGTGGGGAACAGGACGGAGGCCTCGGCGCGCCCGGTGCGGGTCCGGCCCTCGCCGCCCGGCACGGGGTGCAGGCCGGGCGCGGCGCAGCGGGTGGCTCCGCAGGGACAGCGGGTCGGGGCGGTGGCGCCGCCGGCCGGGTCGCCCGTGGCGACCGCCCAGCCCCAGCGGCCGGTGTACTCCGCGGCGGCCTGGGACGCGGTGACCTTGGTGCGGCGGCGCGCGCCCAGCGGTGCCAGCCGCAGGCTCCCCAGTCGAAGTTCGCCGAACAGGTTGTCCATGCCTCCCCCAACAGGTTCTCGTTGCCGATGGTTACGGGACGGTGACTGTGTGTCGATTGTCAGGTGTGTGGTGCGTAGTGCGGTGGCGGCGCGCAGCGCGTGGCGTGCGCCTGTTCCGGTGGTGCGCCTCGGGCGCCGCCTTGTGGGGGCGACGCGGATGCCGGATCGTCGTGTGCGCGGGACTGTTGCCACCCGGAGTGGGTGCTGAACTCGCCTGTGGCTGCGGTGGATTGCTGGTCCTGCCGGGTCTCCCGGGATGCTCCGGGGGACTTGGCGGCCCGCATATGCCGGACCGTCGGGACTACCTAGTGAAGCCTGTGCCCCCTGACTTCGGTTCACTCCTGGGGGTGGCGAAAGGTGGCGTTTCGCCAGGGGCGCTCCCGCGGGCACCTCGCGGGGCATTACGTTCAGCACGCGGATGTCGTCGGAGCCCGCTCCGGGCCGCCGGAGAGCGGGAGTTGGGAATCTGACGGATCGTCCGCGACGATGGCACGCCAGTGCGAGGGCGCGGTACGGCACCACCACGGGCGCGGCAGGCAGCAGGACTGGCACGTCTGGCAAGAGCCCGCAACCGTCGGGCGGTCACGATCGGGGGCCCCGCGAGGGGCCGGGCGGGATGGGACGTTCCCATGGCAGAGAAGCAACCCAATGAGAAGCTGACCACGTGGTTCGCCCGCAGCGGTTGGTCCAAGGGCGAGTTGGCCCGCCAGGTCAACCGGCGGGCCCGGCAGATCGGCGCCCACCACGTGTCCACCGACACCTCCCGGGTGCGCCGCTGGCTCGACGGCGAGCAGCCGCGCGAGCCGATCCCCAAGATCATGTCGGAGCTCTTCTCCGAGCGCTTCGGCTCGGTGGTCTCGATCGAGGACCTCGGCCTGCGCGCCGCGATCCCGGTCTCCACCGTGGGCGGCGGCGTCGACCTGCCGTGGAGCGGTCCGCAGACCGTCCAGCTGATCAGCGACTACTCCCGCAGCGACCTGATGCTCAACCGCCGGGGCTTCCTCGGCACCTCGCTGGCGCTGACCGCCGGCGCCGCGCTGATCGAGCCGATGCAGCGCTGGCTGACGCCCGGCCCGACCGGCATCCCCACCCCGATCCTCACCGCGGCCAACGGCGGCGAGGCGTTCACCGGCCGGCTCTCCGAGCCCGAGCTGGAACTGCTGGAGCAGACCACCGTCATGTTCCGTCAGTGGGACGCGCAGAACGGCGGCGGGCTGCGCCGCAAGGCCGTCGTCGGCCAGCTGCACGAGGTCACCGACCTGCTCCAGGAGACGTACAGCGAGGACACCACCAAGCGGCTGTTCCGGCTCACCGCCGAGCTCGCCCACCTGGCCGGGTGGATGTCGTACGACGTCGGGATGCACCCGAGCGCGCAGAAGTACTACGTGCTGGCCCTGCACGCGGCCAAGGAGGCCGGCGACCGCCCGTTCGGCGCGCTGATCCTCACCGACATGAGCCGCCAGATGATCCACCTCAACCGGGGCGAGGACGCCCTGGAGCTGATCCACCTGGCGCAGTACGGCAGCCGCGACACCGCCACCCCGCGCCAGCAGGCGCTGCTGTTCGCCATGGAGGCGCGCGCCTACGCCACGATCGGCGAGGTGAACCGCTGCGCCCGGGCGGTCCGGTTGGCCGAGGACACCTTCACCGACATCCGCGAGGGCGACGACGAGCCGGACTGGCTGAAGTTCTTCTCGCCGGCCGAACTGAACGCCGAGAACGCGCACTCCTTCCGCGACCTCGCGTACCACTCCGACAATGCCGAGCTGTACGCCTCGCTGTCGGCGCCGGTGATGGAGCGCGCGGTCGACCTGTTCCGCCGGGACGGCGACCACGTGCGCTCGTACGCCTTCAACCTGATCGGCATGGCCAGCGTGCACCTGCTGCAGAAGGAGGCCGAGCAGGCGGTGGTGATGGCCGAGCAGGCGGTGGACATCGCGACCAAGGTGCGCTCGGAGCGGCTGAACTCCCGGGTCCGCAAGACGACGGAGGCCGCGGCGGCCCGGTTCAAGGGCGTGGACGCGGTGAGCCGGCTCAAGGAGCGGGTCGTCCAGGACATCCCGGAGTACGTCTCGGTGGTCTGATCGGCGATCCTCCCGGACTCCACCGATCGTGGCGGCCGCCGCCGTCACGGTCGGTGGCTTCGTTGCTTCGTCGTTGCCCGTCACGATCGGTGGCTTCGTCGTGCCCGGGCGTTCCGTGTGGCGGGCACGGTAGCCCGTCCGGGTGAGTGCCGGGCTGCGGTTCACGCAGCCGTAACCCGCGCGTCGCACGCGTCACGGTCGCGAAACAACCGGCCGCACTGGCCGAAACCAGCCTTCGGCACGCTCCTCTTCAACGCCGACACCCCGGGTGGCACGGGACAGGACCCGGGTGCGGATCGGCTTGGACGCAGAGGAGACGCCGATGCCGGACGGCTTCAGCGCGGGCGACACCGCCTTCGTGCTCATCAGTGCAGCCCTGGTCATGCTCATGACCCCGGGCCTGGCCTTCTTCTACGGGGGCATGGTCAGGGCCAAGAGCACCCTGAACATGCTGGCGATGAGTTTCCTCTCGCTCGGCATCGTCACCGTGCTCTGGGTCCTCTACGGGTACTCGCTCAGCTTCGGGCCGGACTCCTTCGGCGGGCTGATCGGAAACCTGGACTTCCTGGGGATGCGCGGCATCGGCCTGAACGAGCTGGCCGGGACCATCCCGGTCACCGCCTTCGCGATCTTCCAGCTGATGTTCGCGATCATCACCCCGGCGCTGATCAGCGGCGCCATCGCGGACCGCGCCAAGTTCGCCGCCTGGGGCCTGTTCATCGCGCTCTGGGTGACCGTCGTCTACTTCCCGGTCGCGCACTGGGTGTTCTTCTTCGACGGCGGCCACGGCGGCTGGCTGGGCGACCGGAACGGCGTGATCGACTTCGCCGGCGGCACGGCCGTGCACATCAACGCCGGCGTGGCGGGTCTGGCGCTCTGCCTGGTGCTGGGCAAGCGGGTCGGCTTCAAGAAGGACCCGATGCGCCCGCACAGCCTGCCGCTGGTGATGCTCGGCTCCGGCCTGCTGTGGTTCGGCTGGTTCGGCTTCAACGCGGGTTCGGCGCTGGCCGCCAACGGGGTCGCCGCGATGGCGATGGTCAACACCCAGGTCGCCACCGGCGCGGCCCTGGTCGGCTGGCTGGTCTTCGAGAAGTTCAAGCACGGCGCCTTCACCACGCTGGGCGCCGCCTCCGGCGCGGTGGCCGGACTGGTCGCGATCACCCCGGCCTGCGGCTCGGTCAGCCCGCTCGGCGCGGTGGCGATCGGCCTGGTCGCGGGCGCGGTCTGCGCCGCCGCCGTCTCGCTGAAGTACCGCTGGGGCTTCGACGACTCGCTCGACGTGGTGGGCGTGCACGCGGTGGGCGGGGCGATCGGCTCGCTGCTGGTCGGCCTGTTCGCCACCGGCGGGGTCGGCCAGACCGCCAAGGGCCTGTTCTACGGCGGCGGGCTGGGGCAGCTCGGCAAGCAGGCGATGGGCGTGGCCGTGGTCGCGGCGTACTCCTTCGTCCTCTCCTGGCTGCTGGCCAAGGCGGTCGACAGGCTGGTCGGCTTCCGGGTCGCCGAGGAGGTCGAGGTGGCCGGCATCGACCAGGCCGAACACGCCGAGTCCGCCTACGATTTCAGCGCTGTCGGGGCGGGCCTGGCCCGGGCCCTGCCGGGTCTGGCCGCGGCCGCCGCGCCGGCCGGTCCGACCGGCGGCTCGTCCCTCGGTTCGACTGCCGGTTCGACTTCCGGTTCGTCCGCCGCGAAGCCCGCGCCGACGGCAGCACCGAAGTCCGCCGAGAACCCCACCGAGAAGGCCGCCGGAAAGGCTGCCGAGAAGACCGAGGTCGACGCCTGATGAAGCTCATCACCGCCGTGATCAAGCCGTACCGCCTGGACGAGGTGAAGGCCGCCCTGCAGGCCTTCGGGGTCCACGGCCTGACCGTCACCGAGGCCAGCGGCTACGGCCGCCAGCGCGGCCACACCGAGGTGTACCGGGGAGCCGAGTACACGGTGGACCTGGTCCCGAAGGTCAGGATCGAGGTCCTGGTCGAGGACGAGGACGCCGACGACCTGATCGACGTCCTGGTGAAGGCCGCCCGGACCGGGAAGATCGGCGACGGCAAGGTCTGGAGCATCCCGGTCGACACCGCCGTACGGGTCCGCACCGGCGAGCGCGGCCCGGACGCCCTGTAGCCCCCGCCCGTCGGCGGGCCCGTGAACCCTCCGGGGCCGCGGGCCCGCCGGCGGCGTACCCCGCTCGGCCGAACCGCGCCGCACCGGATGTCCGGCGCACCGCGGGACGGCCAACCCGCACGACGGACGGGACCCAGCGCATGACCACCGAGACCAGGCCCTCCGAGCCCTCCGAGCCCTCCGAGCCCATCGGCCACGCCGCCGCCCGGGCCGCGCTGCTCGCCGACCCCGGCCCGGTCGGCCGCCCCCGCCGCGAGGCGCTCGCCCGGCTCACCGACGACTGGCTGGCCGGACTGCTCGCCGCCGCCGGCGCCCCGCCCGGCGTCGCCCTGGTCGCCGTCGGCGGGTACGGGCGCGGCGAGCTGTCCCCGCGCAGCGACCTGGACGTCCTGCTGCTGCACGACGGCCCCGTCCTCCGCGAGCTGCCCGAGCGGATCTGGTACCCGGTCTGGGACGCGGGCGCCAAGCTCGACCACTCGGTGCGCACCGTCGCCGAGGCCCGGGCGGTCGCCGCCGCCGACCTCAAGGCCCAGCTCGGCCTGCTGGACGCCCGCCACATCGCCGGGGACCCGGCGCTCACCGCAGAGCTGCGCGCCGCGGTGTTCACCGACTGGCGCGCGAGCGCCCCCGCACGCCTGCCCGAGCTGCGCGAGCTGGGCCGCGAGCGGGCCGAACGGCACGGCGAGCTGTCCTTCCTGCTGGAGCCCGACCTCAAGGAGGCCCGCGGCGGCCTGCGCGACGTGGTCGCGCTCGACGCCGTCGCCGCCACCTGGCTCGCCGACGCGCCCCGGGACGGCCTGGACGCCGCCGCGCTGCGGCTCGCCGACGTCCGCGACGCGCTGCACCTGGTCACCGGCCGGGCCACCGAGCGGCTGAGCCTGCAAGACCAGGACCAGGTCGCCGAACGGCTCGGCGTGCTGGACGCCGACACCCTGCTGCGCCAGGTCTACGAGGCCGCCCGGACCATCGCCTACGCGAGCGACGTCACCTGGCGGGCCGTGGAGCGGGTGCTCGCCGCCCGCAGCGGCCGGGGCCGTCGGGCGGTGCGGCGCGCGTTCCCGTTCACCGCGCCGTTCACCGGGGTCGGCCGCGGCGCGGGCGCGGTGGCCCGGGGCGCGGTCGAGCGCCGCCCGCTCGCCGAGGGCGTGGTCGAGCAGGACGGCGAGGCGGTGCTGGCCCAGGGCGCCCGCCCGGCCGCCGACCCGGTGCTGCCGCTGCGTGCCGCTGCCGCCGCCGCGCAGAACGGGCTGACCGTCTCGTACGCGACGGTGCGCCGGCTGGCCGCCGAGTGCCGACCGCTGCCGGTGCCCTGGCCGGACGAGGCGCGCGAGCAGCTGGTCACCCTGCTGGGCGCGGGGGAGGCGGCCGTCCCGGTGTGGGAGGCGCTGGAGGCGGAGGGGCTGGTCACCCGGCTGCTGCCGGACTGGGAGCGGGTGCGCTGCCGTCCGCAGCGCAACGCCGTGCACCGCTGGACGGTGGACCGGCACCTGGTGGAGACGGCGGTGCGGGCCGCCGCGATGACCCGCCGGGTGGCCCGGCCGGACCTGCTGCTGGTCGCCGCGCTGCTGCACGACATCGGCAAGGGCTGGCCCGGGGACCACAGCGAGGCCGGCGAGGTGATCGTCCGCGACCTCGCCCCCCGGATGGGCTTCGGCCCCGAGGACACCGAGACCCTGGCGGTGCTGGTCCGCCACCACCTGACCCTGGTGGACACCGCGACCCGGCGCGACCCGGACGACCCGGCCACCGTCGAGGCGGTCACCAAGGCGGTCACCACCCTGCCGGAGCTGGAGCTGCTGCACGCGCTCACCGAGGCGGACGCGCTGGCCACCGGCCCGGCCGCGTGGAGCAGCTGGCGGGCCTCGCTGGTCGGCGGACTGGTGGCGCGGGCGGCCGACCGGCTGGCCGGGGCGGGCACCGCACCGGTGGAGATGGCGCCGACCGCCGAGCAGGAGCGGCTCGCCGTCGAGGCGGCCCGCACCGGCGAGCCGGCGCTGTCGCTGCACGCCCAGGTCGAGGGGGCGGACCCGGGCACCGAGCCGATGGGCGTGGAGCTGACCCTGGCCGTCCCCGACCGCCCCGGGCTGCTCGGCACCGCCGCCGGGGTGCTCGCGCTGCACCGGCTGACCGTCCGCTCGGCCGGACTGCGCGAGCTCGACCCGATCGGCGCCGGGCCGGTGCTGCTGCTGTCCTGGCGGGTGGCCGCCGAGTTCGGCGAGCTGCCGGAGGCGGCCCGGCTGCGGGCCGACCTGCGCCGGGCGCTGGACGGCTCGCTGGACGTCGCGCGGCGCCTCGCCGAGCGGGACGCCGCCGCCCCACGCCGTCGGGGCATCCCGACCCCGCCGCCGCTGGTCGCGGTGGCGCCCGCGGTGGCCTCGGCGACCGCGACCGTGCTGGAGGTCCGCGCGCACGACGCCCCCGGGCTGCTGCACCGGATCGGCCGGGCGCTGGACGGGGCGGGCGTGCGGGTGCGCACCGCGCACGTCTCCACGCTGGGCGCGGAGGCCGTCGACTCCTTCTACCTGACCGACGCGCAGGGCCGTCCGCTGGCCGCCCAGCGGGCCGGGGAGGTGGCCGCGGCGGTCCGCGCGGCGCTGGGCTGACGGACGCCGGGAGCCGGGGTCGAGGAGTACCGGGAACGGGGGTGGAGACCTTACCCGGGGCGGCCGGATACCCTGGGGGACGACGACCGTACCGATTCCGATGCCGCAGAGGACCCGCGACGACGTGTTCGACACCCTTTCCGATCGCCTCGCAGCGACGTTCAAGAACCTCCGGGGCAAGGGCCGCCTGAGCGAGGCGGACATCGACGCCACCGCCCGCGAGATCCGCATCGCGCTGCTGGAGGCGGATGTCGCGCTGCCGGTCGTCCGGGCCTTCATCAAGCAGGTCAAGGAGCGGGCACTCGGTGCCGAGGTCTCCGGCGCGCTGAACCCGGCACAGCAGATCATCAAGATCGTCAACGAGGAGCTCATCGCGATCCTCGGCGGCGAGACCCGCCGGGTGCGGTTCGCCAAGAGCGGCCCGACGGTCATCATGCTCGCCGGTCTGCAGGGCGCCGGTAAGACCACCCTCGCGGGCAAGCTCGGCCACTGGCTGAAGAAGCAGAAGCACACCCCGCTGCTGGTCGCCTGCGACCTCCAGCGCCCCAACGCCGTCAACCAGCTCCAGGTCGTCGCCGAGCGCGCCGGCGTGGCCTTCTACGGCCCGCAGCCGGGCAACGGCGTCGGCGACCCGGTGCAGGTGGCCAGGGACTCGATCGAGTACGCCAAGCAGAAGCAGTACGACGTCGTCGTCGTCGACACCGCCGGCCGCCTGGGCATCGACGCCGAGCTGATGCAGCAGGCCGCCGACATCCGCGCCGCGGTGAACCCGGACGAGGTCCTGTTCGTCGTCGACGCGATGATCGGCCAGGACGCGGTCACCACCGCGCAGGCCTTCCTCGACGGCGTGGACTTCACCGGTGTCGTGCTCTCCAAGCTCGACGGCGACGCCCGCGGCGGTGCCGCGCTGTCGGTCGCGCACGTCACCGGCCGCCAGATCATGTTCGCCTCCAACGGCGAGAAGGTCGACGACTTCGACGCCTTCCACCCGGACCGGATGGCCTCGCGCATCCTCGGCATGGGTGACGTCCTCTCCCTGATCGAGAAGGCCGAGCAGACCTTCTCGCAGGCCGAGGCGGAGAAGATCGCCGCCAAGCTGCGCGGCGGCCCGAAGCAGTTCACCCTGGACGACTTCCTGTCGCAGCTGGAGCAGGTCCAGAAGATGGGCTCGATCTCCAAGCTGCTCGGCATGCTGCCCGGCATGGGCCAGATCCGGGACCAGATCAACAACATCGACGACAAGGACGTCAACCGGGTCGGCGCCATCATCAAGTCGATGACCCCGGTCGAGCGCGCCGAGCCGGAGCTGATCAACGGCTCCCGCCGGGCCCGCATCGCCAAGGGTTCGGGCGTCCAGGTCGGCGAGGTGAAGAACCTGGTCGAGCGGTTCTTCGAGGCCCGCAAGATGATGTCCGCGATGGCCTCCGGCAAGGGCATGCCCGGCATGCCGGGGATCCCGGGCATGGGCGGCGGCTCGAAGAAGTCCGGCAAGAAGGCCCCGCAGGCCAAGGGCAAGCGCAAGAGCGGCAACCCGCTGAAGCGGGCGCAGGAGGAGGCCGCGGCCGCCGAGCGCCGCGCGCTCGGCCCGGGCGCCGGCCAGCCGGCGGACGGCGGCGCGTTCGGCCTCGGCGCGGGCAAGGGTCCGGCCGACTTCGAGCTGCCCAAGGAGTTCAAGGACATCCTGTAGTCCCCGAGCGGTCCTGGTCGGCCCGTCGTCCGGTGTTTCCGGTCGGCGGGCCGATCGTTTGTCCGATGATGGGGGCATGCGAGTGACGATCAGGGCCCCGAGGGCACAAGACGCGGCTGCGTACGCCGATGCGGTCCGGCGGTCCGCCGACCACATCGGACGGTGGAACCCGGTCGAGCCGGACGGGCTGCCCGAACTGCTGGAGCGCCAGGGGGCGGGACTGCGCACCTTCCTGATCCTCGACGGGGAGACCGGCGGGCTGGTCGGCAAGGTGAACGTCGCCAACATCGTGATGAGCCGGTTCTGCAGCGCCGCGCTGGGCTACGACGCCTACCTGCCGTTCGCCGGCACCGGGCGGATGACCGAGGGCATGCGGCTGGTCCTGGACCGCTGCTTCGCCCCGCAGTCGGCCGGCGGGCTGGGCCTGCACCGGCTGGAGATCAACGTGCAGCCCGACAACGAGCGCTCGGTCGCGATGGCCAAGCGGCTGGGCTTCCGGCACGAGGGCTTCTCGCCGCGGATGCTGTTCCTGCAGGGCGACTGGCGCGACCACGAGCGGTTCGCGCTGACCGCCGAGGAGTGGCCCGGCGCCTCGGCATAGTCGCTGGTGGGAGGCGTTCGGGGCGGCCGTGCGGCAGGCTCCGGACGCCCCCGGCCGGGCGCCCGGGCGCGGCGTTGCGGTTGGCCCGCCCGAGCACCTGTCCGTATCGTCCGATGGGTGACCGAACCCGTGCCGCCGCGTCAGACACCCGATCAGCCCTGGCGCTCCGAGGGCGCCCCGCCCCCGCCACCGCCCCGACGGCGGATGCCCGGCGGCTGGACCGGTCTCGTCCTCACCGCCCTCGTGGTGTTCCTGATCTCCGACGTGCTGCTGTCCTTCTTCGGCAACGAGGGCGCCACCACGATCTCGTACACCGAGTTCAACAACCAGCTGAACAAGGGCAACATCACCAAGATCTACGCCAAGGGCGACGCGATCGAGGGCACCCTCAAGACCGCCCAGCCCAAGCCGGACGGGGGCAAGGGCGACTACACCGAGTTCGACACCCAGCGGCCCTCCTTCGCGAACGACAACCTGTGGGCCACGCTGCAGCAGCAGGGCGTCGAGGTCACCGCCACCTCGCCGGTCCAGCAGCGCAGCTTCCTCACCAACCTGCTGCTCTCGCTCGCCCCGATGCTGCTGCTGATCTTCATCTGGGTGCTGCTCGCCCGCCGGATGGCCGGCGGCCTCGGCGCCGGACCGCTCGGGCGCAAGACGCCGCCCAAGCCCGTCACCGCCGAGCAGGGCAAGCGCACCACCTTCGCCGACGTGGCCGGCATCGACGAGGTCGAGGCCGAACTCACCGAGGTCGTCGACTACTTGAAGAACCCCGACCGGTACCGCAAGCTCGGCGCGAAGATGCCGCGCGGCGTGCTGCTGAGCGGCCCGCCCGGGACGGGCAAGACGCTGCTGGCCCGGGCCGTGGCCGGCGAGGCGGACGTGCCGTTCTTCTCCGCCTCCGCCTCCGAGTTCATCGAGATGATCGTCGGCGTCGGCGCCAGCCGGGTCCGCGAGCTGTTCGCCGAGGCCCGCAAGGTCGCCCCCGCGATCATCTTCATCGACGAGATCGACACCATCGGACGCCAGCGCGGCGCGGGCGGCGGCATGGGCGGACACGACGAGCGCGAGCAGACGCTCAATCAGATCCTCACCGAGATGGACGGCTTCAGCGGCTCCGAAGGCGTCATCGTGATCGCCGCGACCAACCGGTCCGACGTGCTCGACCCGGCGCTGCTGCGCCCCGGCCGCTTCGACCGGCGGATCACCGTCAGTCCGCCCGACCGGGACGGCCGCGCAGCCATCCTGCGCATCCACACCCGCACCGTCCCGCTGGCCGGCGGCACCGACCTCCGGCAGCTGGCGAAGGTCACCCCGGGGATGACCGGCGCGGAGCTCGCCAACCTGGTCAACGAGGCCGCCCTGCTGGCCGTCAAGCGCCAGCAGGACGCGGTCAACGAGCGGGACCTCTCGGACGCCCTGGAGAAGGTCCAACTGGGCGCGGTGCGGCCACTGGTGATGCCGCAGGAGGAGCGCGAGCGGACGGCGTACCACGAGAGCGGGCACGCGCTGCTGGGCATGCTCCAGCCCGGCGCGGACCCGGTCCGCAAGATCACCATCGTGCCGCGCGGCCGGGCGCTCGGCGTCACCCTGTCCACCCCGGAGAACGACCGCTACTCGTACACCGAGCCCTACCTGCGCGGCCGGATCATCGGCGCGCTCGGCGGCATGGCGGCCGAGCAGGTGGTCTACGGGGTGATCACCACGGGCGCCGAGAGCGACCTGGAACAGGTCACCAACATCGCCCGCGGGATGGCCGGGCGCTGGGGGATGAGCGAACGGGTCGGCCGGCTCACCGCGGTGCCCTCCGACCCGCAGGGCGCGTACGGACTGTCCGCCGCGCCGACCACCCTGGACGCGGTGGACGAGGAGGCCCGGCGGATCGTCTCCGAGTGCTACGACGACGCGATCCGGTTGCTGACCGAGCAGCGGCACCGGCTGGACGCGCTGGCGGCGGCGCTGCTGGAGGCGGAGACGCTGGACGAGGAGGCGGCGTACCGGGCGGCGGGGGTGTCGCGGGACGAGTCCTCGGGGGTGGCCTCCGGGGAGTCCGCCGAGGGGTCCTCCGAGGGTTCTGGGTCGTCCGAGGGCCCTGGGGGCCCTGGGGGCTCTGGGGGCTCTGGGGGGTCCTCCGCAGGGTCCTCTGCCGGGTCCTCCGCTGGGTCCTCTGCCGGGCCCTCCGCAGGGTCCTCTGCAGGGTCCGAGGGGCCTACAGGGCCCGACGGGAAGTCGCCCGGCCGGGCGTGAAGCCGGCTGCCGGGGGCGCTCGCCATGGCGGCGGGCGCCCCCGGTTCACGTTTCCTAGCGCGGCCGCTCGGCGACCAGGTAGCGGAACACGTTCTCCATCCGGACCGAGCCGTCCGCGCGCAGGTACGGCTGCAGCGCCTCCTCCAGCTCCTTGGCCACCAGTGAGGCGCCGGAGAACTCCTCGGCCGCCTCGAACAGGCCGGTGGAGAGCAGGCCGCGCACCGCGCTGTCGAGGTCCGCGTAGGCGAACGGGCAGCTCACCCGGCCGCTGCCGGCCGGGCGAAGGCCGGCCGGGGCGAGCAGGTCCTCCAGCGCGCCGGGCGCGCTGAGCTGGAACGGGTCGCGCGAGGTGGTGCGGCCCGCCATCCGCCGGGCCACGTCCAGCACCGGGGCGCTCTCGCAGCGCTCCGGCGGGCCCCAGGCGGCGAGCACCACGTGGCCGCCCGGAAGGGTGAGCCGGGCGGCCTCGGCCACCACCGGGAGGGGATCGGCGGCGCCGGGCAGCTGCTCGAAAACCGTCACCAGCGAATGGGCCGAGCGGGCGACGTCGGCGGTCGGCCGGGGCCCGGCGCACACCCGCAGCCGACGGTCCCGGGCCAGCTCGCGCAGCTCGTCCCGCGGCTCCTGCCCGGCGACCTGGGCGCCCCGTCCGGCGGCCAGCAGCAGGGCCAGTCCGGACCGGCAGCCCAGGCCCAGCACACTGCTCGCCGGTCCGACCTCCAACCGGTCGTAGACCGCCTCGTAGAGCGGCACCAGCATGCGTTCCTGGATCTCCGCCCAGTCGCGCGCCCGCGCGGGCCCGGCTGCCCCGGGCTGCGGGTGGTGCGCGCGTGCGCCCGTTGGTCGTACCTTCGTGCCGGTCGTCCGAGCTGAAGCCATCGCGGCCTCCCATCCGGTCCTTCGGTGTGCTGCTACGGCTCCCCCAAAGTCCCGCCCCACTCCAGCGAACAGCGGGTCGGGCCCGGCGTCCAGAGGGGTGCAGGGTGGTGCGCGCGTGTCGCGGTGGTGCGCCCCCCGTCCCGCGGGCCGGTCCGGCACCGGTCGCGGGTGTGACACCGGCTCGGTGACACCGGCTCGGGAGTGACACCGACGCGGGTGTGATACCGATTCGAAGTCAGGGGGTCGCTCCCCGTACCATTCGCCCCATGGCTAAGGCACCCGTTCTCACCCCTCAGGCGGAAGACTTCCCGCGCTGGTACCAGGACCTCATCAACAAGGCCGAGCTGGCCGACAACGGTCCGGTGCGCGGCACCATGGTCATCCGACCGTACGGCTACGGCCTGTGGGAGCGGATGCAGCAGGAGATGGACGCCCGGATCAAGAAGGCCGGCGCACAGAACGCCTACTTCCCGATGTTCATCCCGCAGTCCTACCTGACCAAGGAAGCGGAGCACGTCGAGGGCTTCGCGCCCGAACTCGCGGTGGTCACCCACGGCGGCGGCAAGCAGCTGGAGGAGCCGGTCGTCGTCCGGCCCACCTCCGAGACGATCATCAACGAGTACTTCTCGAAGTGGGTGCAGAGCCACCGCGACCTGCCCCTGCTGATCAACCAGTGGGCCAACGTGGTCCGTTGGGAGCTGCGCCCGCGCGTCTTCCTGCGCACCACCGAGTTCCTCTGGCAGGAGGGCCACACCGCCCACGCCACGTACGAGGACGCCCGTGACTACGCCTCGATGATCCACACCCAGGTCTACGGCGACTTCATGACCAACGTGCTCGGCATCGACGTCGTGCTCGGCCGCAAGACCGCCAAGGAGCGCTTCGCCGGCGCCATCAACACCCTCACCCTCGAAGGCATGATGGGCGACGGCAAGGCGCTGCAGATGGGCACCAGCCACGAGCTGGGCCAGAACTTCGCCAAGGCGTTCAACACCACCTACCAGCTCCAGGGTGCCGAGCGCGAGCACGTCTGGCAGACCTCCTGGGGCGTCTCGACCCGCATGGTCGGCGGCCTGATCATGTCCCACGGCGACGACAACGGCCTGCGGGTGCCCCCGCGCCTGGCCGCCGTCCAGGCCGTCGTGCTCGCGATCAAGGGCGACGACGCGGTCATCGCCAAGGTCCGCGAGATCGGCGCCCGGCTGGAGGCCGCCGGCGTCCGGGTCGTGGTCGACGACCGCACCGACACCCCGTTCGGCCGCCGCGCCGTCGACTGGGAGCTCAAGGGCGTTCCGCTGCGCATCGAGGTGGGCCCGCGCGACCTGGAGAACGGCACCGCGATGCTGGCCCGCCGCATCCCGGGCGGCAAGAAGCCGGTCTCCATCGACGCCCTGGCCGCGCTGGTCCCCGGCGTGCTGGAGGAGGACCAGGCGCTGCTGCTGCGCCAGTCCCGCGAGCGTCGCGAGTCCCGCACGGTCGACGTCAAGACCCTCGACGAGGTCGTCGAGGCCGCCGCGACCGGCTGGGGCCGCATCTCCTGGGCCGAGCTCGGCGTGGAGGGCGAGGCCAAGCTGGCCGAGCAGGGCGTCACGGTGCGCTGCATCGTCGCGGCCGACGGCTCGGTGCCGCAGGCGGACGACCAGGACGGCAATATCGCGATCGTCGCCCGCGCGTACTGAGATCGGTTCCGCCTCCGTTCCGGGCGGTTTCACGGCTCCTCCGCGATCCGGGGATGTCCGCCGGTTGTGTGTTACCTGCAGGTAATGACCGTCGGCGGCGACATTTGCCCGGAATGCGGATGGGTAAGAAACCGGTAACTCTTCCGGGGGACTCCTGACAGCGGACATCCCTACTGGCCGGTCAACTCCCGGTATTAACGGAATAGCGGTACGGTGTACGGCCCGTGGCCCTGTCAATCAGGCGGGACCACGGGCCGTACGTCCTGGGGGCGACAGCCCGCCCCCCAGGGCGGAATTCACCAGGCCCGACGACTCTGCGCCGGGCCGAAACAGGCAGGGGGTTGGTCTTGCGTCAGATCCGGAGCGTGCAATTCGCGCGCGACCTGGCATTCCTGGGAGTTCCCTGTGAATTCCCGGAGAACGGGAACATGCGGAACATCGGCTCGCACTCCATCGTTGGTCTAGCGTGAGCACGACACAGCCCCTCGTTCTCGCGGCCGAACTGGCCGCCGCCTGGAGCGACATCCAGGCCTACCACCAGGACCTCCCCGACCTGGCCTCGCCCGAGGCCCTGATCGGCGAATCCTCCTCGGCCTGTGGCACGCGGCTCGGTTTCGAGCGGCTCCTCCACGAGGCTGCCCACGGTCTGGCCGCGGCCCGGGACATCCGGGACACCTCGCGGGCCGGCCGCTACCACAACCGGCGCTTCCTGATGCTCGCTTCCGAGCTGGGCCTGGCGCACCCGGTCGAGCCGCACGCGAGCAGCGGCTTCTCCCAGGTGACCATGCTCAAGGAGACCCAGGAGCGTTACGCCGGGACCATCGAGCGCCTGGACCGCGCCCTCGGCGCGCACCAGGAAGCGGTGGCCGGCGACGGCGCGACGCGTGCCTTCCGCGGCCCGGCCGCCCGACACGGCTCCTCCGGGGGCGGCGTCCGGGTCAAGGCGGTCTGCGGCTGCGGACGCAATGTCCGGGTCGTGCCGTCGGTGCTCGCGCAGGCGTCCATCGTCTGCGGCGCGTGCCAGCAGCCGTTCAAGATCGCGTAAGTGGTCGACGGCCCGGCGGGGCTGCTGTGCGGGCAGCGGTCCGGCCGGAGCGGGCGGTACGGCAGGCGCGTGAGCGCGTACGCGCCGTGCGGCGGGACGGTCGCACGGCGGAGCGGTACGACGGCAGGACAGTGACCAGCGCCACGAGCGGATCGACGGCCACGGGCGGGACAAGGCCCACGGGCGGATCGACGGCCACGGGCGGGACAACGGCATAGCAGTACGGCGGTGACTTCGTGGGCTGGACCGGGAGCGGGGGCTCCCGGTCGAGCCCTGATCCGCCTCCGGGCCCGTGTGCAGGCGGTTCGCGCCGGTATGGCAGAATGGACAGCTGAGTACTCGGCAGCCGAGCAGGACCCCTCTCTCCTACGGCTGGCGTGTCCCTTGAACGGTCCGCCCCGCAACCCCACGCGACGGCGAGCCCGCTCACCCACGTCAACACCAGGAGAATCCACTCCCGTGGCAGTCAAGATCAAGCTCAAGCGTCTCGGCAAGATTCGCTCCCCGCACTACCGCATCGTCGTCGCCGACGCCCGCACCAAGCGTGACGGTCGCGCGATCGAGGAGATCGGCATCTACCAGCCGACCTACAACCCCTCGAAGATCGAGGTCGACAGCGACCGCGCCCAGTACTGGCTGTCCGTCGGCGCCCAGCCGACCGAGCCCGTGCTCGCCATCCTGAAGCTGACCGGCGACTGGCAGAAGTTCAAGGGCCTGCCGGCTCCGGCCCCGCTGAAGGTCGCGGAGCCGAAGGTCGAGGACTTCTCGCACCTGTTCGCCAAGGCCGTCGCCGGCTTCGAGGACGCCACCACCGGTGTCGCCATCACCCCGAAGGCCAAGAAGTCGGACAAGGTCGAGGCTGAGGCCGACGCCGCCGCCGAGGCCTGATCGTGATCGAGGACGCCCTCGACCACTTGGTGAAGGGCATCGTCGAGCACCCCGACGAGGTGCAGGTGCGTTCGCGCAACCTGCGTCGGGGCAACACCATCGAGGTGCGAGTGCACCCCGATGACCTCGGCAAGGTGATCGGCCGGGGCGGCCGCACGGCGCGCGCTCTGCGCACCGTGGTCGGCGCCCTCGGCGGTCGCAACGTCCGGGTCGACCTGGTCGACGTGGACAACATCCGCTGACGCAGCTGCTCGTTCAGCCGTCAGGGCTTGGGGCCGACCGGGACGCATGTCGTCCCGGTCGGCCTTTTCTCGTTTCCTCGCAGCGCCCCGTGGCGCCGCTCTTCGCACCACCGCGCCACCGCATCACCGCACCACCGCGCCAGCCCATCGCACCAGCCCTGCGCACCGGCCCTTCGGATCCCGTCGGGCGTTCGTCTCGGCTCAGGAACTCCAGGAGAACGATCACCGTGCAGCTCGTCGTCGGCAAGATCGGCCGTGCCCACGGCATCAGGGGGGACGTCAGCGTCGAGGTCCGCACCGACGAGCCGGAGCTCCGGCTCGGCCCGGGTGCGGTCGTGCTGACCGACCCCGCGTCGGCCGGGCCGCTGACCGTCGAGTCGGGCCGGGTGCACAGCGGCCGGCTGCTGCTGCGCTTCGCCGGCGTCAAGGACCGCAACGCGGCCGAGGCGCTCCGCGGCACCCTGCTCATCTCCGAGGTCGACCCGGAGGAGCGTCCCGACGACCCGGAGGAGTACTACGACCACCAGCTGATCGGCCTGGACGTGGTGCTGCTCGACGGCACCCTGGTCGGCGAGCTGACCGAGGTCGTCCACCTCCCGTACCAGGACCTGCTCACGGTGGAGAAGGCCGACGGCACGGAGGTGCTGGTGCCCTTCGTCACCCAGATCGTGCCGACCATCGATCTGGAGAACCAGCGTGCGGTGATCACCCCGCCGCCCGGGCTGATCGACCTGGAGCAGGCCGAGGTCGCCGGTACGTCCTCGGTCGAGCGCGCCGACGGTTCGGCCGAGGGCTCTGCCGAGGCTCCGGCCGACGGTTCTGCCGAGGGCTCGGAGGAGTCGCAGTGACCGTCGAGGGGAACGCCGCCGGGCCGGGCGGGGCCGTGCAGCACGCTGCCGCGCAGGGCGAGGCGTCGGCGGGCGCCGCGTTGCAGGGCACCGCGTTGCAGAACGCCGCCGCGCAGGGCGGTGTCGTGCAGAGCGGCATGCGGATCGACGTCGTCACGATCTTCCCCGAGTACCTGGAACCGCTGAACATCTCGTTGGTCGGCAAGGCCCGCGCGCGCGGCCAGCTGGACGTGCACGTCCACGACCTGCGCGAGTGGACCCACGACGTGCACCGCACGGTGGACGACAGCCCGTACGGCGGCGGCCCCGGCATGGTGATGAAGCCCGAGCCGTGGGGCGAGGCGCTGGACGCGGTGGTCGCCGGCGGGCCCGAGGGCGAACTGCCCACCCTGGTCGTCCCGACCCCGAGCGGGCGGCCGTTCACCCAGGAGCTCGCCCAGGAGCTGGCCGGCCGCCCCTGGCTGGCCTTCACCCCCGCGCGCTACGAGGGCATCGACCGCCGGGTGATCGAGGAGGCGGCCACCCGTATGCCGGTGGTCGAGGCCTCGATCGGCGACTACGTGCTGGCCGGCGGCGAGGTCGCGGTCCTGGTGATGGTCGAGGCGATCGCCCGGCTGCTGCCCGGGGTGCTCGGCAACGCCGAGTCCCACCGCGACGACTCCTTCGCGCCGGGCGCGATGGCCGATCTCCTGGAGGGCCCGGTCTACACCAAGCCCGCCGAGTGGCGCGGCCGGACCGTGCCGGACGTGCTGCTCAGTGGCAACCACGGCCGGATCGCCCGCTGGCGGCGCGAGCAGGCCTTCGCCCGCACCCTGGCGAACCGTCCCGACCTGGTCGAGCGCTGGCAGTACGGCGCCTTCGACAAGAAGGAGCGGGAGGCGCTCAGCATCCTCGGCCTGGCCTGGGACGAGCAGCTCGGCCGATTTCGGTCCGTGGCCGGTGGTGTGGAAGAATAGGCCGCTGCTGTCTGTCGCTGGCCCCCTCCCGTAGGGGGCACGTGGACCGGCGCCCTCGCCACGGGGGGATCGTCGTCAGCCGATGCGGCCCGCAGCAAACCCCATTGTGACGATTTTCCGTGGGCGGCCCGTGGCGCCTGCGATGGAGAGCAACATGAGCAACAAGCTCGCTGCTGTCGACGCGGCTTCGCTGCGTAGCGACATTCCGGCCTTCCGCGCCGGTGACACCCTGAAGGTTCACGTCCGGGTCATCGAGGGCAACCGCTCCCGTGTCCAGGTCTTCCAGGGCGTCGTCATCCGCCGCCACGGCGCCGGCATCGGTGAGACCTTCACCGTTCGCAAGGTCAGCTTCAACGTCGGCGTGGAGCGCACCTTCCCGGTGCACACCCCGGTCGTCGAGAAGATCGAGGTCGTGACCCGCGGTGCGGTTCGCCGCGCCAAGCTGTACTACCTGCGTGACCTCCGCGGCAAGGCCGCGAAGATCAAGGAGAAGCGCGACCGCTGATCCACCGGCCCCCGGCCTCGCCGGGGGATCGGAGCGCTCTCGGGGGCCGAACGGCCGCAAGGTAAGCTCACCCCCCGATGAGCACGCACGAACCACCCGCGGACCGCGACAGCAGTCCCGCACCCACCGGTGCGGACTCGCTGTCGCGGTCCGCGGTCGTTCCCGGGAGAGTTCCGGTGGGAGTTCCCGGAGGAGGTCCGGGCGTCGTCAGCGAGGACACGGCGGCCGGTACGACTGCCGCTGCCTCCGCGGACACCGCCCGGGAGGGGACGGAGCCGGGGGCCGGCAAGGAGTCGGAGAAGGGCGCTGAGCCGGAGGACGGCGCCGGGCCGGAGGGCGTGGAGCGAGAGGACGACGCGGAGCAGGAGGACGAACCGGGCCACTCGCGTTCGCGCGACCTGCTGTTGTTGGTGGGGATCTGCCTGGCGTTCCTGCTCCTGGTGAACGCCTTCGTCGCGCGCCCGTTCGCGGTGCCCTCCGGGTCGATGGAGGACACCCTGCGCCCCGGCGACCGGCTGATCGCCAACCAGCTCGCGTACGCCTTCGGAGGGCACCCCCGGCGGGGCGACGTCGTGGTCTTCGACGGGACGGGCTCCTTCCGGCCGGAGTCCGCGAAGCCGCAGGGCTTCTGGGCCGACGCACGGTCGCTCGCCGGGGACCTCGGGCTTGCCCCGGCGGGGGACACCGTCTACGTCAAGCGCGTGATCGGCGTCGGCGGTGACCGGGTGACCAGCACCGGACCGGGCGCGCCGATCACCGTCAACGGAGTGCCGGTGGACGAGACCTCCTACCTCTCCCAGGGGGACGACCCGTCGAGCGTGGCCTTCGACGTGGTGGTGCCGACCGGCAAGCTGTGGGTGATGGGCGACCACCGCGGCGCCTCCCGTGACTCCCGAGACCACCTGGGCGAGCCCGGCGGCGGTTTCGTGCCCGAGGAGAAGGTGATCGGCCGGGCGGACTGGGTGGTCTACCCGTTCTCGCGCTGGGCCGGTCTGGACCGGCCCGCGGCCTTCGCCGCGACTGCGGGGACGGGTGGTCATGGGGACCAGAGGTAGGGGGCGGCTCGCCGACCGTCCGGCCCGCGAGCCGGACGGCGGCAGCCCGGAGGGCGCCCGGTCAGGCGGGGCCCCGACGGTGCGTGGCCGGGCCGAACGCCGCCGCAGTGCCCGTCGGGCGGCGAGCCGACGCAAGCGGTCGCTGGTACGCGAGGTCCCGCTGATCATCCTGGTGGCCCTGCTGGTGGCGCTGGTGATGAAGACCTTCATGATCCAGGTGTTCGTGATCCCGTCGGGTTCGATGGAGCAGACCATCCGGGTCGGCGACCGGGTGCTGGTGGACAAGCTGACCCCCTGGTTCGGCAGTGAGCCGCAGCGCGGCGACGTGGTGGTGTTCAAGGACCCGGGCGGCTGGCTGGAGAGCGACCGCAAGCCCTCCGACGACGGCCCGGTGCTGGGTGCGGCCAAGCAGGTGCTGACCTTCGTCGGGCTGCTGCCGTCCGACAACGAGCAGGACCTGATCAAGCGGGTGATCGGCGTCGGAGGGGACACCGTCGAGTGCTGCGACGCGCAGGGGCGGCTCAGCGTCAACGGGCACCCGGTGGACGAGACGTACCTCGCGCCCGGCAACCCGCCGTCCCGGCAGCCCTTCAAGGTGAAGGTGCCGCAGGGCCGACTGTGGGTCATGGGCGACCACCGGGACGTCTCCGCGGACTCCCGGTTCCACATGGGCAATCCGGGCCAGGGCACGATTCCGCTGAGCGGCGTGGTCGGTCGGGCGTTCGTGATCGCCTGGCCGCTGGACCGCTTCCATCAACTCGATGTGCCGAGTTCACTCTCCTCTCTCGATCGGGCTCCGCAGGCCGGTGGAACTGCCTCGGAATCCGTGGGCGTTGGGCCGGTTCCTGTGGAACCCCCGCTCGTTATGGGTGTGTTGGGCATCCTTCCGTTCGTCGCTCGTCGGCCGGGGCGGCCTCCGGAGTGAGTCGCGCCGGCCGCTGACCGGCCGGGCCTCGCGTGTGGGACCGCGAGCCGGATGCCTGGGAGTGATAGAGAAGTGCAGGTGCGGCCGGGAGCGGTCCCGGTCGTGCGCCGAGGCTGAGCCGGTGTCAGGGGAGCCCGAGGTGGGCAGTCCTGGGGCGGTCATGGTCGTGGCGAGCGTGGTGCCCGCTGTGCGGCACTCTGAGCGCGGGCGCGCGGGCGTCCGCACAGCAGGGAGGAGACGTTGTGGGGGATTTGGTGATCGGTGCCCGTTCGGGCGCCGGAGAGCCCGAGGGCCCAGGCCGTCGGGCGGCCCGGTCCGCCGAGTCCTCGGCACCCTCGGCCGCGGTCGACGACGCGGCGGCCCAGACCGCCGACGAGCAGGGCGCGGGAGCCGAGGACTCGTCGGAACCCTCACGCCCGGAGACCGGGTCGGCGGACGGGTCGGAGTCGGAGTCTCCGGCCACGCCGCGCAAGCCGCGTTCCTTCTGGAAGGAACTGCCGATCCTGATCGGCATCGCGCTGATCCTCGCGCTCGTGATCAAGACCTTCTTCGTCCAGGCGTTCTCCATTCCGTCGGAGTCGATGCAGAACACGCTTCAGGTCGGCGACCGCGTCCTGGTGGACAAGCTGACCCCCTGGTTCGGGGCCGAGCCCGAGCGCGGCGAGGTCGTGGTGTTCCACGACCCGGGCGGCTGGCTGAACGACGAGCCGTCCCAGCAGAGCAACAACTCCTTCGTCCGCGGTGTGCAGGACGTGCTCAGCTTCGTCGGCCTGATGCCCTCCGCGAACGAGAAGGACCTGATCAAGCGGGTCATCGGGGTCGGCGGGGACACCGTCGAGTGCGAGGGCGACGGGCCGGTCAAGGTCAACGGTGTCGCGCTCAACGAGCCGTACGTCTACCCGGGCAACACCCCCTGCGGTGACCACCCCTTCGGGCCGGTCAAGGTGCCGAAGGGCCGGATCTGGGTGATGGGCGACCACCGCGCCGACTCGCTGGACTCCCGCTTCCACATGGACCAGCCCGGCGGCGGCACCGTTCCGGTGGACAACGTGATCGGGCGTGCCTTCGTGGTGGCCTGGCCGATCTCCCACTGGTCGACGCTGCCGGTGCCGGCCACCTTCGACCAGAAGGGCCTGGCGGCGGCCGCGCCGATGGCGCCCCCCGTGGCCGGTGCGGTGGGGGCCGTCGCCCTGCTTCCGCTGGTGCGTCGGGTGCGGGGCCGGGCGGAGCACCGGAAGGAGTCCTGAGCTCCACCGGGTTGTCCCCGACTCTTGCGCGGGCCGTGGTACCGACGAGTAATCTGCTCGGACGTGCCACGGCCCGTCGGCGTTCCCGCCGGTGCCTCCGGCGTGCCAGCGTTTTCCGGTCGGCCAGAGGTGGACGGTGTCGATGAGCAATGTCGCGGAGCAGACGGCCGACCACTCGGCCGCGCCCGTCCGTGAGCGCCTGCGGCCCGCCGCGGTGCTGCAGGGTGTCGCCCTGGCGCTCGGGCTGGTGCTGATGATCGGCGGCTTCGCCCTCATCGCGGTCGACTACCGGCCGTACAACATCCCCACCGCCTCGATGCACCCAACGCTGCAGACCGGGGACACCGTGCTCGCCCGCAAGGTCGACGGCGGGGCCGTCGGGCGGGGCGACGTGGTGGTCTTCCGGGACGAGGCATGGGGCGGTGAGCTCATGGTCAAGCGCGTGGTCGCGGTCGGCGGGGACACCGTCGCCACCAGCGGGGACAACCGAAGGCTGACGGTCAACGGACAGCCCGTGGACGAGCCCTACCTCGCGACGCAGGGCCGGCAGGGCGAGTCGTTCAGCGTGACGGTGCCGCAGGGCCGGCTGTTCCTGCTCGGCGACAACCGGGTCGGCTCGCTCGACTCCCGTACCCACCTGGAGGTCGACGGCGGCACCGTCCCGTCCACCGCCGTCGAAGCCAGGGTCGAGGCCACCCTCAAGCCCTTCGGGCGGGCCGGCCTGCTCGACCGCACCCCGGCCTTCGACGGCTTCGCGGGGCCGAAGGCGTCGCAGCCCGGCCCGCTGGAGCCCGCCGCCTACGCCACCGTCGGCGGCGCGACGCTGATCTTGGTGACTTCGGCGGTCGGTGGCGTGGCAGGCCTGGCCCGTCGGCTCCGCCGGGGGCGCAGCTCCTGAGCGGGGCCGTCGCGGCGAGGGCCGCTCTGCCGAACATCGCCCCGGACGGCCGCGCCGGGTGGCAGGATCGGTAGCGCCACCGATGCGAACGGAAGGAGCGTGAAGGGCTGCCATGACGGCACAGCGTCGCAAGGCGGCGCGGATCCTGCTGCTGGACGGGCTGGACCGCATCCTCCTCTTCCTGGGCGCCGATCCGGCTGTCCCCGGGGAGACGTGGTGGTTCACGCCCGGGGGCGGTTTGGAAGCGGGGGAGGACGTGCGCGAGGCCGCCGAGCGGGAGCTCGCGGAGGAGACCGGCCTGCGGGGTGTGGACCTCGGGCCCTTGGTGGCGTACGGCACGGTGTCGTTCTCCTTTCGGGGACAGCGCTACGAACAGGAGCAGTGGTTTCACCTGGCCCGGACCACGGAGACGGGCCTGGACCACTCCGGCATGGGCGCCGACGAGCACGCCCAGTTGCTCACGGCGCGCTGGTGGACGGTCGAGGAACTGAGGGGGACCGGCGAGACGGTCTATCCGGCCGGCCTGGCGGACTTCCTGGAACGGCTGCTGGTCGAGGGCCCGCCGGTGGACCCGGTACGGCTCTGACCGTGGGTGCGGTGGTCCACAATGGGTGGACGTGACAATTGAGGGGACGCCTGGATGAGTGCCGAAGATCTCGAGAAGTACGAGACCGAGATGGAGCTCAAGCTCTACCGGGAGTACCGGGACGTCGTCGGCCTGTTCAAGTACGTGATCGAGACCGAGCGACGGTTCTACCTCACCAACGACTACGAGTTGCAGGTGCACTCGGTCCAGGGCGAGGTGTTCTTCGAGGTGTCGATGGCGGATGCGTGGGTCTGGGACATGTACCGGCCGGCCCGGTTCGTCCGCAAGGTCCGGGTGCTGACCTTCAAGGACGTGAACATCGAGGAACTCGCGAAGAGCGACCTGGAGCTGCCCTCCGACGAGTCCGGCTTCGGGAACTGACGTTGAACGACTCCGTCCCGCGTTGTCCAGCCGAATTTCGCGGGGACGGGGCTTCTCACCCCTGCGGGTGACAGAAGTTGTCCACAGGCCCGAGTTATCCACAGGGAAACGCCAACTCCGGGCCTCGCGGTGCGCGATGGTGAAGCCTCCTCGGCGGAGGTGGTCACCATGCAGCACACCGTCACGCAGGACCAGGCCGTACCGGACACGGCCGCACTGGACACGGCCGCACCGGGGTCGGTCGCGCCGGACGCGGCCGCAGCCGGGAAACAGCCGCGCGCGGCGTCCGGCCGCAGCACCCGGACCGGGCTCGGCCGCTACGGGGAGCGGGTCGCCGCCCGCCGTCTGACGGAGGCCGGGCTCCGCATCCTGGACCGCAACTGGCGCTGCGTCGAGGGCGAGCTGGACATCGTCGCCCTCGACGGCGACACCGTGGCGGTCTGCGAGGTGAAGACCCGTTCCGAGCGGGGCTTCCAGCAGCCCACCGAGGCCATCGACCAGGCCAAGGCCGCCCGGCTGCAACGCCTGGCCGAGCGCTGGATGGCCGAGCGCTGGCCCGGCCACTTCGCCCGACTGGCCGGGGCCGACGACGACGTGGCGCCGACGGATCCGCACTGGCCGCCCGCCCCGCCGGGCGGGGTGCGGATCGACCTGGTCGCCGTGGTCAACCGGGCGCGGGGTGCAGCCCTGGTCGACCACCTGCGGGGGGTGGTCTGAGATGGCCTTCGCCCGTACCTGCTCCGTCGCGCTGGTCGGCGTCGACGGGGTGATCGTCGAGGTCCAGGCCGATCTGGAGCCCGGGGTGGCCGCGTTCACCCTGGTCGGTCTGCCCGACAAGGCGCTCACCGAGGCCCGTGACCGGGTCCGTGCCGCGGTGGTGAACAGCGGCGAGGCCTGGCCGCAGCGCAAGCTGACGGTCGGCCTCAGCCCCGCCTCGGTGCCCAAGAGCGGCAGCGGCTTCGACCTCGCGGTGGCCTGCGCAGTGCTGGCCGCCGCCGAGCGGCTCGACCCGTCGTCCATCGCCGAGCTGCTGGTCATCGGCGAGCTGGGGCTGGACGGCCGGGTGCGGCCGGTCCGCGGGGTGCTGCCCTCGGTGCTGGCCGCGGCCGACGCCGGATACGACCGGGTCGTGGTCGCCGAGCAGACCGCGGCAGAGGCCTCGCTCGTCCCCGGCGTGACGGTGATCGGCGTCCGCAGCCTGCGCCAGCTGGTCGCGATCCTCACCGGGGCGACGGCACCGGAGGAGCCGCCCGATCCGATCGGCGGCCGGCCGGATCCGTTGATGGCCGGGTTGATGCTGCCCAGCGCCGGGGTGCGGGCCCTGCCCGACGACAAGGCGGCCCGCCTCGACATGGCCGACGTGGCCGGCCAGTACGAGGCGCGGCGAGCTCTGGAGATCGCCGCCGCCGGGGGTCACCACCTCTACCTGAAAGGTCCGCCGGGCGCGGGCAAGACCATGCTGGCGGAGCGGCTGCCCGCGCTGCTCCCGCCGCTGACCCAGAAGGAGGCCTTGGAGGTCACCGCCGTGCACTCGGTGGCGGGCCTGCTCCCGGTCGGGCGCCCGCTGATCGACACCGCGCCCTACTGCGCCCCGCACCACTCCACCACGATGCCCGCGATCGTCGGCGGCGGCAGCGGACTGCCGAGACCGGGAGCCGTCTCACTGGCCCACCGGGGCGTGCTGTTCCTGGACGAGGCGCCGGAGTTCCCCGTCCGGGTGCTCGACGCGCTGCGGCAGCCGCTGGAGTCGGGGGAGGTGGTGATCGCCCGATCGGCCGGGTCGCTCCGGCTCCCGGCCCGATTCCTCCTCTGCCTGGCCGCCAACCCCTGCCCGTGCGGCCGGCACTCACGGCGGGGCGAGGGCTGCGAGTGCACCCCGACGATGGTCAGCCGCTACCAGGGGCGGCTCTCCGGGCCGTTGCTGGACCGGGTGGACCTCCAGGTCCAGGTCGCTCCGGTGACGAGGGCCGAACTCATGGAGCGGGACGCCTCGGCGGAGAACACCGAGACCGTCGCCGCCCGGGTGCTGGCCGCCCGGGAGCGTGCGGCGGCCCGGCTGGCGGACACCCCGTGGCGGACGAACGCGGAGGTCCCGGGCCATGAGCTGCGCACGCGCTGGCAGCTCGCGCCCGGCGCGCTCAACGACGTCGCGCGCCAGCTGGAGCGGGGCCTGCTGACCGCCCGGGGCCTGGACCGGGTGCTCCGGGTCGCCTGGACGGTCGCCGACCTCGCGGGCCGGGACCGGCCGGACCAGCGGGACCTGCGCACCGCCCTGGTTCTGCGCACCGGGGTGGAACACGGGCTGCCACAGACCGAGCGGATCTTCGGCCGCCTCGGGGGCATCCCGGCCCAGCGCGGCGGTCCGCCAGAGGACGGCCCGCCGGGGACGGGCAGCGGACGGACCGGGAACGCGGAGGGCGAGGCATGAACCAGCAGGTGCGTTACCCCCACGGCACGACCGGGGCCGAAGCCGATCCGATCGGCGCCACGGCGGCGCGCGAACCCGAGCGCCTCGCCCGTGTCCTGCTCAGTCGGCTCAGCGAACCGGGCGACGCGGTGATCGGCCGCTGGCTCGGTCAACTCCCCGCCGTCGAGGTGGTCCGGGCGATCCGGGACGGGACGGTGCCCGACCACCCCGGGCTCGATTCCACCCGGCTGGCCGGGTACCAGGCAAGGCTCCCCGGGCTGGATCCGGAGATGGACCTGAAACGGGTACGGCGCGTCGGTGGACGGTTCATCATTCCGGGGGACACGGAATGGCCCAGCCAACTCGACGACCTGGGGGACGGGCGCCCCATCGGCCTCTGGACGACCGGCACCGGCTCGCTGCGGCTGCTCGCGCTCCGCTCGGTCGCGATGGTGGGCTCCCGCGCCTGCACGGCCTACGGCGCCCATGTCGCCGGGGAGCTGTCGGCCCAACTCGCCGAGCGCGGTTGGGTGGTGGTGTCCGGCGCCGCCTACGGGATCGACGCGGCCGCGCACCGCGGCGCGCTCGCCGTCGGCGGGATGACCGTCGCGGTGCTCGCCTGCGGAGTCGACGTGGCCTACCCGAAGGGGAACGCCGAACTGATCCGACGGATCGGTGTCCAGGGCCTGCTGGTCAGTGAACTCCCGCCCGGGGAACACCCGAACCGCTTCCGCTTCGTCCTCCGCAACCGGGTCATCGCGGCACTCACCCGGGGCACCGTGGTGGTGGAGGCGGCGGTCCGCAGCGGAGCCCTGAGCACGGCGAGACGCGCGCGGGACCTCAACCGCCACACCATGGGGGTCGCCGGCCCGGTGACCTCGGAGCTCTCGGCCGGTGTGCACGCCCTGATCCGCAGCGGCGCCGCCACCCTGGTCACCGACGCGGCCGAGATCACCGAGCTGATCGGGGCGATCGGGGACGACCTGGCCCCTCAGCGCAGCGGACCGGTGCTGCCGCGCGACCTGCTGGAGCCCCCGGTGGCCCGGGTCCTGGAGGCCGTGCCGGCGACGGCGGAGGGCGCACCGGTGGAGCGACTGGCCCGTCAGTCCGGGCTCCCGCCGGACGAAGTGCTCCAGCGGCTCTACGAGTTGGGCTCGCTCGGCTACGTCGAGCGACACGGCGCGCACTGGCGCATGGTGCGGAGGAGGTGAGCGCCGGGGCGGAGAACACCCGTGCGCCGAGGGAGGGCGCGTCCGAACCGCCCGGCTGACCTGCTGATCCGGTTCTTCCGCTCGTGTGCCCGGATCCGGTGAGTGAACGCCACCGGATCGGGGGACGACCGAGTGGCGGTAGCGCTTTGCAGTGAGTCGGTCACGCTACGCTCCACATGCCTTCCCTATCAGCACATGACTCGGCAGAACGGCGCAGACCAACGCATGCCCACACACATTCCCGGACACAGAGTGACCGGTGGCGCTCGGTCCTCGGGAGGGCCGCGGACCGAGCGGCGCCCCTCCACCGAGTTCCCGTCCAAGTCGGCGGGGACGATGGGAGGCCTGTCGAGGCAGGGCGGCCGGCCGACGGTGGTACCAGGCCAGCCCGCGGACGCGACCAGGGGCGCCGAGGCGGTCCGTGCCGCCGACGTGCCGGTGGGCGCTCCCGCCGACCCGTCCGGGGGCACCGGACAGGCCGGTCGGGACGCCGCCGCCCAGGGCCGCAGCGCGCTCGAAGAGCTCTGGCGCTCCTACAAGGAGACCGGCGACCAGCGGCTGCGCGAGCAGCTGATCCTGCACTACTCACCGCTCGTCAAGTACGTGGCGGGGCGGGTCGGGGTCGGCCTGCCCTCCAACGTCGAGCAGGCGGACTTCGTCTCCTCCGGGGTCTTCGGGCTGATCGACGCGATCGAGAAGTTCGACATCGACCGCGCCATCAAGTTCGAGACCTACGCGATCAGCCGCATCCGCGGTGCGATTATCGACGAGCTGCGTGCCCTGGACTGGATCCCGCGCTCGGTGCGGCAGAAGGCGAAGGCGGTCGAGCGGACGTACGCGACGCTGGAGGCCCGGCTGCGCCGGACGCCGCACGACCCCGAGGTCGCGGCGGAGATGGGCATCGCGATCGAGGACCTGCACGCCATCTTCAGCCAGCTGTCGCTCGCCAACGTGGTGGCCCTGGACGAACTGCTCCACCCGGTGGGGGAGGGCGGTGACCGGCTCAGCCTGGTGGACACCCTGGAGGACCACGGCGCGGACAACCCGGTCGAGGTGGCCGAGGACCGCGAGCTGCGCAGGCTGCTGGCCCAGGCGGTCAACACCCTGCCCGAGCGGGAGAAGACCGTGGTGACGCTCTACTACTACGAAGGCCTCACCCTCGCCGAGATCGGGCAGGTGCTGGGGGTGACGGAGAGTCGGGTGAGCCAGATCCACACCAAGTCCGTCCTCCAGCTGCGCGCCAAGCTCTCGGACATCCGCTAGCGCGCGGACCCGGTCGCGTGCCGACCCGGTGGCGCGGTTGCCGGGGCCGCCGGGACTGCCCGGGTGCCCGGGTCGGGCCTGGGAGCGGCGCCCACGCCGGCTCCTCATGCGCGGCGCCTTATCGGCCGCCGGTAGGGCTCCGTACAGTGGGAGCGTGCCGAAGATCCGAGCGGCCACGGTGGCCGAGCATCGCCAGCTGCAGCGGGCAGCCCTCCTCGACGCTGCCCGCACCCTGCTCACCGAGGGCGGCAAGGAGGCCCTGACCTTCCCCGCGCTCGCGGCGCGCACCGGGCTGGCGCGTTCCTCGGTCTACGAGTACTTCCGCTCCCGCGCCGCCGTGGTCGAGGCGCTCTGCGAGGTGGACTTCCCGCTCTGGGCGGCCGAGATCGAGGCCGGGATGGAGAGCTGCGACACCGCCGCCGAGCGGATCGAGGCGTACGTCCGGGGCCAGCTGGCGCTCGCCGCCGACCCGCGCCACCGCGCGGTCGTGGCGATCTCGGCGCTGGAGCTCGACGAGGCGGCGCGCGAGCGGATCCGGGCGGCCCACGGCCGGCTGGCCGGCCTGGTCGTCCGGGCGCTGGAGGACCTGGGCCACGAGCGGCCCCGGCTCGCCGCGGCGCTGCTGCAGGGGGTCGTGGAGTCGGCCGTCCGCCGAGCCGAGCAGGCCACCACCGCGTGCACCGGTTGCCTGACCGAGAACCCCGAGGAGATCGCGGACGCCGCCGTCGCCCTCGCGCTGCACGGCCTCAGCCGGGCGTGACCGGCTGCTCGTCCTGCTGCGGCCCCGAGCCCAGCGGCAGCAGCCGTGCAGCGCCCGCGCCGAACAGGGCCAACGGGTCCAGGTAGCGGCTCCCGCGCAGTAGTCCCCAGTGCAGGCAGTCGCGCGCGGCACAATGCCGCCCGTCCGGGGCGAGCCGACCGATCACCTCTCCGGCGGCCACCGCGGTGCCGACCGGGAGGGCGCCGGTGACCGGCAGGTAGGTGGTCCGGAGCGGGGGAGTGCCCGAGCCCGGGTGGACGACCGTCACCACGGGACGGCCCGCCACCAGTCCGGAGAACGCGACCACCCCGGCGGCCGCCGCCCGTACCTCCGCCCCGCTCTCGGCGGAGAGGTCCACCCCTCGGTGTCCGGTGGCCCAGGGCTTCGCCGGCGGATCGAACCGCCCCAGGAGCGCCCCGGGCCCGCCCACCGGCCAGGCCCGCGCACCGCGCGGACCGGAGCCACTACCGGAGCCGGCGCCGGAACTGCCGGCCGAGCCACCTACGGGCCCACCCGCAGGCCCACCGCCGGAGCCGCCCACCGCCCCCGCCTTCGGCGGCCCGAGCACCCCCATCAGCCCCACCAACCCCAGCGCCACCCCCACGGCGACCAGCCGCCGAACCCCGACGCACCACGTACGAGCAGTCATGCGCGAAGGCTCGCTGCCCCGCCGCCCCCGCACCACCCGAATCCGGATTCCTGTGGACAAACCGCTCCCACGACCGATCGGCATCCCCCAAACGGGTGTACGAACGCCGCCATCCGGTGTACAAGCGGCATATCCGCGACGGACCGCGGGCAGGCAGTCGACCGGCGCACGCACGCGTCCCTGCGCCACCGAAACTGCCGCCGACGCCGACGCCGCCCCCCTGCCGGTACCGCCCGGGCGAGCCGCTCCCAGGCTCTTCCCAGGTGCTCGGCAGGCTCCCGGCCGCTCGTGAAGTCGCCCGCCGCTCGGCGCTTCCCGTACACTTCACACGCGACCCGGTCCACCGGGTCGACTTCGCACGCCCCGCCACCGGCGGTCGGACGCGGTTCGTCCGCAGCCCCGCCAGGTGCGAGTGCCGCTCGGTCCGCCGAGCCCGACCGGCCTTCGGCCGAGCGGGTCGGAGCGGCTCGGCACGTTCGGGGCGTCAGGCGTGGCTGTCACCTGGCCGCCACGGACAAACCGAGCCTGACCCGGCTGCGGGCGATCGCTGAGACCAGCTGCCGCCGCCGGGCCGTAACACCTGAGGAGCACGGCAATGGCCGTCGTCACGATGCGGGAGCTGCTGGAGAGCGGCGTCCACTTCGGTCACCAGACCCGCCGCTGGAACCCGAAGATGAAGCGCTTCATCATCACCGAGCGCAACGGCATCTACATCATCGACCTCCTGCAGTCGCTGAACTACATCGACCGCGCCTTCGAGTTCATCAAGGAGACCGTTGCCCACGGCGGCAGCGTCCTCTTCGTCGGCACGAAGAAGCAGGCCCAGGAGGCCATCGCCGAGCAGGCCACCCGCGTGGGCATGCCCTACGTGAACCAGCGCTGGCTCGGCGGCATGCTGACCAACTTCTCGACCGTCTACAAGCGCCTGCAGCGCCTGAAGGAGCTCGGCGAGCTGGACTTCTCGGACGTGGCCGGTTCCGGCCTCACCAAGAAGGAGCTCCTGGTCCTCCAGCGCGAGCACGACAAGCTGGAGAAGACCCTCGGCGGTATCCGCGACATGCAGCGCGTTCCCAGCGCCGTCTGGATCGTGGACACCAAGAAGGAGCACATCGCGGTCGGCGAGGCCCGGAAGCTCAACATCCCGGTCGTCGCCATCCTCGACACCAACTGTGACCCGGACGAGGTCGACTACAAGATCCCGGGCAACGACGACGCGATCCGCTCCGTCACCCTGCTGACCCGCGTGATCGCCGACGCCGTGGCCGAGGGCCTGAAGTCCCGCGCCGGTGTCGCCAAGGGCGACGCCAAGGCCGAGCCGGGCGCCGACCAGCCGCTGGCCGACTGGGAGAAGGACCTCATCGAGGGCGAGAAGAAGGCTGAGGAGGCCCCCGCCGCCGCCGAGGCCCCCGCCGCCGAGGCTCCGGCCGCCGCCGAGGCCCCCGCCGCCGACGCTCCGGCCGCCGCCGAGGCCCCCGCCGCCGACGCTCCGGCCGAGCAGGCCTGACGTACCAAGGGTGAGGGGCACTCGCCGGTACGAAGCCGGCAGGTGCCCCTCTCTCCCGCGCCGGGGCCGAACCAACGGTCCCGGCGCCACTCCACGCAGACACGCGAGACGCGAGAAGAGATTCACACCATGGCGAACTTCACCGCCGCGGACGTCAAGAAGCTCCGTGAGCTCACCGGCGCCGGCATGATGGACTGCAAGAAGGCCCTGGACGAGGCCGAGGGCAACGTCGAGAAGGCCGTCGAGCTCCTGCGCATCAAGGGCCAGAAGGGCGTCGCCAAGCGCGAGGGCCGTGACGCCTCCAACGGCGCCGTCGCCGCGCTGATCGCCGAGGACAAGAAGTCCGGCGTCCTGGTCGAGCTGAACTGCGAGACCGACTTCGTCGCCAAGGGTGACAACTTCGTCAAGGTCGCCGACGCGATCGCCGCCCACGTCGCCGCGACCGCTCCGGCCGACCTGGACGCCGCCCTGGCTTCCGAGATCGAGGCCGGCAAGACCGTCCAGCAGTTCGTGGACGAGGCCAACGCGACCCTGGGCGAGAAGATCGTCTTCCGTCGCTTCGCCCAGTTCGACGGTGACGGCTTCGTCGCGGTCTACCTGCACAAGACCAGCCCCGACCTGCCGCCGGCCGTCGGCGTCCTGGTCGAGCTGGACAAGGAGAACGCCGAGGTCGCCAAGGACGTCGCGCAGCACATCGCCGCCTTCGCGCCGAAGTACCTGTCCCGCGAGGAGATCCCGGCCGAGGAGCTGGAGAACGAGCGCCGCGTCGCCGAGGCCACCGCTCGCGAGGAGGGCAAGCCGGAGGCCGCCCTGCCGAAGATCGTCGAGGGTCGCGTCACCGGCTTCGTGAAGGAGAACTCCGTCCTGGAGCAGGCCTTCGCGAAGGACAGCAAGAAGACCGTCGCCAAGGTCCTCGAGGAGAACGGCGTCGCCCTCAAGCGCTTCGCCCGCTTCCGCGTCGGCGCCTGAGCCACGTTCCACCGGGTTCCCGGCCCCCTTAGGCTGGTAACCGCCCCCGCCCGCTGACCAGGGCGGGACGCCGAACGGGCTCACCCAGCGCCATCCGCCCCCGGGCGGGCTCGCGTCGGCACCATGAACGACGAGGAGGCCATTGCCGTGCAGGACACCGAACCGGTTCCCGCGGCAGTGGCCTCCTCGCGTGTACGCGCAGGCGGGGCATCCGCACACCCGCGCCTGTGACCAGTAGGTGCAAAAAGGAGAAGTCCATGCAGGAGACGCAGGAGACCGCGCAGGACCCCGAGGTCGGCACGAGCCGCCGGGTGCTGCTCAAGCTGTCCGGTGAAGCCTTCGCCGGTGGCGGCGGGCTCGGCGTCGACCCGGACGTCGTGCACGCGATCGCCCGGGAGATCGCCACGGTCGTCCGCGCCGGTACCGAGGTCGCGGTGGTCATCGGCGGCGGCAACTTCTTCCGCGGCGCCGAGCTGCAGGTCCGCGGCATGGACCGGGCCCGGTCCGACTACATGGGCATGCTCGGCACCGTCATGAACTGCCTGGCGCTGCAGGACTTCCTGGTCAAGGAGGGCATCGAGACCCGGGTCCAGACCGCCATCACCATGGGTCAGGTCGCCGAGCCGTACCTGCCGCTGCGGGCCGTCCGGCACCTGGAGAAGGGCCGTGTGGTGATCTTCGGTGCCGGTATGGGCATGCCCTACTTCTCCACCGACACCACGGCCGTCCAGCGCGCGCTGGAGATCCACGCCGACGTCCTGCTGATGGGCAAGAACGGTGTGGACGGCGTCTACGACTCGGACCCGCGGACCAACCCGGACGCGGTCAAGTTCGACGCGCTGGAGTACTCCGAGGTCATCGCGCGCGACCTCAAGGTCGCCGACCTCACCGCGATCACGCTGTGCAAGGACAACAACCTCCCGATGCTGGTCTTCGAACTGCTGGCGGAGGGCAATATCGCGCGTGCGGTGAAGAGTGAGAAGATCGGCACACTCATCAGCCAGGATTCCGTCCGGGCCTGAGCAGCAACCAGCCGTACGGGACGGTGCGGGAGCCGCGACCGGCCGCCGCTCCGACACCGGTCGGAACAACCGCAGATGAACCGGACAGGGAGACCACAGTGATCGAAGAGACCCTCCTCGAAGCCGAGGAGAAGATGGAGAAGGCCGTCGGCGTCGCCAAGGACGACCTCGCGGCGATCCGCACCGGCCGCGCGCACCCGGCGATGTTCGCCAAGATCGTCGCGGAGTACTACGGCGCCGTGACGCCGATCAACCAGCTGGCCTCGTTCTCGGTGCCGGAGCCGCGGATGGCGGTCGTCTCGCCGTTCGACAAGACCGCGCTGAAGGCCATCGAGCAGGCGATCCGCGACTCCGACCTGGGCGTCAACCCGTCGAACGACGGTTCGATCATCCGCGTGGTGCTGCCCGAGCTCACCGAGGAGCGCCGTCGGGAGTTCATCAAGATCGCCCGCACCAAGGGCGAGGACGCCAAGGTCTCGATCCGTTCGGTGCGCCGCAAGGCCAAGGACGCCATCGACAAGCTGGTCAAGGACGGCGAGGTCGGCGAGGACGACGGCCGCCGCGGCGAGAAGGAGCTCGACGACACCACGGCCAAGTACGTGGCCCAGGTCGACGAGCTGCTGAAGCACAAGGAATCCGAGCTGCTCGAGGTCTGATGAACGACGCCCCTGACGCCCCTGGCTACTGGGGCCCGTCCGACCAGCAGTTCCAGCCCTACCGTCCGGCGCCGCAGCCGCAGGCACCCCGTACCCCGGCCCACCCGGCGCCGGGGTACGGCGAGCAGCCGTCGGCGCCGGTCCGGGGACACCACCCCGACCACCCGGGCGGTCGCGCCGTGCCCCCGGTCGGGCCGGGTGGCGTCCCGGCGGAGCAGGGCCTCCGTTCGGATCACTCGCAGCAGCCTCCGGTGTACTGGGGCGGTGACGCGGAGGAGACTCAGGTCATGCCTCCCGTACCGGCCGACCCCGGCCCGCCCCCGGGCGTGCCCGGCCTCGGCGGCCCGACCGGTCACGGCCCGACCGGCCACGGGCCGACCGCGGGTCGGCCCGGGAGGCCCGCGGCCGGCGGTCCGGCCGACCTCGCCGAGGGCCCGGCCCGGGAGGCCGGCCGGCTGAGCGGCCCGCTCTTCCGGGACGAGCAGCCCGAGACCCCGCCGCCCGGCGTGACGGAGACGGTCGTGCTGCGCGCGATATCCGACGACTCCGCCCCCGCCCCCGGCCACGGCATCCCGCCGTACCCGGGGGCTCCGGTGCATCCCGCGCCGCCGCCCAGCCACCCGGCGGCCGGGCAGCCCCACTTCGTGCCGTCGTCCCATCCAGGGCAGGAGACACCCGTGGCCGCCCAGCCCGACCCGCAGCCGCAGCCGCGCAAGCAGCGCGGAGGCCGTAATCTCCAGGCCGCCATAGGCGTGGGGGTCGGCCTCGGCGCGGTGATCGTCGCCTCGCTGTTCGTGGTGAAGGCGCTGTTCCTGGTCGTCGTGATGGCCGCGGTCGCGGTCGGTGTGTGGGAGCTGACCAGTCGGCTCGCCGAGCGCAAGGAGATCAAGGCGCCGCTGGTCCCGCTGGTCGCGGGCGGCATCGCCATGGTCGCCACCGGCTACTGGTCCGGGATCCAGTGGGCCGCGGCCTCGCTCGCGCTGACCGGGCTGGCGGTGATGGTCTGGCGGATGGCCGAGCCGCCCGAGAACTACCTGCGGGACATAACGGCAGGCGTGTTCACCGCCTTCTACGTGCCGTTCCTGGCCACCTTCGTGGCGTTGATGCTGGCGGCCGACGACGGTCCACAGCGGATCGTGCTCTTCCTGATCGTCACGATCTGCAGCGACACCGGCGCCTACGCCGTGGGCTACAAGTTCGGCCGGACCAAGCTGGCCCCGACGATCAGCCCCGGCAAGACCCGCGAGGGCCTGGCCGGCGGCATCGGCCTGTCGATGCTGGCGGGCGCGCTGCTGATGCAGCTGATCATCGACGACGGCAGCTGGTGGCAGGGCCTGATCCTGGGCGGCTGCGCGGCGGTCACCGCGACCCTGGGAGACCTGGGCGAGTCGATGATCAAGCGCGACCTCGGGATCAAGGACATGGGCACGCTGCTGCCCGGCCACGGCGGCATCATGGACCGGCTGGACTCGCTCCTGCCGACCGCGCCGGTGGTGTGGCTGCTCCTGGCGGCCTTCGTCGGCAGCTGATCCGCGCGCACCCGAGAGGGCCCCGAACGCCACGTGTTCGGGGCCCTCCTCGCGTCTGCGACACTGGAACAACCATGCCTAAGCCCGGAGAACTCACCTTTGTCGCGCCGCGCGGCGCCAAGCCCCCGCGACACCTCGCCGACCTGAGCCCCGCCGAGCGCAAGGAGGCCGTCGCCGAGCTGGGCGAGCAGCCGTTCCGCGCCAAGCAGCTCTCCAACCACTACTTCGGCCGGATGTCGAACGACCCGGCGAGCTGGACGGACATCCCCGCCGCCAGCCGGGAGAAGCTCACCGGGAGCCTGCTGCCCGAGCTGATGTCGGTGGTGCGGCACGTCTCCTGCGACGACGACGCGACCCGCAAGACGCTGTGGAAGCTGTTCGACGGCACGCTGGTGGAGTCCGTGCTGATGCGCTACCCGGACCGGGTCACCATGTGCATCAGCTCGCAGGCCGGCTGCGGCATGAACTGCCCGTTCTGCGCCACCGGCCAGGCCGGGCTGACCCGCAACCTCTCCACCGCCGAGATCGTCGAGCAGATCGCCGCCGGGATGCGCTCGCTCAAGTCCGGCGAGATCCCGGGCGGCGAGGCGCGGCTGTCCAACGTGGTCTTCATGGGCATGGGCGAGCCGCTGGCCAACTACAACCGGGTGCTGGCCTCGATCCGCCGGCTGACCGACCCGGCGCCGGACGGCTTCGGCCTGTCCCAGCGCGGCATCACGGTCTCCACCGTCGGGCTCGTCCCGGCGATGCACCGCTTCGCCGACGAGGGCCTCAGCTGCCGCCTGGCGCTGTCGCTGCACGCCCCGGACGACGAGCTGCGCGACGAGCTGGTGCCGGTGAACACCCGGTGGAAGGTCGCCGAGGTGCTGGACGCGGCCTGGAACTACGCGGAGAAGTCCGGCCGCCGGATCTCCATCGAGTACGCGCTGATCAAGGACATCAACGACCAGGCCTGGCGGGCCGACCTGCTCGGTCGGCTGATCAAGAACCACCGGGTGCACGTCAACCTGATCCCGCTGAACCCGACCCCGGGTTCCAAGTGGACCGCCTCCCGGCCCGAGGACGAGCGCGAGTTCGTCCGGCGGCTGCAGTCGCACGGCGTGCCGACGACCGTTCGCGACACCCGTGGCCAGGAGATCGACGGCGCCTGCGGCCAGCTCGCCGCGGCGGGCTAATCCGGCGGGACAGGCCGCTTGAGGGCCCGTCCTCACCCCCCGCCTCCGGGCGGACAGCGGGGTTCGAGGACGGGCCCTATCGCAGTCCGGCGGCCGCCAGCGCGGCGGTCGCCCCGCCGGTCAGCAGCAGCGTGGTGCCGGCAGCCAGGGTGCGCAGCGCGACCGCGCCGAACAGCAGCCGCGGCGAGGCGCCGAGGCGCAGCAGCGCTTCGGTGATGTTGCGGCGGTCGGTGCGGACCTCGGCCAGCCGGGCGACCACCGCGGCGGCCGCGCAGCCGAGCACCAGGCAGGCCTCGACGGCGGGCAGCGCGTCGGCGCTGTCGGGGGTGCCGATCCAGTAGCGGATGGTGGTGAGCACCAGCGCGACGGCGAGGGCGAGGACGGCAAGCGGCGCGCCGAGGCGCGGGGCCTGGGCGGTGAGCCCGCGTCCGGCGAGCAGTCGCAGCGGGGTGGGCCGGCCGAGGGCGAGCAGGCGTCCGGCCCAGGCCAGCAGCGGTCCGGTGAGCAGGGCGAGGCCGAGCGCGCTCGCCGCCCAGCCGCCGAGGGCGGCGGTGCTGGTGCTGCCGAGCCCGGCGGGCAGGTGGATCGGGCGGCCGTCGGCCGCGGCGCCGGGGCGCAGGGCGATGAGTTCGAGCGCGGCGCCGATCACGACCAGTCCGATCGGCAGGGCGATCCGCCAGGCGCCGAAGCCGGTGCGGCGGCGGGTGCGGCCGCCGGGCAGGTTCTCGGTGACGGGAACCGCGCAGGCGGCGGCGATGCCGGCGGTGAGCGGGACCAGGGCGAGCAGGGTGACCGGTGCGGCGGGCGGCAGCGGCACGCCCATGCCGAGGTCGGGGGCGAGCGAGGGCCCGGCGATGTCGTTGCGCAGGACCAGGAAGACCAGCAGGGTGAGCACGCTGCCGAGGGTGCAGGCGAGGGCGACCTCGCCGGCGATCAGGGTCCGGATCCGGCGGGAGCCGGCCCCGGCGGCGGTGAGGCCGGCGATCCGCTCGGGGCGCCGGGCGGGCACCGCGCGGGCGGCGACCGCCGCGAACCAGGCGACGGCGGCCAGCGGGGGCAGGCACCAGAGCAGCCGGACCAGTGGGTCGGCGCCGCCGAGCGGGGCGCTCATCGCCCGGCCGAGGGAGCGCAGCAGGAAGGCGGCGACCACGGCGGCGGCCAGCGCGGTGAGCAGCCAGCGGCCCAGGTCGGGCACCCGGTAGCCCCGGGCCAGACGGAGATAGAACACGTCGACTCTTTCAGCGGCTCGGCGTCGTCAGCGGCTCGGCGTCGTCAGTGGCGGGTGGCCGTGACGGCGGTCGCTCCGGAGGCCCCGGACGCGGCGGTGCCGCGCGGGACGGCGGCGGCGGGGGCGGTGAGCCGTCCGTCGACGAGGGCGACGGAGCGGTCCGCGAACCGGACGAGCTCGGGGTCGTGGGTGGCGAGGACGAGGGTGAGCTGGTGGGAGCGGGCCGCGCTGGTCAGTATCCGCATGACCTGGTCGGCGGCCTCGCGGTGCAGCGGGGCGGTGGGGTCGTCGGCGAAGACGACGGGTGGCAGCGGGGCCAGGGCGCGGGCGACGGCGACCCGCTGGCGCTGGCTCTGGACCAGTCGTTCGGGTCGGTGCCTGGCGAAGTCGCCGACGTCGAGGCGCTCCAGCCACTCGTCGGCGGCGGTGTAGGCGGCCTTGTTGCCGGCCCCGGCGAGCAGCAGCGGCAGGGCGACGTTCTCCCGGGCGGTCAGCTCGGGGACCAGGTGCGGCTCGGAGCCGACGAAGCCGAAGCGGTCGCGGCGCAGCCGTTCGCGGCCGGACCGGGTGAGGGTGTGGACGGGGGCGCTGTTGAACCAGACCTCGCCCTCGTCGACCGGGAGTTGGGCGGAGAGGCAGCCCAGCAGGGTGCTCTTCCCGGAGCCGCGCGGGCCGGTGACGGCGAGGACCTCGCCGTCGCGGACGCCGATCGAGATACCGCGCAGGGCGGGGGTGCCGTGATGGGACTTGACGATCCCTCGGGCCCACAGCACGTCGTTGTCAGGCGGTGCCGCTGACATCAGGTTCCATCCTGGGTGGCCGCAGGGATATGACAGTCGTCAGATTAGAACGACAGGGGCGGGCCGCGGTTGCGGCGCACTGGTCCATCACGGGCAAATCACCCGCATTCAGGCATGTTTGGTCGTACGACTGTGATGTTCCGGTTGCGGAGCGCCGAAGATTGCGGAACGCGGAGGGGCACGGAGCGCCGCGGGGTTGCGGGCCGGCGGGGGCCGCGGAACGCCGAAGGGCGGCCCCGCGGGGAGCGGGGCCGCCCTTCGGCGGAGGGTGGGGCAGAGGGCTCAGGGGATCAGAGCTTCGCCCACGCGTCGGTGAGGCTGGTCCGCAGGATCTGCTCGATCTCGTCGAAGGTCGACTGGTCGGAGATCAGCGGCGGGGCCAGCTGGACGACCGGGTCGCCACGGTCGTCGGCGCGGCAGTACAGGCCGTTGTCGAAGAGGGCCTTCGAGAGGAAGCCGTAGAGCACGCGCTCGGTCTCCTCCTCGTTGAAGCTCTCCTTGGTGACCTTGTCCTTCACGAGCTCGATGCCGTAGAAGTAGCCGTTGCCGCGGACGTCGCCGACGATCGGCAGGTCGCGCAGCTTGCTCAGGGTGCCCAGGAAGCGCGACTCGTTGTCGAGCACGTGCTGGTTGAGGCCCTCGCGCTCGAAGATGTCGAGGTTGGCGAGCGCCACGGCCGAGGAGACCGGGTGGCCGGCGAAGGTGTAGCCGTGCAGGAAGGTGTTGTCACCCTTGTAGAACGGCTCGGCGATGCGGTCCGAGATGATCGTGGCGCCGATCGGGGAGTAGCCCGAGGTCATGCCCTTGGCGCAGGTGATCATGTCCGGCACGTAGCCGAACTTGTCGGCGCCGAACATGGTGCCGAGGCGGCCGAAGGCGCAGATGACCTCGTCCGAGACCAGCAGCACGTCGTGGCGGTCGCAGATCTCGCGCAGGCGCTGGAAGTAGCCGGGCGGCGGCGGGAAGCAGCCACCGGCGTTCTGCACCGGCTCGACGAAGACGGCGGCGACGGTCTCGGGGCCCTCGAAGAGGATGGCCTCCTCGACCTGGTCGGCGCACCAGCGGCCGTAGGCCTCGGGGTCGACGGTGCCGTCGGGGCCCTCAAGGTACTGCGGGGCGCGGTAGATGTTGGTGTTCGGGGCCTTGTGGGTGCCCGGCACCAGCGGCTCGAACGGGGCCTTCAGGCCCGGCAGGCCGGTGATCGACAGCGCGCCCTGCGGGGTGCCGTGGTAGGCGATCGCGCGGGAGATGACCTTGTACTTGGTCGGCTTGCCGATCAGCTTGAAGTACTGCTTGGCGAGCTTCCAGGCGGTCTCGACGGCCTCGCCGCCGCCGGTGGAGAAGAAGACCTTGTTCAGGTCGCCCGGGGCGTAGTTGGCCAGGCGCTCGGCCAGCTCGACGGCCTTGGGGTGCGCGTAGCTCCAGATCGGGAAGAACGCGAGTTCCTTGGCCTGCTTGGCGGCGACCTCGGCGAGCTCGGTGCGGCCGTGACCGGCCTGCACGACGAACAGGCCGGCCAGGCCGTCGATGTACTTCCGGCCCTTGTCGTCCCAGATGTAGGTGCCCTCGCCCTTGACGATCGTCGGCACGGGGGAGTTCTCGTACGACGACATGCGGGTGAAGTGCATCCACAGGTGGTCGTAGGCGGTCTTGGAAAGGTCCTTCTGCGCCGGGTCGGCTGTCATCGGGTGCCCCAGGTGTAGGTCTGTTTCCGGAGCTTCAGGTAAACGAAGCTCTCGGTGCTCCGCACGCCGGGAAGCGCGCGGATGCGCTTGTTGATCAGTTCGAGCAGGTGCTCGTCGTCCTCGCAGACCAGTTCGGCCAGGAGGTCGAACGAGCCTGCGGTGCAGACGACGTAGTCGACCTCGTCGAGGGCGGCCAGCGCGTCGGCGACGGGCTCGATGTCACCCTCGACCCGGATCCCGACCATCGCCTGGCGGGTGAAGCCGACGGTGAGCGGGTCCGTGACGGCGACGATCTGCATCACGCCCTGGTCGAGCAGCTTCTGGACGCGCTGCCGTACGGCTGCCTCGGACAGGCCGACGGCCTTGCCGATGGCGGCGTACGGGCGGCGCCCGTCCTCCTGGAGCTGCTCGATGATCGCCTTGGAGGCGGCGTCGAGGGGAACGCTGGCGTTCCGGTCGCGGTTGGCCACGCGGCAACTGTGCCCGATCGGGCCCGCGTTCGCAAGCGTGGAAACTGCTGATTTCGTCGTGATCTTGGAAAACGCGTACGGATTTCATCGCGTGCGCACGCTCGCCCTGTCGATAACGGCAGTCGTACGGCTACCCTGGCACGGTACGCGCGCGGCCCTGCGAGGTGCCGCGCGTACCGCCACCAGTGGACCGCGCCGTTCCGGGCCCGGCCACTCGGCACCCTTCGTGCGTCGGACCCGCCGACGTACCATGGCGCCGGAATCTGCAACGCCGCAGGACCCAGACCGAGGAGAGATCCGTGAGCGACCTTCGCACGCTGCGCAACTACATCAACGGTGAGTTCGTCGACGCGGCTGACGGCCGCACGCTCGACATCGTCGACCCGACCACCGGCGAGGTGTACGCGACGTCGCCGCTGTCCGGCGCCGCGGACGTGGACGCCGCCATGGCCTCCGCCGCCGCCGCGTTCCCGATCTGGCGGGACGCCACCCCGAGCACCCGGCAGAAGCTGCTGCTCAAGATCGCCGACGCGGTCGAGGCCCGGGCCGACGAGATCGTCGACGCCGAGGTGCGCAACACCGGCAAGCCCCGCGCGCTGACCCTCTCCGAGGAGATCGGCCCGATGGTGGACCAGATCCGCTTCTTCGCCGGTGCCGCCCGCCTGCTGGAGGGCAAGGCCGCCGGTGAGTACATGGACGGGATGACCTCGATCGTCCGCCGCGAGCCGGTCGGCGTCTGCGCCCAGGTCGCGCCGTGGAACTACCCGATGATGATGGCCGTCTGGAAGTTCGCCCCGGCCCTCGCCGCGGGCAACGCCGTCGTCCTGAAGCCCTCGGACACCACCCCGGCCTCCACCGTGCTGCTGGCCGAGATCATCGGCGGCATCCTCAAGGAGCTGGACCTGCCGGCCGGCGTCTTCAACGTCATCTGCGGCGACCGCGAGACCGGCAAGCTGATGGTCGAGCACAAGACCCCGGCGATGGCCTCCATCACCGGCTCCGTCCGGGCCGGCATCCAGGTCGCCGAGTCGGCCTCCAAGGACGTCAAGCGCGTCCACCTGGAGCTGGGCGGCAAGGCCCCGGTCGTGGTCTTCGAGGACGCCGACATCGCCGAGGCCGTCGAGGGCATCTCCGTGGCGGGCTACTTCAACGCCGGCCAGGACTGCACCGCCGCCACCCGCGTGCTGGTGCACGAGTCGATCCACGACGCCTTCGTCGAGGCGCTGGCCAAGGCCGCGGCCGAGACCAAGACCGGCGGCGTGGACGACGAGGACGTGCTGTACGGCCCGCTGAACAACGCCAACCAGCTGCAGCAGGTCACCGGCTTCATCGACCGGCTGCCCGCCCACGCCAAGGTCGAGGCCGGTGGCCACCGGGTCGGCGACAAGGGCTACTTCTACGCCCCGACCGTCGTCTCCGGCCTGAACCAGGACGACGAGATCGTCCAGAACGAGGTCTTCGGCCCGGTCATCACCGTGCAGAAGTTCACCGACGAGGACCAGGCCGTCGAGTACGCCAACGGCGTCGAGTACGCGCTGGCCTCCTCGGTGTGGACCAAGGACCACGCCCGCGCCATGCGGATGTCGCGCCGCCTGGACTTCGGCTGCGTCTGGATCAACACCCACATCCCGCTGGTCGCCGAGATGCCGCACGGCGGCTTCAAGAAGTCCGGCTACGGCAAGGACCTGTCGTCGTACGGCTTCGAGGACTACACCCGCGTGAAGCACGTCATGACTGCGATCTGATGTAGTGCTCATCGGTTGAAGTGACAATGGGCCCGGGGCTTTTCGCCCCGGGCCCTTGTGTCTTTGCACCCTGTCGACCGATCGCGCGACCGGCTGACAAGATGAAACTGCACTTCGCCGGTAGTCGGCCCTAGCCTTACCGGCATGAGCATCCCCACCGCTGACTCAGCCGCCGGCCAGGCCGTCAAGGCCGCCGACCGCGCGCACGTCTTCCACTCGTGGTCCGCCCAGGCGCTGATCGACCCCCTCGCGGTGGCCGGCGCCGAGGGCTCGTACTTCTGGGACTACGACGGCAACCGCTACCTCGACTTCTCCTCCCAGCTGGTCAACACCAACATCGGTCACCAGCACCCGAAGGTGGTCGCCGCGATCCAGGAGCAGGCGGCGAAGCTCTGCACCATCGCGCCCGGCTTCGCGGTCGAGTCGCGCAGCGAGGCCGCCCGGCTGATCGCCGAGCGCACCCCGGGCGACCTGGACAAGATCTTCTTCACCAACGGCGGCGCCGAGGCCAACGAGAACGCCATCCGGCTGGCCCGGCTGCACACCGGCCGGCAGAAGGTGCTGTCCACCTACCGCTCGTACCACGGCGCCACCGCCAACGCGATCGCCCTCACCGGCGACCCGCGGCGCTGGGCCAACGAGACCGGCGTCTCCGGCGTGGTGCACTTCTGGGGCCCGTACGCCTACCGCTCCAACTTCCACGCCGAGAACGAGGCGCAGGAGTGCGAGCGCGCGCTGCGGCACCTGGAGGAGGTGATCGCGTTCGAGGGACCGGGCACGGTCGCGGCGGTCATCCTGGAGACCGTGGTCGGCACCGCGGGCATCCTCGTCCCGCCGCCGGGGTACCTGGCCGGGGTGCGGGAGATCTGCGACCGCCACGGCATCGTGTTCATCCTCGACGAGGTGATGGCGGGCTTCGGCCGCACCGGTGAGTGGTTCGCCGCCGACCACTGGGGCGTCACCCCGGACCTGCTCACCTTCGCCAAGGGCGTGAACTCCGGCTACGTGCCGCTCGGCGGCGTGGCGATCAGCGCCGAGATCGCCGCCACCTTCGCCGAGCGGCCGTTCCCCGGCGGGCTCACCTACTCCGGCCACCCGCTGGCCTGCGCCTCCGCGGTGGCGACCATCAACACGATGGCGGAGGAGGGCATCGTCGAGAACGCCAGGCACATCGGCGAGAACGTGCTCGGCCCCGGCCTGCGCGAGCTGGCCGAGCGGCACCCGTCGATCGGCGAGGTCCGCGGCCTGGGCGTGTTCTGGGCGCTCGACCTGGTGAAGGACCGGGAGACCCGCGAGCCGCTGGTGCCCTACAACGCCGCAGGCGCCGCCAACGCGCCGATGGCCGAGCTGGCCGCCGCCTGCAAGCAGCGCGGGCTCTGGCCGTTCGTCAACATGAACCGCTTCCACGTCGTCCCGCCGTGCACCGTCACCGAGGAGGAGGCCAAGACCGGCCTCGCGGTGCTGGACGAGGTGCTGTCGCTCACCGACGCGCACACTGTCTGACGTACCTACCAGGACGGCCCCGGCACCCGTGTGCGTGCCGGGGCCGTCCCACGCTCCGGAAGGCCGCTCATGCCCAGCACCATCCTGACCCGCCGTTCGTCCAACTCCCGTTCAGTGCGCCGACGTTCCGTGCTCGGTGGGGTCGCGCTGCTCGGTGCCGGCACGCTGACCGGCTGCGGGATCCCGTCCGCGTACGTCGCCGAGGACCGCCGCTCCGTGCCGGACCGCTCGGAGGGCGACAAGCGGCTGGCCTTCTCCAACTGGACGCAGTACATCGACACCGACGACCAGGGCGGGCGACCGACCCTGGACGGCTTCACCGAGAAGACCGGGATCGAGGTCACCTACACCGAGGACATCAACGACAACGACGAGTTCTTCGGCAAGATCAGCCCGGTGCTCACCCAGGGCGCCGACCCCGGCCGGGACCTGATGGTGATCAGCGACTGGATGGCCGGGCGGTACGTCTCGCTGGGCTGGGTGCAGGCCATGGACCGGGCCAACCTGCCCAGCGTCACCGCCAACCTGGACCCGCAGCTCGCGAACCCGGCCTTCGACCCCGGGCGCAGGCGCAGTGTGCCGTGGCAGTCCGGGATCACCGGCATCGCGTACAACCGCAAGGCGCTCGGCCGGGAGATCAAGTCCACCGCGGACCTGTGGGCGCCCGACCTCAAGGGCCGGGTCACGCTGTTCGCCGGGCTGGACGAGGCGCTCGGGCTACTGATGCTCTCCCAGGGCGCGGACGTCGCGACGTTCGACGACGACGACGCGAACAAGGCGATGGACCTGGTGCAGAAGATGGTCGACGGCAGCCACATCCGCCGCTTCACCGGCAACGACTACACCAGCGACCTCGCCTCCGGCGCGGCGCTCGCCTGCCAGGCCTACTCCGGCGACGCGGTCCAACTCACCGCGGAGAACCCGGACATCGAGTTCGTGGTGCCGGAGGAGGGCGGCGAGCTGTGGGCGGAGAGCCTGATGATCCCCAACCGGGCCACCCACAAGCGCAACGCCGAGGCGCTGATCGACTACTACTACCAGCCCGAGGTGGCCGCCGAGCTGGCCGCGTTCGTCCAGTACATCTGCCCGGTGCCGGCCGCCCGCGAGGTGCTGGCGGCCAGCGGCGACAAGGAGAAGGCCGAACTCGCCGAGAACCCGCTGGTCTTCCCGACCGAGGAGATGCGCGCCCGGCTGCGCACCATGCGCGACGTCACCTCGGCCGAGCGGCCCGCGCTGCACAAGGTCTGGGGACGCATCACCGGGGTGTGAGGCTGCACCACCGGGTGCGAGGGGCGGGGCGCTAGCGCCGTACGGCGTCCAGGGCGAGCAGCGCGACGTGCAGGGAGAGGCAGGACTCGACCTGGTCGAGGTCGACGCCGAGGATCCGCTCGACCTTGTGCAGCCGGTCGTAGAAGGAGGGTCGGGACAGGTGCGCGGCGTCCGCCGCGGCCGACTTGTTCCGGCCCTGCTCCAGGTAGATCCGCAGCATCTGCACCAACTGACCGTTGTGCTCGGCGTCGTGGGCCAGCAGCGGGCCCAACTCCCGCTCCACGTAGGTCTGCAGCCGGGCGTCGTCGCGCAGCAGGTGGAGCAGGCCGCGCAGCCGGACGTCCGGGAGCCGGTAGTAGGAGGAGGTGCGGCCGCCGCCGGGGACGTCGTGCAGGGCGGCGTCGGCGACCTGGGTGGCTTCCAGCAGGGTGCGCCGGGCGTCGCGGACCGAGCCGACCGAGGAGCCGACCGCGACCACCGGGCCTGCCGGGTCGGTGCCCTCGCGGCCGGACTCGGCCGACATCCGGCGCAGCGCGGCCGAGAAGGAGTCCAGCGCGGCGTGCTCGTCCTGCTGGGCACCGAGCGAGATCAGCAGGCCGACGGCCTCGTCGTCCAGCGCGCCGACCAGCGCGGAGAGCCGGCAGGACCGGACGGCGCTCGCGGCCAGCTCGGTGAAGTCGCGCAGCCGGGCCTGCGCCTCCAGCGCGGCCGGGATCGGCCCGCGGCGCTGCCGCAGCACCACGCCGACCAGCCGCCGGCCCTCCAGCGGGACGCCGAGCGCCTGGGCGCGCAGCGCCGCCTCGGAGACGGTCAGCGCGTGGGTGAGGATGCCGGAGAGCAGGGTGCGGTGGGTCTGCCGCTCCAGGCTCTCCCGGTCGCGGACCACCAGCCGGTTGAGGGCCAGCGCGGAGGCGCCGCGCTCCAGCAGCATGGTGTGCGGGTGGGCCTCGCCCTCGGGCAGCGGGCCGGGCTCCTGCACCAGCACCAGCCGGCCCCAGTCCTGGCCGCGGGCGCCGACGGTGGTGACCAGCCAGCCGCTGCGCGGGTCGTGGCCGGTGCGGCCGGCCGGACGGACCCCGCGCGAGCGGCGCTCCCAGTCCTCCAGCACCTCGGCCTCCGGGCGCCCGGCGGTGTCGTGGGCGAGCACTTGGTGGGCGAGGTTCTCCAGGACGACCGGCCCGCCCGCCATCCGGGAGACCTGCCGGATCACCTCGGCCGGCTCGGCGCCCTCCACCACCAGCTCGTTGAACACCTGGTGGACGGACTCGGAGATGCGCAGCTGCTCCAGCTGGGCGTTGACCACCAGGGCGTGCACGGCCTCGGTGACGGCGACGAAGCGCAGCTCGCGGCGGAGCGTGATCAGCGGCAGGCCGCGCTGCTCGGCGGCGTTCACCAGGGCGCGGGGGAGCGCGTCGAAGTAGCGCCGCCCGTACTCGACGACCAGGCCGGCCACCCCGACCTCGTCCAGCTCGCGGACGTAGCGGGCCAGGCCCTCGCGGTCCTCGGGCAGCGCGATGCCGGTGGTCAGCACCAGCTCGCCGCCCCGGAGCATCCCGGCGACGTCGGGCAGTTCGCTCACGTGGACCCAGCGGACCGGCCGCTCCAGGTGGTCGGCGCCGGCCACGACCTGGGGCAGGCCGCGCCGCATCACCTCCAGGTCGAGTACTCGGGCGACGGTGGGGAGCATCGCGGGCCTCCATGCATGGCCGGGGGGCTGGAGTGGGCCGGGGGTCGGCGGGGCGGTCAGAGTGTCAGGTGAATCATCCATCCCCACGACGACCTGTCGCCCTGCCGGGACCCTTGCACCCTGTAAGGCCCTTCGTGTCGAGATTGTCGCAGTGACCCTTGTCACGCCCCGGCGGCACCGGGCATGGTCAGCGGGTCGGCTGTGGCGGAAAACCGACCCCACACCGGAATCCGTCGCGGTGACCAGAACGCAACCGTGGAATCCCTTGTCCGGACGTGGCCGGACTGCCAGGATCGCGCAACCCCGATGATCGACAGGACGGACTCCCCCCGCAGACCCCCACCGCGGAGGCGGCGCTCCGTCGCTCAGTCGTACCACCGGCACTTGGAGGAACCAGATGGACCTGACCGACTTCGGCGCGGGCGCGCAGTACATCGCCGGCCGCCCGACCCGGGGGAGCGGCGAGCCCTTCCAGGTCGTCAACCCCGCCGACGGCAGCGTGGTCGAGCAGGTCGCCCTGGCCGGCACCGGGGACGTCGACGCGGCCGTCGCCGCCGCGAGGGCCGCGCTGCCCGGCTGGTCCTCCGCCACCCCCGGCGCGCGCTCCGAGGCGCTCACCCGGCTGGCCGCCGTGCTGACCGACGCCTGCGGCGACCTCGCCCGGGTGGAGACCGCGCAGACCGGCAAGCCGGTCAAGCTGGCCACCGAGTTCGACGTGCCCGGCACCATCGACAACGCCGCGTTCTTCGCCGGTGCCGCCCGCAACCTGGAGGGCAAGGCCGCCGGCGAGTACTCCGGCGACCACACCTCGTACGTGCGGCGCGAGGCGATCGGCGTGGTCGGCTCGATCTCGCCGTGGAACTACCCGCTGCAGATGGCCGCCTGGAAGATCCTCCCGGCGATCGCGGCGGGCAACACCATCGTGCTCAAGCCGGCCGAGCTGACCCCGCTGACCTCGCTGATGTTCGCCAGGGCCTGCACGGCGGCGGGCATCCCGGACGGCGTGGTCAACGTGGTCACCGGCGCCGGGCGCACCGCCGGCGAGCACCTGGTCGGGCACCCGGACGTCGCGATGGTCTCCTTCACCGGCTCCACCGCGGTCGGCAAGCGGGTCGCCGAACTCGCCACCGCGAGCGTCAAGCGCACCCACCTGGAGCTCGGCGGCAAGGCCCCGTTCGTGGTCTTCGACGACGCCGACCTGGACGCCGCCGTGCACGGCGCGGTCGCCGCCTCGCTGATCAACGGCGGCCAGGACTGCACCGCCGCCACCCGCGCGTACGTCCAGCGCCCGCTGTACGACGCCTTCGTGGCCGGGGTGGCCGAGCTGTTCGCGGCGATCCGGATCGGCGACCCGCTGAACCCGCACACCGACCTCGGCCCGCTGGTCTCGTACGCCCACCGGGACCGGGTGGCCGGCTTCGTGGAGCGGGCCCGCGGGTACGCCACCGTGGTCACCGGCGGCCGGGTGCCCGAGAAGGGCCACGACGGCCACGACCTCACTCGGGGCGCCTACTACCCGCCCACCCTGATCACCGGCGCGGCCCAGGACAGCGAGGTCGTCCAGGGCGAGATCTTCGGCCCGGTGCTGGTCGTGCTGCCCTTCGACGGCGACGACGAGGGCCTGCGGCTGGCCAACGACACCCCCTACGGCCTGGCCGCCTCCGCCTGGACGAGCAACGTGCACCGCTCCCTGCGCGCCACCCGGGAGATCGCGGCCGGGTGCGTCTGGGTCAACGACCACATCCCGATCATCAGCGAGATGCCGCACGGCGGCTACAAGGCGTCCGGCTACGGCAAGGACATGTCCCAGTACTCGCTGGACGAGTACACGCAGGTCAAGCACGTCATGTTCGACACCACCGCGGTGGCCCGCAAGGACTGGCACCGCACCGTCTTCGGAGACAGATAACCCCCGGACAAGGGCGCTTCCCCCCACGCCCCTCTCTCCCCCAGGAGGCCCGTTCCATGGCGTTCAACGAGCTCACCGACGGTCTGCCCGAACCGGTCCGCAAGGCCTGGGAACGCAGCCTGACCAGCGGCCGGGCCGCACTCGGCCGCCGTACCCTGCTGCGCGCCGCCGCCCTCACCGCCGGAGCGGGCACCCTGGCCGCCTGCGGCATCCCGGCGGCCCCCCGGGCGACCGGTGACTCCACCGCGAACGCCGCCAAGGACCTCTCGGACGCGGAGAAGGAGGTCGCCTTCTCCAACTGGCCGCTCTACGTCGACACCGACGAGAACGACAAGGAGAAGCACGGCACCCTGGAGGCCTTCACCCAGGCCACCGGGATCAAGGTCAAGTACAACGAGGACGTCAACGACAACGTCGAGTTCTTCGGCAAGATCAAGCCGCAGCTCGCCTCCGGGCAGGACACCGGCCGCGACCTGATGGTGCTCACCGACTGGATGGCCGCCCGGCTGATCCGGCTCGGCTGGGTGCAGAAGCTCAACCCGGCGAACGTGACCACCGCGATCACCACCGTCGAGTCGCGCTTCCGCGCCCCCGACTGGGACCCGGGCCGGCTCTACTCCTACCCGTGGGCCGGCATCCAGACCGTCGTCGCGTACAACAAGAAGGCGACCAAGGGGAAGGAGGTCACCAGCGTCTCCCAGCTGCTGGACGACCCCGACCTCAAGGGCCGGGTCACCTTCCTCTCCGAGATGCGCGACAGCATCGGGATGGTGCTGCTGGACCAGGGCAAGGACTCCGCGAAGTTCACCGCCGACGACTTCGACGCCGCCGTCGCCCGGCTGCAGAAGGCCGTCGACAGCAAGCAGATCCGCCGCTTCACCGGCAACGACTACGGCCAGGAACTCTCCTCCGGCGACATCGCGGCCTGCATCGCCTGGGGCGGCGACCTGATCCAACTGCGCGCCGACAACCCGGACATCGAGTTCGTCATCCCGGAGAAGGGCTTCCTCTCCTCGACCGACAACATGCTGGTTCCGGCCAAGGCGCAGCACAAGGCGAACGCGGAAAAGCTGATCGACTTCTACTATCAGCCGAAGATCGCGGCGCAGCTGGTCGCGGGCATCGGCTTCGTCTCCGCCGTCACCGGGATGCAGGACGAGCTCGCCACCCTCGCCCCGGACACCGCGGCCAACCCGCTGGTCGTACCCACCCCCGAGATGGCGGCCAAGGCGCACGTGTTCCGCACGCTCACCGAGAGCGAGGAGAGCGACTTCGAGCAGAAGTTCTCCAAGCTCATCGGCGCCTGACCCCCGTCCCGGCAGAGAAACCCAGGAAGACACCACCCATGACAGACCAGCAGCGAGACTCGGCCGCCGGCGGCGACGTCCGGCTCACCGGCATCGGCAAGACCTACGGCGCCTTCACCGCCGTCCACCCGCTCGACCTGACCGTCCCCCAGGGCTCCTTCTTCGCCCTGCTTGGCGCCTCCGGCTGCGGCAAGACCACCACCCTGCGCATGATCGCCGGCCTGGAGGAGCCCACCAGCGGCACCGTGCTGATCGGCGGCCAGGACGTCACCGCCCTGCCCCCGTACAAGCGGCCGGTGAACACCGTCTTCCAGAGCTACGCGCTCTTCCCGCACCTGGACATCTTCGAGAACGTCGCCTTCGGCCTGCGCCGGCGCGGCAAGAAGGACGTCAAGAAGCAGGTCGACGACATGCTGGAGCTGGTCGAGCTCGGCCAGTACGCCCGGCGCAAGCCGCACCAGCTCTCCGGCGGCCAGCAGCAGCGCGTCGCCGTCGCCCGCGCGCTGATCAACCACCCGCAGGTGCTGCTCCTCGACGAGCCGCTCGGCGCGCTCGACCTCAAGCTCCGCCGGCAGATGCAGCTGGAGCTCAAGCGGATCCAGACCGAGGTAGGCATCACCTTCGTGCACGTCACCCACGACCAGGAGGAGGCCATGACCATGGCCGACACCATCGCGGTGATGAACGGCGGCCGGGTCGAGCAGCTGGGCGCGCCCGCCGAGCTGTACGAGAACCCCGCCACCACCTTCGTGGCCAACTTCCTCGGCCAGTCCAACCTGCTGCCCGCCGAGGTCACCGGCAGCGAGGGCGGCGACCTGCTGCTGAGCGCGGCCGGCGCCCGCCTCACCGTGCCCAGGGCGCGTTGCGCCACCGACGCCAAGCGCGTCCACCTCGGCGTGCGCCCGGAGAAGATCACCATCACGCACGCCTCCGAGGAGGTCGCCGACGGCCGCAACAAGCTGGCCGGCACGGTGCTCGACTCCAGCTTCATCGGCGTCTCCACCCAGTACGTGGTGCGCACCGACGGCGGCCAGGAAGTCACCGTCTTCGAGCAGAACATGGAGCGCGACGCCCGGATCGTCCCCGGCGCCGCCGTCCGGCTGCACTGGAACCCGGCGCACTCCTTCGCCCTGGACGCCTCGCAGGCGATCGACGCCGGCACCGCGGAGGAGGCCGCATGACCGCCACCACCCCGGCCGCGCCGCCCCAAGTCATCCCGTTGGTGGCGGAGCGCAAGCCCAAGCGCAAGCTCACCCCGTACTGGCTGCTGCTGCCCGGCATCGCCTGGCTGGTCGTCTTCTTCGCCGTCCCGATGCTCTACCAGGGATCGACCTCCCTGCAGACCGGCTCGCTCGAAGAGGGCTTCAAGGTCACCTGGCACTTCTCGACCTACTGGGACGCCCTGGTCGAGTACAAGTGGCACTTCGTCCGCTCGTTCTCGTACGCGGGCGTCGCCACCGTGCTCTGCCTGGCCGTCGGCTACCCGCTCGCGTACACGATCGCCTTCAAGGCGAGCAAGCGCTGGCGCAACGTCATCCTCATCCTGGTCATCGCGCCGTTCTTCACCAGCTTCCTGATCCGCACGCTGGCCTGGAAGACCATCCTGTCCGACGGCGGCCCGGTGGTCGGCGCGCTGAACGCGCTGCACGTCCTGGACCTCACCAACCTGGTCGGCCTCACCTCCGGGGACCGGGTGCTGGCCACGCCGCTCGCGGTGGTCTGCGGTCTGACCTACAACTTCCTGCCGTTCATGATCCTGCCGCTGTACACCTCGCTGGAGCGGATCGACCCGCGCCTGCACGAGGCGGCGGGCGACCTCTACGCCCGGCCGTTCACCACCTTCCGCAAGGTCACCTTCCCGATCTCGCTGCCGGGCGTGGTCGCGGGCACCCTGCTGACCTTCATCCCGGCGTCCGGCGACTACATCAACGCCCAGCTGCTGGGCTCGCCGAGCGAGCAGATGGTCGGCAACGGCATCCAGAAGCAGTTCCTGAACGTGCTCGACTACCCCACGGCGGCCGCGCTGAGCTTCATCCTGATGGCCCTGATCCTGGGCATGGTGACGGTCTACATGCGCAAGGCCGGGACGGAGGAACTGGTCTGATGTCCCGGATTCTGAAGTGGGTCCGCGCCCACCTGGTGGTGCTGGCCGGCCTGCTGGCCCTCGCCTACCTGGTGCTGCCCAACCTGGTCGTGCTCGCCTTCTCGTTCAACAAGCCGGTGGGCAAGTTCAACTACGAGTGGAACGAGTTCTCCACCGACGCCTGGACCAACCCCTGCGGCGTGGCCGACATGTGCCAGTCGCTCTCGCTCAGCCTGCAGATCGCGGTGCTCGCCACCATCGGCGCCACCGTGCTCGGCACCATGGTCGCCTTCGCGCTGGCCCGCTACCGCTTCCGCGGCCGCTCGGCCACCACCGCGATGATCTTCCTGCCGATGGCCATGCCCGAGGTGGTCATGGCCGCCTCGCTCGGGACGCTCTTCCTCAACATGCGCATCCCGTTCGGCTTCACCACCATCCTCATCGCGCACATCATGTTCTGCCTCAGCTTCGTGGTGACGGCGGTCAAGGCACGCGTGATGAGCATGGACCCGAGGCTCGAACAGGCCGCGCAGGACCTCTACGCCACCCCCGTCCAGACCTTCCTGAGGGTCACCCTGCCGCTGGCGGCGCCCGGCATCGCGGCGGGCGCGCTGCTCAGCTTCGCGCTCTCCTTCGACGACTTCATCATCACCCAGTTCAACTCGGGCCCGACCACGGTCACCTTCCCGATGTTCGTCTGGGGCGCCTCGCAGCGCGGCATCCCGGTGCAGGTGAACGTCATCGGCACCGCGATGTTCCTCGCCGCCGTCGTCCTGACCGTCGTCGGCCAGTGGCTCGGCAACCGGAGGAAGGCCACCGCCTGACGTCCGGTCGGTCAGCGGTGGCTCGTACCGTCATCTATCCGTAGAAAGTGGCTGATAATGCATGGACTCCGCCCGCGCACTCAGTGACGCAAGGCCCACCCCCTTCTGGCTGGAGGACCCGGGCCGGCCGGCGGCGCTGCCCGCCCTGGTCGGCGACACCACCTGCGACCTGCTGGTCGTCGGCGGCGGCTACTCCGGCCTGTGGACCGCCCTGATCGCCAAGGAACGCGACCCCTCGCTGGACGTCGTCCTGGTCGAGGGCAGCGAGGTCGGGTGGGCCGCGTCCGGGCGCAACGGCGGATTCTGCGCGGCCAGCCTCACCCACGGCTTCGGCAACGGCCTGGACCGCTGGCCGTCCGAACTCGCCCAGCTGGAACGCCTCGGTGCCGCCAACCTCGACGGCATCGAGGCCACCCTCAAGCGCTACGGCATCGACGCCGAGTGGGAGCGCACCGGCGAGATCGACGTCGCCACCCAGCCGCACCAGGTCGAGGAACTCCACGAGGTCGCCGAGGCGGTCGCCCGCTACGGCCTCGACATCACCGTCCTGGACGCCGACCAGCTGCGCGCCGAGGTGAACTCGCCGACCTTCCTCGGTGGCCTCTGGGACAAGGAGGGCGTGGCCATGGTCCACCCCGCCAAGCTCGCCTGGGGCCTCAAGGACGCCTGCCTGAGCCAGGGCGTGCGGATCTTCGAGCACACCCGGGCCACCGACCTGCGGGAGTACGGCAGCGGCATGGCCGCCCGCACCCCGTACGGCCGGGTCTTCGCCCGCCGGGTCGCCCTCGGCACCAACGTGTTCCCGTCCCTGGTCAAGCGGGTCCGCCCGTACATCGTGCCGGTGTACGACTACGCGCTGATGACCGAGCCGCTCAACGACGAGCAACTCGCCTCGATCGGCTGGCGCGGGCGGCAGGGACTCGGCGACAGCGCCAACAAGTTCCACTACTTCCGGCTCTCCGCCGACAACCGCATCCTCTGGGGCGGCTACGACGCGGTCTACCACTACGGCGGGCACGTCCGGCACGAGTACGACCAGCGGCCGGAGACCTTCCGCACCCTGGCCGGCCACTTCTTCCGCTGCTTCCCGCAGCTGGAGGGGCTGCGCTTCACCAACGCCTGGGGCGGCGCGATCGACACCTGCAGCCGGTTCTCGGCGTTCTTCGACACCGCGTACCGGGGCAAGGTCGCGTACGCGGTCGGCTACACCGGGCTCGGCGTCGGCGCGACCCGCTTCGGCGCCGAGGTGATGCTCGACCTGCTCGCGGGCGAGCGCACCGAGCGCACCTCGCTGGAGATGGTCCGCAGCAAGCCGCTGCCGTTCCCGCCCGAGCCGGTGCGCTGGGCCGGGATCGAGATCACCACCCGGTCGCTGGAGCGCGCCGACCGCAACGGCGGCCACCGCAACCTCTGGCTGCGCACGCTCGACCGCCTGGGGCTGGGCTTCGACAGCTGAGCGAGTGCACCCGGCCGGGTGAGTGCCCGCCCGAGTGCCCAGGACCCGTGTAAGAGGGACCCGCCGTACGCCTCTCCCTGGTGACGGCGGGTCCCGGTCATCTCCCGCCGCCCGAACAGTACGAACGGCGAGAAGCGGGGACAGACATGGAGAGCACAGGACTGCACTGGCTCGCGCAGGCGGCACCGGACCCGGAGTCCTTCCGGGAGCAGTGGGAGCGCATCGGACTGGGCCTGATGCTGCTGCCGGCCGGCCGCCGCTGGGACGTCCTCTCCGTCCCCGGACAGCTCGGGCGCCGGGCACTGGAGATCCTGGACACCGGCCTCTGCGGCCCCGTCCTCACCGACTTCGGCGAGGAGCACCTCGGTTTCCTGGTGCCGGTCGGCACCGCCGCCCGCTGGGTCGGCACGGGCGTGCGCAGCGCGGGGGAGGGCACCTGGATCGCCGTCCCGCACCCCGAGCGCAGCAGCCGGGGCCTGCGCTGGCTCGTCCCGCCGGACGGCTCCGGGCGGCTCACCGACCCCGTGCTGCTGGAGCTCGGCCTGCACGAGGCCGCGGCGGGTCTCGGCGGGTGGTGAGCGGGACGGTGGCGGCGCGCGGGACGACCGGGGCACACGGGCGACGGTGGCGCACGGGGCAACGGTGGCACACCGGTGGACGGTGGCGCACGGGGCGGGCGGTCGCGTCAGACTGGAGGCGTGACCACCGCACCGCACGCCGTCGACGCGTCCCTCCGACCGGGCCCGGCCCAGCTGCGCCTGGCCGCTCTGGCCGCGCCGGTCTGCGAGCGTCACGGCCTCGCCCTGGCGGGTGGGCACGCGCTGCGCGCCCACGGCGTCGCGGCCTGCACACAGGACGGGCTCACCCTGGTGACCGGCGGTGCCGACCTGCCGGAGGTGGCCGAAGCGCTGGCCGAGGCGTACCGCGCGGCAGGTGGCGGGGTGGCGGAGCGGCCGGGCACCCCGCGGCTGGAGCAGCTCACCGTCCGGCTGGCGCTGGGCGGCCGGACGCACACCGTGGAACTGCGCAAGGAACCGCTCGGCCACCGGTCGGTCCGGCTCGACCTCGGTGCGCCCGGGCCGGACGAGCCGTCGGCGGTGCTGCCGGTCGTCGCGCTGGAGGACGCGGCAGCGCTGACCACGGCGCTGCTCGTGGACCGCGGCATGCCGCGCGACCTGGTCGACGTCCACGCGCTGACCCGCTGCTACCGGGAGGGTGAACTGCTCGCGCTCGCAGGGGAATTGGACCCGGACTTCCAGCCCGCCACGCTCGCCGACCGGCTGGAGACGCTCGCCGAGGCGGCGGACGGGCGGTTCCGTGCCCGGGGCGTGCCGGGCCGGGACGTGGCCGGACTGAAGCGCTGGGCACTGGCGTGGGCGCAGGACCTGCGGCTGGACCTGCTGGAGACCCAGGAGGCCGCGGACGGGCTGCACGATCCGTACCTGGAGGACACGGACCCGGGGGATCCGTCTCCGGAGGATGCGCCGTGGGGGAGGGGGAAGGAGGAAGCCTGAGCCCCGTCCGGACGAGGGCGCCACACGTTCGGAGTAGCGACCGGACGACCTGTAAGGCTGAATCCGAGATCCCCGTCAGCCTGTTCGTTGAGCTGGGCAGGGACGGCGACCAGACTGGGAGACGAGCGCGGTAGCCCCGTGAATTTCCGTCGCCCGGCCCACTCGCGGGCGGCGCCAGACGGACCGGCGGCAGCATGCCGCCCGGACTTCGGAGGCAGACGGACCTTGAGCAAGCACATCATTCACTGGATCGGCGGCAAGCCGGTCGCCACCGCCGGTGCGGCGCCCCGCCGCGGCGACATCTTCGACCCGGCCACCGGCCAGGTCGCCGGCCACGTCGACTTCGCCGGGATCGCCGAGGTCGACCAGGCCGTGGCCGCCGCCGCCTCGGCCTTCACCGAGTGGCGCACCGCCTCGGTCGCCAAGCGGTCGACGGTGCTCTTCGCCTTCCGCGAGCTGCTGAACGCCCGCCGCGACGAGCTGGCCTCGATCATCGTGTCGGAGCACGGCAAGGTGCACTCCGACGCCCTGGGCGAGATCGCCCGCGGCCTGGAGGTCGTGGAGTACGCCTGCGGCATCCCGCAGCTCATCAAGGGCGGCTTCACCGAGCAGGCCTCCACCGGCATCGACGTGTACTCGATCCGCCAGCCGCTCGGCCCGGTCGCCGTCATCTCGCCGTTCAACTTCCCGGCGATGGTGCCGATGTGGTTCTTCCCGATCGCCATCGCGGCCGGCAACACCGTCGTGGTGAAGCCGTCGGAGAAGGACCCGTCCGCCGCCAACTTCCTCGCCGGGCTGTGGAAGGAAGCCGGCCTGCCGGACGGCGTCTTCAACGTCGTGCACGGCGACAAGGTGGCCGTCGACCGCCTGCTGGAGCACCCGGACATCAAGTCCGTCAGCTTCGTCGGCTCCACCCCGATCGCCCGCTACGTCTACGAGACCGGCACCCGCTACGGCAAGCGTGTGCAGGCCCTGGGCGGCGCCAAGAACCACATGCTGGTCCTGCCCGACGCCGACCTGGACCTCGCCGCCGACGCCGCCGTCAACGCCGGCTTCGGCTCGGCCGGCGAGCGCTGCATGGCGGTGTCCGTGCTCGTCGCGGTCGACCCGATCGGCGACGAGCTGGTCGAGAAGATCAAGCAGCGGGTGGCCACCCTCAAGGTCGGCCCGGGCTGCAACGGCGACTCCGAGATGGGCCCGCTGGTCACCGGCCAGCACCGCGACAAGGTCACCTCCTACGTGGAGTCCGGTGTCGCCGACGGCGCCGAGCTCGCCGTGGACGGCCGAAAGCACCCGGTCACCGCCGAGGACAAGGACGGCACCCCGACCGCCGACGGCTTCTGGCTCGGCCCGACGCTGTTCGACCACGTGAAGCCCGGCATGTCCGTCTACAACGACGAGATCTTCGGCCCGGTCCTCTCGGTCGTGCGCGTCTCCTCCTACGAGGAGGGCCTGGCGCTGATCAACGCCAACCCGTACGGCAACGGCACCGCCCTCTTCACCAACGACGGCGGCGCGGCCCGGCGCTTCCAGTTCGAGGTGGAGGTCGGCATGGTCGGCATCAACGTGCCGATCCCGGTGCCCGTCGCCTACTACTCCTTCGGCGGCTGGAAGGCCTCCCTGTTCGGCGACGCCCACGCGTACGGCCCGGACGGCGTGCAGTTCTTCACCCGCGGCAAGGCCGTGACCCAGCGCTGGCTGGACCCGTCGCACGGCGGCATCAACCTCGGCTTCCCCACCAACAGCTGAGCCCGCGCCGCGCGGGCGCGCCGGCCGGACCCCTCTCCCCGGGGCCCGGCCGGCGCGCGTTTGCCTGCCGTTTGCATCCAGGCCCCGAAGCGCGTAGAGTTCTTCGAGCTGCTCGACAGGGAGCACCGGACACGCGTCTGCGCGGACGGTCCCGGGGCGGCCAATCCTCTGAAACACCACTTCCCAGGTTCGGGCTGGGTTGCGTTCGCATTTCTGCGCCGCGGCTTGGTCCTTATTCGGCGTGCTCGTTTTATTGGATTGCGGCCGATTCGCTTTTCGGAGTACGGATCGGCTAGAGTTTGAAACGTCGGACAGGGCGTCAAGCCCCGGAAGACAACGGCGAGTTGGATGAACGAAGCCCCGGAAACGGAGCGGAAAACATCTGATAAGCTGGAAACACGAAAGAACGAAGCCCGGAGGGTCCGCTGGAAGGCG
>NZ_JBEORY010000038.1:0-73254 GCF_040302665.1 Kitasatospora sp. NPDC097691 | reverse complement strand
CCCAGCCACCCGCACCCCAGCCACCGGCTCCGCGCCAACCTGCACCCCGCCCACCGCATCCCCGCCCACCGGCCGGTGCGAGCCCCCTTGCCAGGGGCGCCGCGACCGGTGCCCCGGGTCCACCGCGCCCCGAGGCCGGGTCGGCGATGCTGCCCTTGCGCCGCCGCGGCCGGCGGGCTCCAGCCGTGCGGGGGCCGGTGGCCGCACCCGCGACCGGCAGCCGGACGCCGGGGAGCTCATCCGCCCGGCGCCAGGACCACGCAGTGGTGCTGGGAGTTGCAGCGCAGGAAGACCATCAGGTCGTCCGTGTAGGTGTCGGAGACCGCGAAGCCGAGCGCGTCGGTGTAGAAGGCCTTGGCGGCGTTCAGGTCGGGCGAGTTGAGCACGACGTGGCTGAGCCGGTCCGGGCCGTAGCTCCGGCTCGCGGGTTCGCGGTGCTCCGGCCAACCCGTGCCGACGTCGAGCACGCGGCCCTCCGGATCGGTGAATTCGACCGTGTAGCCGCCGTCGCCCTCGGAGGCCGGCGCCTACGTGGCCGCCGACCAGGCCGCCGCGTACGCCAAGGCGATATTCGGCACGGCACGGCCGCGCGCAAGGGCATGGAGAGTGCCGGTGTGCCACGTGGGTGCCGGGCTGACGATGGACCAGCCGCGCACCGCGGAACCGGCGAAGGCCGACCGGATGGCTCGTCAGGGAGCCACGGAGGACGACGTGTCGGCTGTTGTTGTCGACGGCGAGGCCCGGTGACGGGCACCGTCCGCACGGACCGGCGGCCTTTCGCGGGGCGGGTGCGACGGCTAGCGTACGTACAAGATGCACACGGTCCGTGACGGTTCGTCACAGGATTCCGCCGTGGGTCTGTGCGGTACGGGCGGGTCACCGCGCCCGGACGCACGCCCGCCGAAGACGTCCACCGCACGCCTGGAGACCCCGTGAATCCCAGCTCCGTTTCCCGTCGGCAGCGCCTGCTCGCTTCCGGCGCCGCTTGCGTCGCGCTGTCGTGTTCCGTCGCCCTCTCGCCCGCTACAGCTCCATGAGCAGGGCCGACTGGGTCAGGGACGTCACCGACCACATCCCGCACGACCTGGCGACCGGCTGCTACCCGGACCGCGACCACACCGCAACGGTGTCCGACTGCACGAACCGCGTCACCCACGACGGGGTGCTGAACAAGGACACCAAGGACAGCCCGCGCTCGGCAGTCGGCCACAACTTCGACCGCGCCTACGACCTCGCCGTCAAGGACATCGCCCGCCAGTGGCAGCAGTTCAAGGACGAACTCCAGCGCAGGTACCCGAACAACGGCCGGGCGAAGGCGATGATCTGCGCCATCACCCACGACCACCCGGACAAGACCTGCTGACCCACCGCCGCGGGCACGCGGCAGGGCGACCCCATTCTGACCGCCCTGGGCGGGGTCGGTCGGCTCGCCGTCAGTGCGCAGAGCCAACCTGTACCAGCAGTCCGCCCGGATCCTCGGCACCTCCCCCCGGAACCAACCCGACCTGCTGAGCCGAACGGAGACGTCATGCGAAGGTTTCTGATCAGGCTGTTCGTCGCGGTGGCCGCTGCCACCCTGACCGTGGCGCTGCCCGGTTCGGGCGCGGCGGTGCCGGCCCGCACCGCGCCGACCGCGGCTTCGGCCGCGGCGGTCAACCACACCGTGACGTTCGTGAACCACTCGTCGCAGCGGCTGTGGATCGGAAGCGGCGTCAACGCCGACGGGTCGAAGCAGTTCACCCGGCTGCCGGTCCTGGCTCCCGGGCAGTCGGCGACGGTGACGATCCCCGAGACGACCGCCCCGTTCCACTGGCGGGGGAAGTTCTTCGCCCGCCAGGGATGCGACGGGGCGGCCGGCAGCGGCTTCCACTGCCGGGTGGGCGACTGCGGCCCGCTCGCCGACCGCTGCACGACGGGCGAACAGCCCGCCAGCCTCGCCGAGTTCAACTTCGACGCCAAGGACGGTGCCGCCCCCTGGTACGACGTGAGCTACGTGAACGCGTTCTCGCTGCCGGTCACGATCACTCCGGTGAACGCCTCGATCCCGGCGGGTGGGGCCTGCGACACCCGGGGCTGCGCGACGAACCTGCTGTCCTCCTGCCCGCCCGCCGACCTGACCCGCGGGCCGGACGGAAAGCCGATGCTGTGCACCAACCCCAGCCGCGACACCCCGAGCAACTACAGCCGCGCGCTCAGCGCAAAGTGCCCCAAGGCCTACACGTGGTCCAAGCAGGACCAGGTGCCGGGCAACAAGGTAATGCAGCAGTGCAGCCGTTGCAGCGGCTTCACCGTCACCTTCGGGCCCTCCGCGTGAGATTCCCGACCGCCTGAACCGCATGAGGTGCCCGGCCCGGGACGCCGGGGCCTCGTCATGACCGCCTGATCGAAGGAGAGGAACGCCTTGCCGCGCCGAACACGTCTGTTCACCGTCCTGCTCGCCGTGCTGACCTGCCTCACGGTCGGCAGCGCGGCCGACGCGTCCGCCGCCCCGGTGAAGAAGAAGGGCGTGAGCGCCTGGAACTTCACCGACGTCACCAGGGCCCTGGCCGATGCCAGGGTCGGCTGGTTCTACACCTGGGCCTCGGACCGGCAGCAGATCAGGCCGCCGGCCGGCGTCGAGTTCGTCCCCATGATCTGGGGTGCGGACTCGGTGACCGACGCGCAGCTCGCGACCGCCAGGAAGGAGGGCACGACCCTGCTCGGGTTCAACGAGCCCGACCTGCGGGGCCAGGCCTACATGAGCGTCTCCAGGGCCCTCGACCTGTGGCCGCGGCTCCAGTCGACCGGGATGCGCCTGGGGGCACCCGCGGTGGCGGGCGGCGGCGACGTCGCGGGCGGCTGGCTCGACCAGTTCTTGAAGGGCGCCGCCGCCCGCCACGACAAGGTCGACTTCATCCCCCTGCACTGGTACGGCTCGGACTTCCGCGCCGATGCCGCGACCGGTCAGCTGCGGAGCTACCTCCAGGCCGTCCACGACCGCTACAAAAAAAGCCGATCTGGCTCACCGAGTACGCCCTGATCGACTTCTCCGGCGGCACCCCAAGGTACCCGACACCGGAACAGCAGGCCGCGTTCGTGGCGAAGTCGACCGCCATGCTCCAGGGGCTCCCCTTCGTCGAACGCTACGCGTGGTTCACCCTCTCCGCGGACCGCGGCGGCACCGGTCTCTACAACCGGGCGACGCCCAACCGGGTGGGCGCGGCCTACCGCGCGGCCGGCTGAGCACACCGCCACAAGAGGTCCCCACCGCCCAGGCCGGCAGGCACCCTCGAACAGACTGCACTCGAACGGGTGGACCCTTCTCGAAAAAGGCGTCTATTCGCTGGAGGATCGACCTCCAGGTCGCCTCCCCCGCCCTCGCCACCACGGCAGTCGAGGCCTATGTCGAGCGCGCCGACACCCACGCCGAACGCTGGAGCGACCACGCCCCCGTCACCGTGGTGTACAACCATGACTTCTGACAGTCCTCAACGGGAGAAGGTCCAAATCCGGCAGCACGGGCTCAGGCTTTGAGCGATCGACCAACGGGGGCTGGGCGATGCCCCAGGGAGTGTCTCGCGGATCACGGCAGACGGTCGCCGCCGGGGCACGCAACTCGCCAGCCATCAGCCGGAGGGGGAGTTGCCTCATATCCGACGTGATCGGCGAGAGACTTCCCAAGACGCCCCTAGCCCGCCACTACCTTGTCCAGAGCCGCAGCGTGGGCGCGCCAGAGGGCGGTGGTGAGGTGGGTGAAGCGGGTGACGTAGAGGGCGAGGAGATCGGTGTCGGTGTCGGCGAAGTCGAGGTCGAGGTAGTCCCAGTCGGCCCAGGACGACCAGTGGTCGGGGCGCATGAGACGGGGCCACGCGGCGCGGGGGGCAGACGGGGCGAGCCAGAGGCCGTGGAAGGGGATGTGCTCGTCGAGCATGCGGTCGGGATTGGCGAAGAGCAGGGGGCGGAAGCCGTAACCGATGCCGGCCAGCGGGGTCTCGGTGGCTCCGCGCCAGGCGGGACGGGTGAGGAGGCCGACGCGCTCGGGGTAGGGATCGGCGCGCCGGCCCTGGGCGGAGTCCTCGAAGGTGGTGCGGGTGACATCAGGGCCTAGCTGGGGGGCGAGGGTGTCGAGGGCGGCGTCCAGGCGGTCGGGCAGGTCCTCCAGGAGTTCGAAGGCGGCGCGGCGGGCGCGGGTGAAGTCCAGGCGGCCATGGCGGATCCAGAAGCGGGCCCGGGCCTCGTCCGAGGGGGTCACGGCGTGCATCCTCTCCAGGGTGGCCAGGTAGTCGTGGGCATGCGGGGCGGCGCCGGGGGTGGCGGCCAGGTGGGTGCGCAGGTCGCGGGCGAGCGTACGCAGGCGCAGCGGGACGAAGTCGGGGTGGGCAGCCGCCTCGCCGGTGAGAGTGAGGAAGACGAAGTGCGGCCGGTGCAAGCCGGCGAAGTGGGCGGCCAGGTCGGCGGTCTGCTCGGTGTGCTCGGAGGACTTGACCTTCAGCTCGACCACCACGGCGGTGCCGGAGGTCCACAGCACCAGGTCCGCGCGCCGGTGGGCGGCTTCGGGGGTGGCAGGCAGGTCGTGCTCAGTGTCGACCAGGGTGCGGGGCAAGCCGGGTCGGGCAGCGAGGTCGGGGCGGCCGGTGCGGCGCAGCAGGGCGGCGAGCAGCGCGGTGCCCAGGCCGTGGTCACCGGCGGGGTCCAACAGCCAGGCGAGCATGTCGCGGTGGGCGGACTCCTGCTCGGTGCGGTACAGCAGTTCCAGCGCGGTGCGGCGCGGCCGCGGGCCGGGGTGTGCGGTCGCGGCGTCCAACATCCTTTTCGCGGCGGCCCATTCGAGCGCCGTTCCGGGGGTGATCCTGCTCATCCGGTCAGCTTGGCAGAGGCCGTCGGACGTGCCCGCGCCGGGGTGGCCCCGCCGCCGGGAGGTGACCCCGGCACGGTGCTCGAAGGTGTCTCGCCGAGACCGTCAGATCCGCAGCGGCGGACCGGCGCCCTCGATCTGCGGGACTCGACCGAGCGAGTAGTGATCCCCCGGGCACGAGCAACCCGCGTGCGTGCCGGGCCGACGCGGCGGCGAGGTGCACGAGGTGGGGGTGGGCGGAGCAACCCCCACGCGCGCGCGGGGTCGACACCGAAGAGGACGCGGAGATGCGGCGATCGACCGAGCGACCCCCGCGCGCGGGAGGCTACTCCCAACCAGAGATCGGCCCGGGGCCAGGTCCCCGGGTCCTGCGGCTCATCGCGGAGCAGCGCGGCATCCGGCTCTCGGAGGATCCGTTCGAGCCTGGGACGGCGCTACGGGCGCGCCGGCCGGGCCGGCGGGCGGTGTGGTCGGCTACGGTTCGGTGCGCCGGTGTTGACGCGTCGTCAGCGCAAGGGCCGTGAGCGACAGAAGGATCACTACCGCCGCGTATCCGTCGGCGGTGCGCTGCAGGCCGAACCGGCTGGAGAGCACACCGGCTGCGACGGCGGGCAGGCTGAAGGCCAGGTATCCGACGGCGTAGAGTGCGGCGAAGACCGCGGCCCGTTCCTCGGCGGCGGCCGGCGGGCCGACCGTGCGGAAGGAGCCGAGCAGTGCGGCCCCCCAGCCGAAGCCGGCGATCGCGGTGCCGAGGAGGTAGGCGGCCGGGACACCGGCCAGGACGCCGATCAGGGTCAGTGCCGTGCCGGTGGCGAGTGCCAGCGAGCCGATAGTCATCGCCCCGCGCGGCTTTCGCGGGTGGAGGACGAGCGAGCCGATGGCGCCCATGCCGGTGAGCAGGGCTATCACCACACCGGCGATGACATGGTTGTGGACGTGCAGGACTTTGGCGCTGAGTGACGGCCCGAGGGACAGGGTGAATCCGTTGAGCGCCCAGAGCGCCACCAGGCCGGGCAGGACGGCCATGAAGTGCGGCTTGACCTGGTGGGGCACCGACATCCGCGGGCGGAGCGAGGTGAGGGCGCCGGGGCGGCGTGCCGCGGTTTCGGGCATCAGGGCGACGACGGCGAGGGCGGCTGCGAAGACGGCTCCGAGCAGGATGTAGACCAGTGTGGTCGGTGCGGGGGCGTACTGGACGAGCAGCCCGGCCCCCAGCGCGCCGGAGGCCAGGCCCAGGCACGAGGAGACGCTGTTGATCAGTGTTCCCAGGTGGGGGCGGTGCTCGGGCTGGAGGTCGACCAGGCCGGCGCTGATGGCGCCGGTCGCGGCACCGGTGGCCAGACCCTGCAGGGTACGGGCGAGCATCAGCGATCCGGCGCCGGCGGCGGTGGCGAAGAGGGCCATGGCGCCCACTTCGAGCAGCAGCGAGACAGCGAGTACCGGGCGGCGGCCGATGTGATCGGACAGCGCGCCGACCACGGTCAGGGCGAGCAGCAGGGCGATGGCGTAGAGGGCGAACACCACGGTGACGGCGGCCGCCGAGAAGCCCCACCGGGCCTGGTAGACGGGGTAGAGGGGGGACGGGGCGCTCGCGGCGGCCAGCAGGAGCAGCTGTATGCCTCCGAGCAGCCAGAAGGCGACGGTGTGGGGCAGCAGGGGGTGCTTGTGGCGGAGGGCCGGGAGGGAGTCGGTCATGACGGATGTCTTTTCAGGTCTGGCGGTGCGCGGCGCCGTACGACGTGATTCCTGCCGGGGGCTGCAGCGCAGCGCGTTCAACGGATGGTGCGGCGGGGCGGTGACGCCTCGCCGCACCACGGTCGTTCCTGGTGGTGGCCGGGCGGTGGGTCGGGTCAGCCGTTCCAGTCCGCGAGGAAGTCGAGGAGCTCCCTGTTGACGATGTCGGGGCGTTCCTCCTGGCAGAGGTGTCCGCACTGGGGAATCGGCACGCCGCGGACGTTCCGTGCCAACCCCTTCCAGACGTCCAGGACGTCGTAGGCCTGTCCGACGGCACTGAAGTCCTCGCCCCACATGGTCAGCACCGGGCAGTCGATGAGCCGGTCGGCGTCCTCGCGGTCCTGGGCGACGTCCTCCGCCGCTGCCCGGTAGTCCATGCAGGATCCGCGGATCGCGCCCGGCTGTCGGTAGGCGCGGACGTAGACGGCGACTTCCTCCGGGGTGAGCATGTCGGGGTCGTACGACCAGCTGCGGTAGAAGTGGGTGAGCCAGGTCTCCTCGCGGCCCGCGATCAGTGCCTCGGGGAGGTCGGGCACACCGAGGAAGGTGAAGAACCAGTACCCCTGCCGGGCGAGGGTGACGTCGTAGGTGTCGGCGATGACCCTGGTGGGGATGTTGTCCATCGCCACGAACCGGTCGATCCGGTCACGGTGGTCCTTGGCGAACCGGGTGGCGACACGCGCCCCGCGGTCGTGGCCGACCAGGGCGACGCGTTCGTGCCCGAGGTGATCCATCAGCGCGACCACGTCGTTGGCCATGGTCCGCTTGTCGTAGCCGGAGGCGGGTTTGTCCGTGTCGCCGTAGCCGCGGAGATCGGGGGCGATCACGGTGAACCGCTCGGCCAGCACGGGTATCTGCTTGCGCCAGCCGTACCAGGTCTCCGGGAAGCCGTGCAGCAGGTAGACCGGCGGCCCCTCGCCGGCACTGACCCAGTGCTGCCTGATCCCGTTGAGTTCGGCGGTGTGGTGCCTGATGCCTGTCGGCTCTGTCATGGGGGCTCGCTCGTGAGGTCGAAGGGTGTGAGGGAGGCGCCGCCGCCCGTGCCGTACGGAGGCGACCGGACGGACGGCGGCGGTCGGACGGCCGGACAGCGGCGGACGGCCGGACGGGGGCGGCCCGTCACCGGACCGCCCCCGCCGTACCTAGTGGCCCGAAGTGATCCGGACGGCAAGGACGTTGGGGTCCTTGTCGGTGAAGTAGGCGGCGCTCGCTATGTACGCCGTGTTGCCGCGGACGGCCACGGATGTCGGGCCCTCCAGCCCGTCGGCGGCCGTCAGGACCGTGGTGTGACCGTTCGGCCGGACCAGGACGACCTTGTTGTCCGCGTTGATCGCGGCCAGCAGGGTGTTGCCGGCTCCGACGAAGTCGAAGTCGTCGATGTTCACCAGGCCGGTGGCCCGGGTCTGGACGGGACCGGCGGTGCCCCGACCGGAGATCGGGATGCGCAGCACGGTGCCCTTGTCCAGGTTGGTCACCCAGGCCGCACCGTTGTGGATCTTGATGCCGTTGGCGCCCAGGAACCCGGCGGGCGCCAACTCGGGCGCGGCGGCCCACTTGCTCGGTGCGCCCCCGCTGGTGGGGACCCGCCACACCGCGCCGAGGACGGAGTCGGCCACGTACAGCAGGCCGGTGCGCTGGTCGAGGGCCAGGCCGTTGGGCAGGCCGTCGGCCGGCAGCGCGGCGATGCGCTCCGGCACGCCCCCGGGACGCAGGCGCCACAGACCGGTCAGGTCGGTGGTGCCCGTGGCGTACAGGAAGTACAGCGTTCCGTCCTGGGCGCGGACGATGCCCCCGAGGAAGGGCGAGGTCAGGGCCGGGGTGACGGCACCGGCGGAGGGGGCCGGCAGGGTCGCGAGGACTCGTACCCGACCGTCAGGGGTGATCCGGGCAACCTGACGGCTGTACGCGAAGGTGACGTCGGCGCTGCCGTCGGGCTCCAGCGTGATGTTCTCCGGCCGCTGCCCGTCGGCGATGTTCAGGTGCGACACGACGTGCACGCCCGACACCTTGGCGGAGTGGGACGCACCGTGCGTGTTCTGCGCCTGGGGAGAGGCGGCGGCCGCCGGTCCTACGGCGGTCACGGCCAGGGCAGCCGCAGCGATCGCGACCAGCAGGTTCCACTTCTTCGTCATGGTCTTGGCCATTGGTCTTTCTTCTCTCGCTGTTGCCGCTTGGGTTATGGATCTTGCATATCCGGACCGGCACGCTCAGCCGGGGAACCGCTGGTGAGGCCTCCCCGGCAGCAACGCGGCTCTGCGGTGGGCCCGGTGCTGAGCAGGCCCGCATCGCGGTGGAGAGCGGAGGAAACCTAAGGCCGTCGCGCCGGACTCCGTTGCGCCGGACTACCGGCCCCTCATCCCGGCCCTCTCCGCGGTCCGAGCACCCGGCTCCTCGAGCCTGAACTGAGTAGACCGGTCTGTCTGATCAAGGAGACTAGACAGACATGTCTGTCTAGTCAAACGCCCTGGGTGCACATGGAATGACCATCGCCGGACGCTCCGGCGGCGATCCTCGGGGCCGCCCGATCTGCGGCGGCCACGACCTGCGCATGGTGGAAGCGGGGGCCCGTCGGACGCGAACACCCCGAACGGTGCGGGTTGGTACCGGCCGCGGAGCAACAGCGCGGGGGCCGCCTGCGGCAGCGTGACCGTGGCGCGCAGCGGAGAGGCTGCCGCCCGCGAAGCAGCGCACCGTCTCGGTCGGGTCCGGGCGCTGCGCGTCGGCAGCCCGGCCCGCGGCAGATCGCCGCGATCGGGCCCCGCGCATGGCACGACGCCCGCGATCGTTGCACCTGGCGCACTGCTCGAAAGGCGCCCAGAGAACCGGGGCTACTATAGACAGATCGGTCTGCTATGGAGGTTTCCCGTCATGACCACGAGGAGCGCGGCCAGGCCCACGGCCCGCGAACGCCTGCTGGCCGCCGCGGACGAACTGTTCTACCGGGAGGGCGTGCGCAGCGTCGGCATCGACCGCGTCATCGAGCAGGCCGGTGTGGCCAAGGCGTCGCTGTACAACGCCTTCGGCAGCAAGGAATCGCTCGTCTGCGCCTATCTGGAAGGCCGGCACGCGAAGAGCGCCGCGCGGATCACCCGACACGTCGAGCGGTGGGACTCTCCGTACGACCGCCTGCTCGCGGTGTTCGACGCACAGAGCGAGCAGTTCGCCGAGCCCGGCTACCGCGGCTGCGCCTTCGTCAGAGCCAGCGCCGAGGCCCATCCCGGCGACCAGGTCGAACGGGCCGCGGAGGCCTTCCGCACCTGGATCCGCGGGCTGTTCACCGACCTGGCCCGGGAGGCCGGGGCCTCCGACCCCGCCGTCCTGGCCCACCAGCTGCACCTGCTCTACGACGGCGGCGGCGTCTCGGCGGGCATGGACCGGGACCCGTCCGCGGCAACGGTCGCCCGGGCGGCTGCGGCGACCCTGCTCGATGCCGCGCTCGCCGGGCCCGACACCGACAGCTCACGCGCCGACCGGAGCTGAGGGCCGAAGGGAGCGAGACACCCGCGACGGCCGACCTGCCTGCTCTGCGGTTCGGGCGACGGGTCGGCCGTCGAGTGACCGGTGGTCACGACGCTCGACCTCGTCGCCGGCGGTCACGGCGCTCGGCCTCGCCACCGGCGGACCGACGCCCGGCCTCGCCACCGGCGGACCGACCACCGGCGGCCACCGGGAGCCCTGGACGGCACGACTAGGTCGGCACGGTCTCCAGGCAGGCGAGGAGCTTGTCGAGGTCGGCCAGTTGGCCGGCGTCCAGGGCGCCGAAGATGCATTCGAGGGCTTGGTGGCCGGCCTGCTCGCCGGCCGTGAGCGCGGACCGGCCCTTCTCCGTCAACCCGACGGTCTTTCGCCTCCGGTCATCGGGGTCGACGACGCGGGTGACCAGCTGGAGGCGTTCGAGGGCCTCGACGGTCTGGGTCACGGACCGCGGCGCCTGGCCCAGGACTTCGGCGAGTTCGGCCTGGTGCACGGGGCCGCGCCCGGCGAGGACCTGCAGCAGCTTGATCCTCGACAGCGTCAGCCCCGCGGCGGCCATCTGCCGATCGATCGCGCCGCGCGCCCGGTGGGCGGCGGCCAGGAAGCGCAGGCCCACATCGGCCGGACCGGGTCTGGTCGAGGGGACTTCACGCTGGCTCATGGTGTCGAGTATTGTCGCACAAACAATTGATGAGGTACCTCACGAATGGAGCGACGACGATGGACCAGCCTGTTGCCGTCATCACCGGTGCGACGTCCGGTCTGGGCCGGATCACCGCACGGGAACTCGCCCGAAGCGGCTACCGGCTGGTGGTCGTGGCCCGTTCCAGGAGCCGAGCCGATGCGCTGCTGGCCGAGCTGAGCAGCGTGGCCGAGGACGTCCGGGTCGAGGTCTTCCTCGCCGACCTCGGCTCGGTCCGGCAGGCCCGCCGGGTCGGCAGGCAGATCGCCGCGCGCTACGAGCGGGTGGACGTCCTGGTCAACAATGCGGGCCTGCACGCCTTCAGCCAGCGAACCACCGCCGAGGGGCTGGCCGAGATGACCGCGGTGAACTACCTCGGCCCCTTCGCCCTCACACGTGAACTGACCGACACACTCCTCCGGTCCGCCCCCGCACGCATCGTGAACGTCGCTTCGGAAGCGGCCCGGCAGGTACGCGGCATCGACCCCGCTGCCGACCTGCGCGACCTCGCCCCCTACACGCGCCGCGGCTCGATGGCCGTCTACGGCCGGACCAAGCTGATGATGATCATGTGGACGCAGGAGCTGGCCCGGCGGCTGGATGCCGACAAGGTCACCGTCAACTGCTGCGACCCCGGCTTCAACGTCACCGGCCTGGGCCGGGACCTGCCCGGTTCCGCCCTCCTGGAGCGCGCCCTCACCGCTCTGCACGTGGGCGACCCGCGCAAGGGAGCCTCGATCATCGTGCGCCTCGCCACCGACCCGGCCTTCGGCCGCTCCAGCGGAGGCTACGTCTCCGTCCGGGACGCCACACCCTTGCCGTGCCCCGAGCCCGGGCGCGCCCCGGAGACGCAGCTGCGGCTGTGGTCGGAGACGGTGGCCGTACTGGACGGGACTCCGGCGGAGGACGAGTCGGAGGTCGTGGATCAACAGCGTCGACCCGGCCCCGGAGAACGGGCAGCAGCGGACCCGTCGACGGGGCGACGTCAGCTGCGCGGAGCCGGCCCGGGAGACGAGGGCGGCGCCGACCGGTGAGCTGCGGGGTGGCTACCGGAACCGTCGCATGACCGTGGCGAGAGCGGACCTGCTGGACGTCGGCGGAGGCTGCGGCAGCTACGGTGATCCGTCCGCCGCCCCAGCCACCGCCCCGGCCACCCTTCCGCCACGCAGCCCGGGCGCCAGGAGCAGGGTCGCGGCCAGCGAGGCCGCCGCCGTCGCGACCATGCCGGTGGTCGGCGAGGTCAGCTCGGCCACCGAGCCGGCCACCGCCGCGCCGACCCCCTGCATGGTCAGCATCCCGGAGCTGTGCAGGCCCAGGGCCTGCCCGCTCAGCTCGTCGGGCGTCAGCGCCATCAGCCGCTCCTGCAGCAGCAGCCCCGCCGCGTACCCGAGTGTGGCGACCGTGACCAGCAGCAGGGCGACCGGCAGCCCCGGGTCCGACGCGAAGAGCAGGTACGGCGCGGCGAGCAGCACGCACAGGGGGACGGCCAGCCGGTCCCGCCACCGGGCGGGCAGGACGCGGCCGGCTATCGCGTCCCCGACCAGCATGCCGACCGCCCCGAAGGCGAACAGCAGGCCGGCGTCGCCGGGCGAGTACGGGACGTACAGCGCCTCCACCCCGACGATCAGGCCGTTCGGCACCCACAAGGCGAGGTAGACATGCCGCCGTGGCACCGACGACCAGAGCAGCGCGTTGGTGCGCCACGTCTCGGTGACCGAGGTCCGCCCCGTGCCCCGGGGCGGTCGGCGGCTCAGCCCGCAGCGCGCCACCACCGCGGCCGACAGGTACAGGCCGGCGGAGAGCAGCAGCGTGCCGCGCGCCGAGAGGAGCGCCACCAGCACGCCGCCGGCGGCGAAGCCGCAGATCTGGATGAGCCCGACCGACATGTTGAGGACGGACCGTCCGAGCAGGTAACCGTCCCGGGTCAGGACCTCGTTGAGCAGCCCGTACCGCACCCCGCCGCCGACCGACCCGGCCACGCCCAGACCGAGCAGGACCACGAACACCGCCCAGACCGGCAGGCCGGGAATCGCCTGCAGGGCCGTGCCCGCACCGAAGAGCAGGCTCAGGCCTGTCATGGCGGCGCGCGGCGGCAGCCGGTCCGCCCCGGAGAGCACGGTGGCCGCTCCGACCATCTGGGCGAGCGCGGGGCCGAACATGGCCAGCGAGGACAGCAGCGCGGAGTCCGTCTGCCGGAACACCAGGATGCCCAGGGCGAGCCCGCTCACCGTCTGGGCCGCGGTCTGGCCGGCCGAGGCGAGGAAGAGCGGGGTGAACTCCCTGGTACGGAAGAGTTCCCGATACGTACGCATGCGGCAGAGTCTCTCCGGGATGATCGACGGGTCGTCAGACTTTCGCGGGGAGGCGAAACGAATGAGCTGGTGGCGGGTCGACGCGGACACCCTGGCCGGGAGCCGGTTCGTCACCTCCCCGCTCGCCGAGGCAGTCGCCGGACTGAAGACCCTGCACCGGGCCGGCGCGAGCCACGTCGGCGAGCACCGGTGGCTCGGCGCCCACCTCGCCGGCTACCGGGACCGCCTGGCCGGCGACCCGGTCACGGCAGCCCTGGTCGGAGCCGGGCTGGGGCACCGGTGGAACGCGACCTTCCTCACCCCCACCCCCGTCGGTGACGGAGACCCCACGTTCACCGAGGAGTTGGAGCAGATCCGCGCCACCCCGCCCGCCGTCGTCCGCGCCGACCTGACGGAGTCCCTGAACGGCTCGCTACCGGGCCTGCTGCACCGCGACGATCTGGCCGAGCGGGCCGCGGACCTGCTGGAGTGGGTATGGACGGAGACCGTCCAGCCCTCCTGGCCGCGCCGGCGGCGGGTCATCGAGGCCGACATCGTCGCCCGCACCGCCAGGCTCGGCCTTCACGGGTGGGCCACGACCCTGAACGAGCTGCGCCCCGGGATGCGCTGGATCGGAGAGGACCGCCTCCAGGTCACCGGCTGCGACAGCCCGCCGTCGGAGCTCGTCGGGGTGCAGCTCATGTTCGTCCCGGTCACTCCGAACCAGAGCTGGGTCTGCTGGGACGTCCCTCCGGTCGACGGCCGGCGCACGCTCCCCGCCCGACGGTACGCAGTCGTCTACCCGTGTTCGGGAGTCCTGGTCGACGACGACCACCGTCCGGTGCCGAAAGCCCTGGCCGCCCTGCTGGGCCCCGTCCGGGCCGAGCTCCTCACCCTGCTCGACACTCCGAAGACCACCACCCAGCTGGTGGCCCTCACCGGCCGGCCGCTGGGTTCGGTGGGCCGGCACCTGCGGATCCTGCGCGAGGCCCGGCTGACCCGGCGCCGACGAGCGGGCAGATCGGTCCTCTACTACCGCACCGCGGCGGGACAGGTCCTGGTGGACGCGCAGCAATCCGGGACCGGGGCGGCGGGGAGCGTGGCGAACTGACGACCGACGGCGACCGTCCGGTCCGGGCGACGGACGTCGGGGCGGCGTAGGCGGGGGAAGCGGACAACGTACACCGATCCGCCCCGGGAAGCGCCCCGGGTGCTGCCCGCCGTCATCGGCCGTCTTCGGGCCGTCATCGCCGTCTCACCTTGCCGTTGCCGGTATGTACTCGCACGGTCTTGACCCGTCACGGGTGCGGCGCGCAGTCTGGAGATACAACGTAAATGTGGCATGTAAATCTTGCCCCGACGCGTACAGGGCTCATGGGAGGTTTCCATGACCGCCGAAGCGAGCGGCGATCCGACCCGGCCGCACACCGAGTCCGAGGACCTCGGCTGGACGATCAACATTCCCGGGCACCCGCCGCGGGCCGACTCCCCGGAGTACCGGGCGGCCCGGGCCGCGATGCACCGGCTGACCGACACGCTGGACAGGCCCTTCTACGGCGCTGAGCCGGTGGAGGACCACCACGGCGGCAGTCTGTGGCTCAAGGACTCCGAAGGCTGGTTCCTGGTCCGCAACCTGGTCGGGATCGAGTGGTCCGCGCAGTTCTGCGCCGACCCCTCCAAGGTCGACCTGCTGCGGCAGAACGCGAAGCGGCTGTACGCGCTCTGTCCGGACGCGGTTCAGGAGCTCGGCATCGAGGAACTGCTCGACACCCCGATCACGGATGCCGCCGGGGTGCAACGGTGGACCGACTCGATCTGCAACGCCGGCGTGCCGCTCCCCCATGAGGTACACGCCGCGGCGCTGCCGCAGGGCGGCGGCGTGCACCACTACCCGAGCCCGGTGACCGAGATCGTCTTCTTCAAGCGGGACGACTTCCGGCTGTGGGTCGTCGACGCGGGTGGCCAGGCCGTCGCCGTGGCCCCGGTGGCGAAGCGCGGTTCGGGTGACGGGCGGGTGCAAGTGCTCTTCGCGGCGCAGGAGTCCGCGCTGCATCCCGCGCTGGAGCGGGCGCGCGACAGCGGGGACGCTCTGCTGCTCGGAGCGGAACATCCGATGGCCCGGACGGCTTTCGCGCGGCAGTACGACAATCCGGCCCCGAGTGTGACGGCCACGAGTGTGGCGGCCTCGCCCCGGGCGGCCGCCTAGAACCATGGACACGGCACAGGGCCACGGACCGGGCACCGGACAAGGCGCCGGACCGGGCGCCGTCGAGGCCGTGGTCGAGCTGCGGGCCGGCGGCGGGGCGCGGCTCGACGCCCTGCGGAACTGGTGCGCCGGGCGCGGGATCTCGGTCCTGCCGATGGCGGCCGGTGCGCTGGTCACGGGCCCGGCGACGCGGTTCCGGGAGGCGTTCGGGCACGGTCCGGTCGACCCCTCGGGCGCGGAGGCGCTGCCCGTCCCGGACGAACTCCGGGCGGCCGTGCGGTCCGTCACCGTGCTGCCGGTGCCCCGACCCCATTCCCCTGACGACTGACGACAGACGACAGACGACAGACAAGAGACGACAGACGACAGTTCTCCCGGGTACCCGAGGCCCGGTTCATCCCCTGAGGAGACATGATGCTTCCCAAGACAACGCAGAACGGGCAACCTCCTCCCGACGTGGTGTTCGGCTACGTGTCGGCGCGGTCGGAGGGTGGAACGCCGATGACCGAGGCGACCGACCTGACCTCGGCCGCACCGTTCCGGGCCGGTGAGGACATCCGCGCCCGGGCCAAGGACCGGGCGGAGGGAGCCGGGCTCACGGTCACCGCCGAGAGCCGGCTGGGCTTCACGGTCTACGGATCGCCCACGGCCTACGAGCAGTTGACCGGTGGCCGGGTCGCCTCGTACGAGGCCCTCCAGCACGTGTCGACCGGGCGCCGCCGCTACGTGACACACCTCGACCTGGTGGGCCCGGGCCAGCCGGAGGCCCGGGGTGTGGGGGCCGCGCCGGACGCCGACGACATCGAGGCCGTCGTGCTCGAACAGCCGCGCTCCTGCTACCGGTTGTCGCCGAGCCCGCAACCACCGAACGTGAGCAAGTTCCACCTGCGGCTCCCCGGCGACGTGGCCATGCTGCTCGGCGCCACCGCTGCGCACGGGCAGGGCGCGGTGGGCGCGGGCGTGGACGTCGCCATGGTGGACACCGGGCACTACCAGCACCCCTTCTTCACCCTGCAGGGCTACGACGTCGATCCCGTCGTCACCGTGGTGCCGGGGACCAGCCCAGCCAAGGACCCGATCGGACACGGGACGGGGGAGTCGGCCAACATCTTCGCCGTGGCCCCCGGCGCGAAGCTGAAGTTCTTCCGGGCCAGCGACGCCAGCGGCAACCTGACCAGCGCCGTGGCCGGTTTCCTCAAGGCGAAGGCCGCCCACCCGAAGGTGCTCACCAACTCCTGGGGCGGCGACCTCGACTTCCCGCCCCTCACCCCGCATCCGCCCGCAGCGTCCCGGGTCTGGATTCTGGAGATCAAGGACGCGGTGGAGAAGGGCATCGTGGTGGTGTTCTCGGCCGGCAACGGCCACTTCTCGGTCGAGCCGCAGGTCCCCGGAGTCATCGCGGCCGGCGGCGTGTTCGTCGATCACGGTCTCGGCGTCCAGGCCTCCAACTACGCGAGCGGATACGCCAGTCCCTGGTTCCCCGGTGAAGTCGTGCCCACGGTCTGCGGGCTGGTGGGGATGCTGCCGCGGGCCCAGTACCTGATGCTCCCCGTGCAGCCGGGCTGCGAACTCGACGTCGAGCAGAGCCAGGCGAGCGACGGGCAGATGCCGGACACCCCCGACGGCACGACCTTCGACGACGCCTGGGCGCTCTTCTCGGGCACCTCGGCGGCCGCGCCGCAGATCGCCGGTGCCGTCGCCGTCCTGCTCGGCCAGAACGGCCGGCCGAACATGACGGTCCAGCAGGTGACGGAGGCGCTCGTGAAGACCGCCACCGACGTCACCTCCGGCCACAACCACCCCCGGTTCAACAATCCGGCCGGGCAGGGCCCGGACGAGGCCACCGGGCCGGGACTCGCCAACGTGAGCGCGGCCCTGGCGTTCGCGAAGACCAACTTCTGAGAAAGCCGACCTCCGAGAGGCCGACCTCCGGGAACGCCGAGGGTCGAGGTCCGCACGGCTCACGGGGCGGACCTCGACCCTCGGCGACGCCATGAGGGCCGCCCCGACGGCTGCTCCTCGCCGCGGCCGCCGTTCACCGGCGGCATCCCCGAGCGGGCCGGTGGCCGGGAGCGCCCGACCCGCCACGGAGGAAGCGGCCGGTCCGCCGTGCCCCCCGGCCCACACCCCGGCTCCGCCTGCGCGCCCCCGCACCCCCGGTCCCGCGGGCTCTCGCACCCGTCCCCCGCCCCCGTCTCCCCCTACCCCGACACGACCCCGACCCCTGCCTCGCTCGCGCCCGCTCCGACGGCCGGCACGACCCACGTCGAGTGCGGTCGCGAAGGCCCGCCCGACGGCTCACGCGTCGATGCCGAGCCGTCGCCCCCTGGATAGACTGACCAGGCGTTCCAGGAACGGACCCGGCGCGGGCGACGGAGCGCCCACGACGCTCCGCAGTCGCGCGCGTACGCCACTCTCCGTGACCGCAGCGGCGGGGGCGAGCCGGTCGAGGATGATCCGGCAGCGGGCCATCGATCGGACGGGAGCCCTGCCATGGCGAACACGTCCAGGTCTCCGGGCGGCTACGACCCCGAGATCACCCGCCCCGTGTCCGCCCGCGCCCCTTCGCCGTCGTCGGCCCCCCGGGACGACACCGAGCCGACCGCGGCCAACGACCGGCTGGCACTCAACGGCATGGGCAGCTTCGACTGGGACCTCGACAAGGGCACCTACCACCTCGACGACGTGGGCCTTGAGGTGTTCGACCTACGGGCCGACGAGTTCGACGGAGAGCCCGCGTCACTCTCCGCCAGGGTGCTGCCGACGGACAGCGAGCGCCTCGACGAGGCCGTGTCGCTCGCGCTGCGGGAGGGACACCTGACCTTCGCGTCCTACTTCCGCCTGGTCTGCCGCGACGGCACCCTGCGCTGGGCCCACACCCAGGGGCGCATCCTGCGCGACCCGCAGGCGCGCCCGTACCGGATCGTCGGCATCGTCCGCAACGCCGAGGAGGAACTGGCCCACGCCGAGGGGATGCGGACGCTCGCCGCCGACCGGCGCCGCCAGACCGACTCCGTGCGCGCCACCACCGAAGCCCTCGCCCGCGCCGTCACCGTCCACGACGTGACCAACGTGCTGACCGACAGCGAAGGGCTGCGACGCTTCGGGGCGGACGGGCTGGCCCTCGGACTGGTGGACGGGGACGTCATGCGCCTCGTCGCCGCGACCGAGGAACCGTCGGCTGAGCTCAGGGCCCGCGACGACCTGTCGCTGACCCACCTGGGGGACGGCCTGCCCCTGTCCGAGGCCGTCCTCACCCGGCGCGCGCGATTCATCAGCACCCGGGACGAGCTCACCACCCGCTACCCCCGCCTGCTGCCCTATGCCGAGGAGATGGGGATCGAGGCGGCCGCTTTCCTGCCCCTGGCCGCCCAGGCCCGCTCCATCGGCGCGCTGGGCCTGTTCTACCGGGACAGGCACCACTTCAGCACCGAGGACCGCAACATCTGCATCGCGCTCAGCAGCGCGGTCGCACAGTCCCTGCAGCGCGCCATGCTCTTCGACCAGGAACGCGAGTTCGCGACCACGCTCCAGACCACCATGCTGCCGCGCCGGATCCCCGAGATCAACGGCGGCGAGGTGGCCGTCCGCTACCGGGCCGGCCGCAGCGGACGCGAGGTGGGCGGGGACTGGTACGACGTCATCCCCCTGCCGGGTCGGCGGGTGGGTCTCGTGGTCGGCGACGTGGAGGGGCACGACAGCCACGCGGCCGCCATCATGGGTCAGTTGAGGATCGCCCTGCGGGCCTACGCCACCGAAGGACACACCCCCGCCACCGTCATGGCCCGCGCGTCCCGGTTCCTCGCCGAGCTCGACACCGAGCGGTCCGCGACCTGTATCTACGTCGACGCCGACCTGGAGACCGGAACCCTGCGTCTGGTGCGGGCCGGCCACCTCGAACCACTCGTGCGGCACAGTAGCGGCCTCACCGGCTGGGTCGGCGTCCGCGGCGGCCTGCCGCTCGGCGTGGCCACGGTGTTCGGCCAGGACGGCTACCCCGAGACCCGTCTCGACCTCAACCCCGCGGACACCCTGCTCCTGTGCACCGACGGGCTGGTCGAACACCCCGGTCGGGACATCGCGGACGGCATCGAAGCCCTCGCCGCCGCCATGCGGGCCGGCCCGCGGGACACCGAGGCGCTCGCCGACCACCTCTGCGGCGGCCACCCGAGCCGCCTCGGCAGCAGCGACGACGTGGCGCTCCTGCTGCTGCACCGCGCAGCCGTACCCGGCGCCCACGCCACCCGGCAGATGACCCAGCACGTCCACCAGGCCGATCCGGAAGGGTTGGTGGAGACCCGGGCCATGCTCCGCCAGGCCCTGGCCGCGTGGGGTGCGACCGACCTCCTGCCCGACGTGGAACTCACCGCGGACGAACTGATCACCAACGCCCTGGTCCACACCGACGGCGGCGCACTGCTCACCATAGAACTGCGAGCCGGGACCGCCCCCTGCATCCGCCTCGAGATCCGGGACCGCTCCAGCGTCCTGCCGCGCCGCCGGACCCCCGGCGAGACCGCCACCTCCGGCCGCGGCCTGCTGCTGGTGGACGCCCTCACCGGGAGCTGGGGCGTGGAGCCGCTCGGCAGCGGCAAGAACGTCTGGTGCGAGTTCCCGCTGGCGGGTTGACCACCCGATGGCAGCTCACCTGCTGCGGACGGCCGCCCGCAGCGCCGGCCGGTGCCGTACCGGTGTGCCGGTGAGGAGTGGACGCCGGCCTCAGGCGTCGGCCGATTCCGGGACCTGGCGCTGCCGTCGCTCGGCAAGGTCGCGGTCGATCAGCCGCCGGGGATAGACGGCCATCACCAGCGGGCTGGTCATGGCCGTGGTGACCAGGGCCATCACCACCATCAGCGAGTACAGGGTGGTGTCGAGCACCCCGAGCTGCAGCCCCACGCTGAGGATCACCAGCTCGGTCAGGCCCCTGGTGTTCATCAGCGCAGCGAGGGCCACGGACTCCCGGGGTGCGATCCGGCAGGCCCGGGCCGCCAGGAACGCGCCGCCGAGCTTGCCCCCGATCGCGACCAGCAGGATCAGCGCGAGGTCCCCGATCGAGGCCGGGCTGATCACGGACAGGTCGACCTTCAGGCCGGCCACGAGGAAGAAGACCGGCATCAGCAGCAGGTTGCCGATCCGCCCCAAGCCCCCCTCGATCTCGCTCCGGAGCCGCCCGGAGCCGTCCCGGGGCACCACCAGGCCGAAGGTGAAGGCGCCGAAGATGAAGTGCAGCCCCATCCACTCCGTCAGCGCCCCGGAGACCAGCAGCCCGGCGAGCACGGTGGTCAGACCGGCGGCCCCGCCTGCCCGTCGGCCCGCCCGTCGGTCCGGCAACAGGCGGCGCAGCAGCGGACGCACCACCGTGAACATCACCACCAGGTAGAGCGGGAAGAGCAGCAGCGGCCACTGGCCCGAACCGCCGTGTCCCACCACCGCCACCACGACGGCCAGCAGCGACCAGGCCAGCACGTCGCTCGCGGCGGCGCAGGTGAGGGCGAGCCCGCCCAGCGCCGTGCCCTGCATCCGGAGGTCGGTGAGGATCCGGGCCAGCACGGGGAACGCGGTGACCGACATGGCGGCCCCCATGAAGAGCACGAACCCGGTCAGGTCGTCGGTGGGATGACGCCGCACCAGGACGAAAGCGACCGCGCCACCGAGCAGCATGGGCAGCAGCATCGACCCCAGTGCCACGCTTGCCGCCGCCCGCCCCCGGCCCTTCAGCAGGCCGCGGTCGAACTCCAGGCCCACGACGAACATGAAGACGGCCACGCCGACGTTCGCCAGTGCGTTGAAGAACGGCAGTTCCCCCGCCGGGAAGAGCAGTCGGGTGAACGACCCGTGGAACAGGGTGGGCCCGAGCAGGATGCCCGCGACGATCTCGCCGATCACCGCGGGCTGTCCCAGCCGGCCCGCCGCGAGGCCGCAGACCCGGGCGAACCCCAGGCTCACCGCCAGGCCGAAGAAGAAGAGCACGAGCTGGTGCGACGTCACCTGGACCGTCCTTTCGCAGGGTCGGGCGAAAGAGCCGCCGGTGGATGCACTGGGGACACGGAGCAAGGACAGCGGGAGACCTCCGACGAATCCGCGCGATCCCCGCAGCTCCCGGCAGAGGGGCCCTGTGTGCCTCCTCCGCCAGTCGACGATATAAAGTCGAGGTATCCGCAGAAAGGCCCATTCCGGCCACGGAGACGAATCATCCGGATCGGACGGCGAGCCCTCAGAAGCGCGCCTTCGCAGCTGACGATCCGACCTGTCCGACCGCGCCGTCGGCCGTGACGAGACGTGCGAGTTCGTCCCCGACCGGCGTCAGCTCGTAGTACACCGCCCGGCCGCTTCGCCGGGTGGTCACGACCCCGGCCTCGCGCAGCACCGCCAGGTGGGCGGACACCGTGCCGAGCGAGACACCGAGCACGACCGCCAGCTGAGACGGTGTCGCCGACATCCGCAACTCTGCGACGATGCCGGCCCGCCCCAGACCGAGCAGACGGGCCACGCCGCCGTCGCTCCGCGAGTCCTCGGCCATGGCGCCCTTGGCCGGATACACGAACGCGATGCGTGAGGGCGACTCGCAGGTCCACTGTCCGGACAACCCGGTGTGAGGGACGAAGACGAGGCCGTCGCTCCCGATGTGGCGGTCGGCGTAGTTCTGCGTGGAGAACCTGATCGCGTCGTGACCGACCCACTGGACGCCGGGCGCCATGCCCTCCAGTGCGCTTCGCCACCCGCTGACCGCGATCACGCCCGCGCGGTGGCGGATGTCGCGTTCCATGACGGCCCGGCGCCGCTGCCAGTCCGGCTCCACGAACTCCGCCCAGAGGTCGGTGAAGATCTGCGCGGTGCGGTGGGTGATCCCGTCGACCTCTGCCCAGTCGATCCCGTCGCTCGCCCAGGCGAACCGCTGCGCCTCGGCGAGCATGGCGCGTGCCGCCCGGTCGTCGATCGCACGCATGGCCGCCAGTTCGTCCACGAGGCTGCCGGTGAGCCCGCCTTGGGGCGGAATGGCGATGAAGTCGGGCAGATACTTGGTGGCCGTCACCAGTCGTAGCAAACCGCTGACGAACGGGGTCGTTCCCAGCCGACGACCGAACGCCTCGACGCGTGGGCTTGCGACCCGCCGGTCCAGTGCCTGTCGTAACAGGGTGATCTCGCTGAGCGTTTCGGCGAGCGGAGACACGGCGAACCGGCTCGCCTGCAATGCGTCCGGTCCGAAGCGCAAGAGGGTCACGGCAGCACAGCCTACGATGACGGCCGCGATCAACGGAATCGTTCGACCCGGTTGCCACTCGGCGTCCTGCGCACCGTCCCGCCCGCCGGCCGGCCGCGCCCGGGACGCGGCTCAGCCGCCGTGGTCCGTCATCGGGACAGCTTGGTGATCTTGTTGTGCTTGAAGGTGTCCTCGCCGCTCACCAGCACGGCCGACCAGTTCTCCAGGGAGATCGCACCACCGTATTCCTCGATGTGGTCCGTGTCCGGATAGATGCGCACCTTCGTCGGAACGTACCGACAGGCGAACCCCATCCGGTAGTTGTCCTTGCTGACGTTCGGCAGGGAGGCGTGCATCAGCGTCGACCAGAAGATGACGCTCTGGCCCTTCTTCATCACCAGCGGGACGGCGTCCTCCTCGCTCGGCCGCCAGTTCGGATCGACCTGGAGCTGACGGTAGTCGTATCCGAAGAACCCTCGCCTGACGCCGTTCTTGACTTCGGAGTTAATGCGTTCCGCGTCGAACTCCATGTGCCTCGTCTCGTCGTAGTTCATCTTGTGCTGAGTGCCGGGAATGATCTGCAGGCAACCGTTCTCGCGGGTCGAGTCCGTGAATGCGGTCCACACCGTGAGCGTGCCCGCACCGAATTCGGTCTCGGACTCTCCGGGCCACAGCAGCTGCGGCTTGCCGCTGGCATTCGCAAATGTGTCGGCCTGGTGCCAGTCGGTCCCCTCGTCCCCGGGGTACTTGGGGAAGAACTCGGTACGCCAGCACAGGACGTCCGGGCCGAGGACGGACGCCACCCGGTCCACGATCTTCCGGTTCAGCACGTGCCGGGCCAGCACGTCGATATCGAGGTGGCGGTCGTAGTTGACGATGTTCCCCGCCCCGATGCCCGGCGCTTCGGGATATGCGGCCCGCGACCGGTCCAGCGACTCGCGCTGGACCGACTTCCAGATCCGGTCCATCTCCTCCTCGCTGTAGACGGTCACCGGTCCGACGTAGCCGTTCCGGTGAAACGACGCCAACTCATCGGGCGTGAGCGAGAAATCCACGCGCTCGGAGCTGCTCATGTCCTCCCCCTCCATCTACTGCTTGTCCGCCGGCTGCATGTTCGCCACGGACACGCTGAGCGGCTCCGTGTAGGTCGTCTTGATGTCGAGGGCCACGCCGTACGTGGCACCGAGGAACCTGTTCAGCTTCGAGAACAACAGCGAGTAGCCGCCCACGTCGAGGAAGTTGTCCGAGGCCGATATCCGCGCGTCGTTGAGTTCGCCGCGCAACCAGTCGACGAGCGCCTCCTCGACCTCCGCCGGGTTCGCTGCGCCGGCCCTGCCGTTTTCCGCTGGGTTCTGCATGGACGCTCCGTCCTGTCGCTACACTTCGTCACGTGCTGGGGTTCGGGTCGGCCCCGACGCGGCTCAGGGTCGGAAGCACCTCACGGAACCGCAGGACTATTCCCTGGCAGTAGTTCGCGTTGTGTTCCAGGCTCCGGCGCGCCATGTAGGGAACCTTCTGCCGGCCGCGGTGGTCGATCCGCACCGTCATCCCTCCAACGCCCTCGCCGTCTCCCGGGGCGGAAATCCCGTGTTCCTCGAACACCGTGGCGAGCGCGGTCAGGTCCTGTGGCAGGACCACCTGTACCGCGTAGTCGTCCAGGACCTCCGGCTCGACCTCCCGGAAGCCGACGGACGGCAGGCGGAACGGCTCCCGGTAGACGTACGGCCGGACGAGCAGATCCATCTCGAATGCCGTCCGTGCGACCGGATCCGCCCACCACTCCTGCTCCCGCACGAAGTCGAAGAGCAACCGGTCGAACTCTTCGCGGTGGGAACTCAGGATCATGTGGGCGGTGATGCCGGTGTTCATGAGGTCGTAGTTCGCGAGATTGTCGATCGACCGGGAGAAGAAGCGGCATATGTCGCCGTCGCCCGCCTTGAGGTATTCGGCGAACGAGGCGAAGAGCTCCCCGAAGGGCACCACGCCCTGCCGGTCGAGGTACCGTGACACCAGGAGCAGGCCGCGCATGTTGTACAGGCAGTGAATCGCGTAGTAGAGCCAGAATCCGTCCTGGCACTCACGTCGGGTCACCCATTTCGTGGCGACCACGACGTCGGCCTCGGCCACCTCGCTCGGCGCGGACTCGACCTGGAGCCCGAACTCGTCCTGCCTGGCGAACATGGGAGTGTTGTTGAGCAGCAGCTGCGGGTAGATGATCAGGGTGTCCGCATCGGAACGGCAGAGCGTCGTGACGCCCTCCTTGAACGAGGCGTACGACTCCCCCGGAAGCGGCCAGATCAGCTCGACGTACGAGCTGATCCCCTTGTTGCGCAGCGTCCGCTGCAGACTGATGTACGTCTCCTGCCGGATGTTCTGACGGTCGACCATCTTGAGCGCCTCGGCGCTCAGACTCTGCAGTGAGATCGGCTGGGTCGCCATGAGCCCGCCGCGCACGAAGATCTCCGTGATCTCGGCCATGCGGTCCGGCTTGTTCTTGGCCGCCGCCATGTTCACCATCAACGGGAACCCGGTCAGGGTCTTGCGCTCCACCAGATACTCGCTCAGCTCGACGTCCCGCGGGGCGAGGCCCCAGTTGGCGTCGGCGATGAAGAGCCCGGCGAACCCGCGGTCGGTGATCCAGTCCAGCTCGGCCTTGATGCGTTCCAGCTCGAACTTGTGCACTTTGTCGTTGGTGGCGGCGCCCCAGTAGCAGAAACTGCAGCGGAACGGGCACCCCCGGTTCGTCTCCATGATGGCGAAGCTGAACTCGTGCTCGGCGAAGACACCGGTGAGGAACGGTGACGGAATCTCGGTCAGACTCTTGACCCGAGGAGCCAGTTCCGTCGTCACCAGTTCGCCGGCCTCCCAGAACGACAGACTGGGGACGAGACTCAGGTCGGCCCGGTCCGCCATCAGTTGGGTGAGCAGCCCGTGCACGGTCAGCTCCCCTTCCCCGTTGCAGACGTAGACGTTGTCGACGGGTTCGGGAAGATAGCGACGCGCGTTCTTCATCACCTGCGGGCCGCCCAGCAGGATGTGCGCGTCGGGACGCTTCGACGTCAATTCACGCAGCAGCCACTGCACCAGCTTCGAGTTCCAGATGTAGCACCCGATGGCGTAGACGTCCGCCTCCCGGGAGAGAAGTTCTCCCAGTATGTGCTCACGGTCCATGGTGGCCGGGAACGAGGCGATTTCGAAGCGGTAGGAAGCACTGATCTTCGGGTCGTGTTGTGCGTACGCCTGCATGTATCCTGCGGCAAGCGGAAGCATGTTCTCGTAAGTTGGCAGGTCGACAAACACGACCGACTTCATCGTAGGACCTTTCGCTCAACGTGCCTCGGATCGTTCCCTGTCCCCCACGGGCATGAAGGCCGTCTGCCGCCCCGTCCGGTCAGTCGCGCTCGGCGTGCGACACCTCGGGGACGGGGGTCGTCCGCTCGTCGATCCAAAGGGCGAGCTCGGAGAGCACCGGGCGCTCGATGAGGTCCCGGAGCGTGATCTCGATGAGCCAGGTCCGCCGAATGTGGCCGACGACCTTGGCCATCAGCAGGGAGTCGCCGCCGATGGCGAAGAAGTCACCCTCACGACCTACTTCGGATATTCCCAGTACGGTGCACCAGATCTCTGCCAGCCTGGCCTCGGTCGGGTTCAAGGTATCCCATTTCGCCGGATTTTCGCTGTCCACGGGCGGCGTGACGAACGCCTTGCCGTGACCCTGTATGCCACCGGGGGAAACCACCTGGACGGTGCAGCGGGTCGAGGTGCAGCAGATATGCCCGTACCGGACATGAGCGCCATTTGGAACCCCCGAAACGCGCGCGTGCTCCTGGGCGGTAGCCGGCCATGCGACAGCTGGAAACGTACCTATATGTGCTCTGCTGATCAGGGTCCACGTTCTTCACTTCGGTGTCAAGAGACGCCCACGGAGCAGAAATTGCCAGTTCTGTACTGGCGTGCCAGTCCGTCGGATGCAGAGATCGGTCCGAATTCGACAGGATTCGGGGGTTCCGCAGGATCCGACACGGCAGCCGCCGTTCCGATCACGATTCCCGGTGACGGTGGTTTCGCGCCTGGTGGCAGGCTCGGCCGGGGGGGCTGAGGCGCCGGCGTCAGTCGGTCCGGTGCAGGACGTGCCCGCGGTTCCGGGCGGGTGGCGACGGGGTGAAGTCACGCGGGAGCGTTGCGAGTTCCGGACAACGGCATCCTCACCACCCCTCGGCGCGCCCCTCCCCGGAGGCACCGAGCCGTTGTTGCGACGGTTGTCGCAAGTATTCACCAGGCCTCCCACCCGCATCGATATTGTCTGCGTGACAGATACAGTGACTTCAGTTCCAACCCCGACGAAACGCCTCCTGAAGGGCCGGTTCGGCTGGTTCTTCGTGGGCCGGACCGTCGACCTGGCCGGCTCGTCCATGACCACCGTCGCGCTCGCCCTGTCCGTGCTCCAGGCCTCCGGCAGGGCGGCCGATCTGGGCATCGTCCTGGCCGCCAACATGATCCCCACCCTCGTGCTCCTGCTCGTGGGCGGCACGGTCGCCGACCGGGTGAGCCGGCGGACCGTGCTCATCGTGTCCAACCTGTGCACCGCCGCCGTGATGGCCACGATGGCCGTCCTGCTGATCACGACCCGCTATCACCTCGTCGCGTTCGTCGGGCTCGCCCTCGTCGGCGGCGTCGTGAACGCGTTCTCGCAACCCGCGCTCCGCGGCATCGTGCCCGAACTCGTCGAGCGGCAGGACCTCCAGCGCGCCAACGCGCTCCTGGCCAGCAGTCAGAACACCGTGCGCATACTCGGCCCCATGATCGCCGGCGTCCTGGTGGCCACGGTCGGTGGCGGGTGGGCACTCGCGGCCGACTCGGCCTCCTACCTCCTGGCCGCCGCGTCCTTCACGCGCATCCCCGGAACGAGCCGGCCGCCCGCGGCGCGCGGGCCACTGTGGCGTGACCTCCTCGACGGCTGGGCCACCTTCCGGTCGATGCACTGGGTGGTCGTCATGACCGTCTCGTTCGCCCTCGTCAACGCCGCCAACGTCGGGCCGTGGAACGTGCTGGGGGCACAGGTGGTGTCGGCGAACGACGGCGCCCTGGGCTGGGGCACCGTACAGACCGTGCGCGCGATCGGGCTGCTGGTGATGAGCATCGTCGCCGTCAAGGTGGTCCTGCGCCGGCCGTTGCGGGACGGCGCGGTCTGGGGAACCCTCGCGGGGCTGCCGTTGCTGGCGGTGGGTCTGACCGGGAACGTCTGGATCGTGTCCGCGGCCGCCTTCGTCGGCGGGCTCGGCCTCACCGTGGCGTCCATCGGCTGGGAGACCACGCTCCAAGCCGCTGTCCCCGAAGAGTCGTTGTCGCGGGTGTCGGCCTACGACGAACTGCTGTCCTACGTGGCGATTCCACTCTCGCAGCTCGCCATGGGGCCGCTCGCAGCGGCATACGGAGCGAGGGGGGTCACCGTCGCCTGCGGAGTCGCCTACGTCGCCCTGTGCCTGTTGCCACTGCTGAGCCGGGAGATCCGCACCATGCGCGCGTGAGGCCGGCGGTCCGGACGTCGTCGACGAAGCCGGGCGGCCCCTGGGACCGCCGCGCCAGGAGGAGCGGCCGACCGTCCGTCAGCTGCCCTCCTGCGCGCCCGGCCTCGACCCGCAGGAGGGCGGCCCGGCCCTGGCGAAGCGAGCCGGCGCCTCCGGCACCACCGACGAGAAGGGAGCTCCCGTTCCCGTGTGTCCGCACTCCCCCGGTGGTCGCCCTTCAGCGCTTGACGGTGCCTTCGTGCAGCCGGTCGATCATCCGGTGGGTGGCGTCGAGAGGCGTCTCCGCATCAGCGGCGTCGTCGAAGTACTTGGCGTTGCGGGCCGCGATCTCCTCGTCCCACGTCTCCATGCCCGCGAACGGGATCGTTTCTCCCGGGACATGGGCGGGATACCGCCGGTAGCTGTTGATTCCGGCGACGGGCTCCCCGCGCACGAGGAGGGGATTCAGGTAGAGACCGTCGCTGGTGATCCTGGTGGTTGCCGGGATGTATCCGATGTCCAGCCCGCAGCGGCGGCGCGACGAGGTGTTCGGGTCCGAGCAGTGCAGGATGTTCGGGTGGTGGATCTCGACGTCGCCCGGGTTGAGTTCGATGTCGACGACACCGTTTCGCTCGGTCCACTCCCGGACCAGTTCCTCGTCGGACACCGAGAACAACATGTTCGGTGAGTCGACCCGGCGGACGGGCGGGTGGAGCGGCAGTCGATGGCTGCCGGGGATCACGCGCAGACAGCCGTTCTCGGTCGTGCACTGGTCGACGGCGACCCACACGGTGAGCGCGCGCATCGGGTCGAGGTTCCAGTAGGAACCGTCCTGGTGCCACAGCACCGGCTGGCCGTCATAGGGGGGCTTGCAGATGTAGTGCGCCGTGAAGCACGCGACGTCCGGGCCGAGGAAGAATTCCGCGATGTCCACCAACCCGGCATCGGAGACGAGTCGCACCCAGAATGCGTCGTTGCGGATCAGTGGATGGTGGAGATGTTCCGGGCGGAGATCCGGATAGCGATCGGTGAGCCACTTGACATGGGATTTTATCTCCTCCAGCAGGCCCGCCGGAATGACGTCGCGGATAATGCTGAAGCCTTGCTGCTCGTACTCTTCTCGGACCCTTTCTTGCACGTTCAATGGAACTCCCTAATCGCGAGTTTCGTGGCCGCGCCAGTCTCGCACCAAGCCAGGGCGTGTACAAGCGCCTGATGGGTTCGGGTTGAGGACAGAGCGCTTCTGAGGCTTTTGCCTCGGGGTCACATCCGGGCGGCGCCGGGGTGTGGCCGCGCTCGGCGATGACATCCGTCGATCGGATCGGGCCGGTACTGGATCTTCTTCGCCGGGTGGGGGCGGGTACGGGGCGGTCTGAATCACCTGACCCACCGACGGATCACCGCAGCGAAAGATCATCACAGCGGCCGGCTCGTACCCGGTGGCCGCGCTGCCACCGGGACCACATCACCACATGGTGACGCTTCAGAGGGGGGGCATTGGTGTCCGGATGCCGTCGGACGGCGATTCTCGGCCGGTATGAGGTCGGGCGCATCCCGTTCGGCTCTCCCCCTTTCGTGTTCCTGACCGGGCCATCCCTGTGAGGAAGGCGTGGGAGAGCATGGCGGGCGTGACTGCCGTGACAGCCCGGAACTCGAGCAAAGCCGCTGGCACCAGGCTGGTGGAGTGATCGGAGTGCACGCCTGACCGGAATCATTCGTCGACCACTCGAACTGATCGGCATCGTGTGCGACTCTCCTTCAGCGGGCGATCTGCCCGGATGCGATGCGGGGAACCGCTGACGATGTCCGAGAACGCACCGATGGGGAGCAGTATTGAACGACATCGCGCCGTCGGCCGAGCCGGAGCTGTTACCACCACCCATAAGACGGCCGGATCCACTGCCGGTCTCCTCCGGCCAGTTCCGCCTCTGGTTCCTCGAGCAGCTGCAGAGCACCACCTCGACGCACAATGTGCCGATCGTCGTCCGGCTCCACGGCGCAGTGGACCGGGCCGCGCTCGAGGCGGCACTGACCGACGTCGTCCTGCGCCACGAGAGCCTGCGCACGGTGATCGCACACGTGGCGGGGAAGCCGGTCCAACGGGTGCTTCCGGACGCCCGTCCGGTCTTCGACGCCCGCACCGTCGCACCGTCTGCCCTGGAGCAGGAAGTCGCCGCCGCCGCGGCGCACACGTTCGACCTCGCGACGGAGACACCCGTCCGGGCCGGCTTGTTCGAGGTCGCCGCGGACGAGCACGTCCTGGTGCTGCTGCTGCACCACATGGCCTGTGACAGCGGATCGTTGACGCTGCTCGGCCGCGAGCTCGCGAAGTCGTACGACGCGCGGTGTCGGAATACCGCCCCCGACTGGGCGAAGCCGCCCGTGCAGTACGCCGACCACGTGCTCGGGCAACTGCGGCGACTTGGTGACGCGTCGGATCCGCACAGCCTCGCGGCACAGCAACTGTCGTTCTGGCGCACGACGTTGTCGGGACTGGGCGGCGGGATCGGACTGCCCTTCGACCGTCCGCGGCCGGCGACACCGAGTCGTGACGAGGGCTCGGTGAGGTTCGAGGTCTCCCCCGAGGAGCACTCGCGGCTGGTCGAGCTGTCGCACAGCACCGGGACGACGGTCTTCATGACCGTCCACGCCGCGCTGGCCGTGCTCCTCAGCCGGCTGACCGGCGAACTGGACCTGCCGATCGGCACGCTCACCACGGGACGCACCGACGAGGCGTCGGACGAAGTCATCGGACTCCTGGCGAACACGGTCGTGTTGCGCACCGATCTCGCGGGAAACCCGACCCTCACGGATCTGCTCCACCGGGTTCGTGAGGTCGACCTGGCGGCCTTCGCCAACCAGGACGTGCCGTTCGAGCAGGTCGTGGAGGCCGTCAGTCCGGCACGGGTTCCGGGCCGGAACCCGTTGTGCCAGGTGCTCCTGACGGCCGAAGCACGCGAGGCCGAGTGGCGACTGGCCGGGCTGCACGGGATCGCACGCACGCCCGGGTTCGGAACGTCCGGGTTCGACCTGCACCTGAACGTCGACGCGCGCCACGGACAGGACCGGGCCGCGGCAGGCATCGTCTGCGACCTGCGGTTCAACACCGACCTGTTCGACCGTACGACCGTCGAGACGCTCACTGCGCGGTTGGCCCGCGTGCTCACGGCGATGGCCACGGACGCGACCATGGCGATCGGTGACGTCGACATCCTCTCCGAGACCGAGCGTTCGAACGTCCTCACCACGTGGAACGACACGACGAGGGACGTGGCGGAGAGGACTCTGCCGGAGCTGCTGGAGGCGCAGGCCGCGGCGGCACCCGACGCGGTGGCGGTGCGGTGCGGGGACTCGGCACTGACCTACGGCGAGTTGAACGCGCGCGCGAACCGGGTCGCTCGTCACCTGGCCGGCCGCGGTATCGGACCGGAGTCGGTCGTCGCGTTGTCGATGGCCCGGTCGGTGGATCTGATCGTCGCCGTGTGGGGCACGTTGAAGGCCGGCGCGGCCTACTGTCCCGTCGATCCGGAGTACCCGCCCGAGCGCGTGTCGTTCATGTTGCAGGACAGCGATCCCCAACTCGTGTTGACGGGACCGGTGGACGAGCACGGCTTGGCGGACACGGACCTGACGGACGCGGACCGGGTCGCACCGCTGCTGCCGGCCCACCCCTGCTACATGATCTACACATCGGGGTCGACCGGCTTGCCGAAGGCCGTGGTGATGCCCGGTTCCGCTCTGGTGAACCTCATCAGGTGGTACGAGCGGACCTCGGCGACGGCGAACAGCCCCTCCGGGCACCGGATCGCCAACTTCTCGTCGATCAGCTTCGACGTGGCGATGGTGGAGATCCTGATCGCCACGGTGCGCGGGGGATGCGTCGAGCTTCCGGACGAGGAGACCCGCAGGGATCTCGACAAGCTGGTGACCTGGCTCGAGAAGAGCGAGGTCGAAGAGGTCTTCGTGCCCAATCTCGTCCTCTCCGCCATCGTCGACATCAGTCAGGCCGCAGGCACCGGGCTACCCCGCCTGCGGCACGTGATCCAGGGCGGTGAGAGCCTCGCGCTGACCGCCGAGCTGGCGGCGTTCCACCGCGCCGTCCCGGACCGCCACCTGGCGAACTACTACGGTCCCACCGAAACCCATGTGGCGACCGCCTTCGCCCTGCCCGCCGATCCCGACGACTGGCCGGCCGAGCCGCCGATCGGTCGGCCGATCGACAACATGCGGACCTACGTGCTCGACCGGTGGCTCCAGCCGGTACCACCCGGCGTCGCCGGTGAGTTGTACATCGCGGGGGTTCAGCTGGCCCGCGGCTACCTGAACCGGCCGGGCCTCACCGCGGGCCGGTACATCGCGGATCCCTTCGGCCCACCGGGCAGCCGGATGTACCGGACCGGAGACGTGGTGCGCTGGCGCGCCGACGGGCAGCTCGTGTTCGTGGGCAGGGTGGACGACCAGCTGAAGATCCGGGGCTTCCGTGTCGAGCTGGGCGAGATCGAGGCCGTGCTGCGGCGCCACGACGAGGTCGCCCAGGTCGCGGTGCTCGCGGTCAACAGGCACACCCCGGCCACCCGCCTGGTCGCCTACGTCGTACCCGCGACCACGACACTCACGCCGGCCGCCCTGCGCGGCTACGCGTCCGAGTCGTTGCCGCGCCACATGGTGCCCGCGGGATTCCGGATGGTCGAGGCCCTGCCGTTGACCCCCAACGGCAAGCTCGACCGGAAGGCGCTGCCGGCGCTGACCGAGGAGTCCACCGCCCAGCCGCCGTCCGAAGGGGTGGAGCAGACCGTCTGCGACGTGTTCGCGGAGGTCTTGGGGTTTCCGGTTGCCGATGTCAATCAGAACTTCTTCGCCCTGGGTGGCCATTCACTCGGCATGGTCCGAGTCGTGCACGACATCCGCAGGCGGCTGGGTGTGGACCTGCCGCTCTGGGGAGTGTTCGAGCACCCGACCCCTGCCGGGCTCGTGCAACTGCTCGCCGAGAGGGGGTGACCTCGATGTCCTACAACCACTGAGGCATGACGCGGCCGGGAGTGTTCGCGCACCCGACCCCTACCGGGCCCGTGCCACCGCTCACGGAAAGGGGGTGACGTCAATGTCCTACAACCACTGAGGCATGACGGAGGACCGGTGATCCACGCCCGACCTCCGAGTCAGGTGCTCCTGAAGTGAGAACAAGAAATTCGTGAAAGATACCGGACGCACGCCGTCCCGCATCGAACGCGAGACGGCGTGCGTTCTCCACCGCGATGACCGAAGGCGGAGCCTGGTGACCACCATCCCCCTTTACGATCCGCTGTCCCCGGACATGCTCAGGGATCCCTATCCGACCTACGCCAGGATGCTCGAGGAGCACCCCGTCCACTGGCATTCCGGCATGCGCGCGTGGGTCGTCGTCCGGCACGCCGACTGCGTACGCGTGCTCCGCGAACACCGGACGTTCGCGCGGGACCCCGGCCGCAACGGGGAGAAGATCCCGGACTTCCGCCAGAACGTGCAGATGATGGACCCGCCGGAGCAGACGCCGCTGCGCCAGCTCCTGGTGAGCGCGATGCGCTCCCAGGACAAGGACCGGCTGTTCCGGGAGGCGGTCGCCTTCCTGCGCGGCAGACTGACCGCTCAGGAGTCGGGCGAGCCGTTCGACTGGATGGCGAACCTGGCCGCGCCCTTCGCACTGCACATGTCCGCGGCCCTCCTCGGCGTCCCCGAACCCGACGAGGAGGCCTACGCGGAGATCTCGCACGGCATCGCACTCCGCATGGACGCGGGCCTGGCGCCGGAGAACATCCCGCAGGGGGATGCCGCGCGCAAGCGCCTCAACGAACTCGGCGAAAGCTGGTTCCCGCGCCCCGAGGGGGACACCGGCCTCATCGCGAACCTCATCCGGCGGGCGGACAAGGAGTTCTCCGGCAGCCACTACATCCGGAACTCGGCCGCGATGATGTTCAACGCGAGCTACGGGACGATCTTCGCCATGGTCGGCAACGCGGCGTACCTGCTGGCGACCGATCCCGGACTGCTGCCGGAGCTGTCGCGCCCGTCCCTCGTGGCGACCGGCGTCGACGAGCTGATCCGGTACGACGGGCCGGCGCAGGGGACGAGCAGGATCGCGGTCAGTGACACCACGATCGAGGGCACGCGCATCGCGGCGGGAGACTCCGTGGTGACGCTGCTCGCCGCCGCCAACCGCGATCCCCGCGTCTTCGCCGACCCGGACGACATCAAGCTGGACCGCCGGCCGAACCCGCACCTGGGATTCGGTTCGGGGCCGCACGCGTGCTTCGGCTCCGAGTTCGGCAAGCTGAGCATCACCGCGGTGATCAACGCGCTGAGCGACGAGGGCATGCGGTTGCGCCTCGCGGCGGAGCCGACTCGCCGTACCACCGCCACCGTGCGGAGCCTGGACACCCTTCCGGTACATCTCGATCAGTGAGCAGCGCAGACACATCCGTCGGACCGAGGGATCGGGTGACAAGGTGAACGTTGTTCTTCTGGGTGCGGAACAAGAGGCGATCGAGGACCTGGCCGGCCTCGGCCACACCGTCACGGTGTTGTACGTGGCGCACGATCGCGTGGTGATGGAGGCCTGCCGTGACCTGATCGCGCACCGTGCGTTCCTCCCCTCCTTCGACCGGCCGGAACTCGCCTGGGCCGCCCTGATCCACCTCGGCATCGCCGACCGGGTCGACGTCGTCATCTCGGGTCACGAGTTCGCGGTGACCACGGCTGCCATCCTGAACGACGTACTCGGGTGCCGGAAACCGATGGACGCCGAGGTCGCGCTCGCCGGACGCGACAAGCCGTTGCAGAAGACGCTCTGGCAGCGGCACGGCGTGCCGACGGCGCGGTTCAGGGTGTTCTCCGAGAAGCCGGCCGCGGTGGCCGACTTCCGCGAGGCACTCGGCGACCTGACTCCCCCCTACATCGTGAAACCGACGGCGGACGGCGGCGCACATCTCGTCTTCCGCGCGGAAACGGCCGAGGAGTTGTTCGACCGGATAGCCGTCACGCCCGAACTCGACGCCTTCATGGTGGAGGAGTGGCAGTCGGGGGACGAATGGCACTTCGACGGCGTCGTCGTCGACGGGAACATCGAGACCTTCATGGTGTCGCGCGACGTGAACCCGTGCATCGAGGCGAAGTCCGGGAACCCCTTCCGTTCGGTCGCGCTCCCGCCCGCCACCCACCCGGAGCTCTACGCCGAGGCCCGCGCCTTCGCCGAACGGTGTCGGTCGGCACTCGGGGGCCGTAACACCACGTTCCACCTCGAAGTGTTCGGTGGCCCCGGCCGGTTCGTCGCCGGCGAGCTCGCCTGGCGGCCGGCCGGCGGCCTGGTCAGCATCAGCGCACAGCACACCATCGGGGTCAGCCTCTGGGCGGCACACGCTCGTGTCCACATCGATGCGCCCGTGCCGGCACCCGAGTTCGAACCCACCGGCGTCATGGGCTTCGTGTGCCTGCCGGTCAAGTCCGGCTTCCGCAACGGTGTGACACAGGCCGACCTGGAGAGCATCCCCGGAGTCCGGCACATCCGTATGAAGGCGCCGGTGGGCGAGGTCATGAAGGAGCTGAAGACCACCTCGATCGCCGTCGCCTGGGCCCTCGTCGAAGGGGACGACGTCGAGCACTGCGAGAAGCGCATGGACGAAGCGATTCGGCTGGTCGCCGAGATGCACGAGGCGAAGAGCATGCCGTAGGCCGCCCGCGATGACGACCACCGCTTCGACGAGCCGAAAGTGTCAGGCGCCTTGAGTATTCACCTCAACCTGTTCATGTTGCTGCCCGGGCACCACGACTCCGCGTGGCTCCACCCCGGGTGCGAATCGGCCCGTGTCACCGACATCGACTACTACCTCGAAATCGCGAGATCCGCGGAACAGGGGATGCTGGATTCCGTGTTCATCGCCGACGCGCTCTGGCACAAGCCACGCAGCAACTACTGCGCCGGCCTGGAGCCACTCACGGTGTTGAGCAGCCTCGCCCTCGGCACCGAGCACATCGGACTGATCGCGACCGCGTCGACCTCGTACTACGAGCCGTTCCACCTCGCGCGGATGTTCGCCTCGCTCGACCACATCTCGGGTGGGCGCGTCGGCTGGAACATCGTCGTGTCCAACAGCGTCAACGAGGCCAGGAACTTCAACCGGTCGGCCATGCTCCCCCATCAGCAACGGTACGACCGCGCCGACGAGTTCCTGACCGTCGCCAACCGGCTCTGGGAGTCGTGGGACGAGGACGCCGTCATCCGCGACCGCGCCAGTGGGCACTACACCGACCCGGACCGGATTCACCGCGTCGACCACCAGGGCGAGTACTTCAAGGTCCGCGGGCCGCTCAACATCCAGCGCAGCCCGCAGTCCCGCCCGTTCCTGGTCCAGGCCGGCGCGTCGGAGGCGGGCAGGTCGTTCGCCGCCCGCCACGCCGACGCGGTGTTCACCGTGCAGGAGAACGTCCGGGACGGCGCACGGTTCCGCACCGAGATGCGCCGGCGCGCCGCCGCGAACGGCCGTACGGTCAAGGTGCTGCCGGGCCTGATCCCGATCGTCGGCTCGACCCAGGCCGAGGCGGACGCGAAGAAGCACGAACTGACCGGCATGCAGGCCGTCGACTACGCCCTGGAACACATCTCGATGATGCTGAACGTGGACATCACCGACTGTCCCGTCGACGCGCCCTTCCCCGTGGAACGGCTGCCCCCGGCGGACAGCATCCAGGGCAACCGCACCACCTACGAGCTGATCACGGGACTGGCCCGACGGGAGGGCACCACCGTCGGCGACATCATCGCGCACCAGGGTTTCGGGCGCGGCCACCTGGTGGTCGCGGGGACCCCGGAGCGGATCGCGGATGTCATCGAGACCTGGGTCCGGGAAGGAGCGGCGGACGGGTTCAACGTCATGCCCGCGGTCTTCCCGGTCGGCCTCACCGACTTCGTGAGCGAGGTCGTGCCGTTGCTGCAGAAGCGTGGGCTCTTCCGCACGGAGTACGGCGAGACGTTGTTGCGGCGCCGCTATGAGTGACCGGATCGGGACGGACACCACGGCGGACGTGGTCGCGAGGCTGCGGGCCCACCTCGGGTCCGCCCTGCCGCCCGAGGCGCTCCCGGCACGGTTCGTGTTCGTCGACACGCTTCCGGTACTGCCCAACGGAAAGACGGACCGGGCCGCGCTCGAGCGGCACGCCGCCGGAACGGCACCCGCCCCGTCGACACCGGATGCCGACGCCCCGCCCGGCGACGAGGCGCCCGGCGACGAGGCGATCGACGACGAGACGATCGGCGACGAGGCGATCGACGACGACCTCGACTTCCTGCTGCACCTGTTCGTCGCGGAGTTGGCCCAGGCCCGGATCGACCCCGACGAGGACCTCACGCAACTGGGCGTCACGTCCCTGATCCTGACGAAGGCGTGCGCGGCGTGGACGGACCGTACGGGCAGGCGCGTCGACGGCCTTCGGCTGCGCCGCCATCCGACGGTCCGCAACATCCTCGCCTACTCCTCGCCGACCGGTCGGGGCCCGGAGCACGAGGAGGTCGTGGTCGAGGACCACCGCTTCGACGTCCCGATCGACCACGACGATCCGGCCGGCCCGTCGATCGAGCTGTTCGCACAGACGGTGGTGCGCCGTGAGGCGGTGGACCGTCACCTCCCGTACCTGCTCTTCCTCCAGGGCGGCCCCGGTGGGCAGTGCCCCGATCCGCGGAGCAGGATCCCGGCCTGGCTGGACGCCGTCCTGGACCGGTACCGGGTGGTGCTCCTGGATCAGCGTGGCGGCGGTCGCAGCTCGCCGGTGACCGCCGCCACCATCGAGGGCATGACGGCGACCGCCGCACTGGAACGGCTCCGGTGCTACCGCGCGGACGCCATCGTCCGGGACGCGGAGTTCCTGCGCGAGCGGGTTCTGCGGGTTCCGGCCTGGACGCTGTTCGGGGAGAGCTACGGCGGTTCCATCGCCCTGACCTACCTGTCCTACTTCCCGGACGGCATCGACCGGGTGTTCGTCTCGAGCGGGCTCCTGGGGCCGGTCAGCACGGCTGAGGACCTGCTGACGGACACCTTGGCGATGAGCAGGAAGAAGAACGCCGAGTACTACCGGAGGTATCCCGAGGACGCGGAGCTCATCGACCGGATCGTCGACCACCTCGGGGAACACGAGGTGGTGCTGCCGACGGGAGAGCGGCTGTCGCCCGAGCGGTTCCGGTTCCTCGGACTGAAGTTCGGCTTCGCGAACGGGATGGCGTCGGTCCACGACCTCGTCCGGTCCGCCTGGGACGGCGACGACCTCGCCGAGGACTTCGTGAAAGCGGTGGCGGCGGCGACGTACCTGGTCAGCTCCCCCCTCTTCTACCTGCAGGAATTCACGTACGGGCAACCCGGACGCGCCACCGGGTGGACCGCGGACCGGCTCTATGCGGACGAGCCGGCGTTCCGTCCCCGGGCCCGTCCGTTCCACTTCTACGGCGAAGTGTTCTTCCCTTGGATGTTCCGTCAGTTCGCCGCGCTCGCGCCGTTCGCCGACGTGGCCGACGAACTCGCCCGGTACACCGGATGGACCAGTCTCTACGACCTCGAACAGCTGGAGAGGAACACCGTGCCCATCTACGCCGTGGCGGCCGCGGACGACCTGTACTTCCCGGGGACACAACAGTTCCGCACGGCGCAACGGATCGGCTCCTGCTGGCTGCTGCTCTCTGCGGACTACAGCCACGAGGGGCTGATGAACGACCGGGAAGGCGTGTCCCGGCTGCTCGATTTCGGATCGACACGGTGACGCGCCCACTGTTCGACCAGGTCAGGGCGGTGGCACTGGACCATCCGACGAAACCTGCCCTGTCCGACCGGGCGACCACACTCACCCTCGCGGAACTGGCGGTGTCGGCCGAGGCCCTCGGACGCCGGCTCGTCGCCCGGGGCGTCGGGCCGGGCGACCGGGTCGGCGTCATGGTCGGGCGGGGCGTCGACCTGGTGGTGGCCCTGCTCGGCGTGTCCGCCGCCGGAGCCGCCTACGTCCCCCTCGATCCGGACTATCCGGCCGACCGGCTGCGAACCGTCGTCGCGGACGCCGACCTCGCGTTCATCGTCACCGACGGCGGTGGGCAGGAGTTCGGCGTCCCTGCCGTCCGCGTCACACCCGGCCCGGCCGAACCGGACCTCGCCGGGATCGTGCTGCCCGCGTCCTCCCCCCAGGACCCGGCCTACGTCGTCTACACGTCCGGATCCACCGGTCGGCCCAAGGGCGTCGTGGTCACCCACGCCAACGTGGCCGCGCTGTTCGACGCGCTCGACGCGGCCTACGGCAGCCCGCTGGGCGACACGTTCCTCGCCGTGACGAGCGTCTCGTTCGACATCGCGATCATGGAGTTGCTCTGGCCGCTCACCCGCGGTGGAGCCACCGTCGTGAGCCCCGCCCGGATGGTCGACCGCCTCGACCCGCGCGGCGACGACAGCCTGCCGAGCCTCGTGCGGCGCTTCCGGCCCACGCTGTTCCAGGCGACCCCCTCGCTCCTGTCGGCGATCGCGTCGTACGACGAGGCCCTGCTGTCGCTGCGGCACCTTCGGGCGCTCCACGTCGGCGGCGAGGTGTTCCCGGTGGGGCTCGCCCGGCGCCTGGTGACCGCCCTCCCCGGCGTCCGGATCCACAACATGTACGGCCCGACGGAGACGACCGTCTGGTCCGCCGGGCACGAAGTGACCGTGGCGGACACCCGGTCCGCGGCGGTCCCCATCGGCCGGCCACTGCGCCACGCGTCCGTCCGGGTCGCCGACGACGACGGCTCCGCCGTGGCACCGGGCGAGGTCGGCGAACTGTGGGTCAGCGGTCCGTGCGTCGCCGCGGGCTACTTCCGGCTGCCGGACCAGACCGAGGAGCGGTTCGTCGAAGAGGCCGGTGCCGTGCCCCGACGCTGGTACCGAACCGGCGACAGGGCGCGGACCCGACCGGACGGTGCGCTCGAATTCGTCGGCCGGTTCGACCGACAGGTCAAGATCTCGGGCGTCCGGATCGAACTCGACGAGATCGAGTCGGTGCTGTCCGCGTCACCGGACGTACGGGCTGCCGCGGTCGTCACGAAACAGGGGGCGGACGGGAAGCGCCACCTCGTTGCCTACGTCCAGGCCGACGTCAAGCCCGTCCCGCCGGACGGGGATGCCGAGTAGGACACCGACCAGCCGGGACCTTGCGGGAGCGCCCCGTCGCGGTCGGGCGGTCCGCCACCAGAAGCGCCCGTCGTCGGGCGTACGACTGTAACGAGTGGTAGGTACACTCGGCGCATGAGCAAGAAAGAGGCGCTGACCCGGGCTGCGGCGGAGCTGTTGTGGGAGCGCGGGTACACCGGCACCAGCCCGGCCAAGGTCCTGGAGCGGGCGCACGCGGGGCAGGGCAGCATGTACCACCACTTCTCCGGCAAGGCGGAGCTGGCGCTGGAGGCCATGACGCGGATGAGCGAGGAGCTCCGGGACCGGGCCGAGCGGGCGCTGGACGGCGAAGGCGGAGCCGTCGCCCGCATCGACGCGTTCCTCGATCTGGAGCGTGACCCGCTGGCGGGCTGCCGGCTGGGGCGTCTGACCCAGGACTACGACGTCGTGACGGACGATCGGCTGCGCGCGCCGCTGGCCGAGTTCTTCAGCTGGCTCGACGAGCGGCTGACGGCGGTCCTCGCCGAGGGGGTGCGCACGGGGGAACTGCGGCCCGGCACCGACCCCGTGGCGATCGCCGCACTGATCATGGCGACGGTACAGGGCGGGTACGTCCTGGCACGGGCCTGGCAGCAGCCCGAGGCGTTCCAGCGGGCCGTCGAGGGGGTCCGACGGGTCCTGGCCGACCTCCGGGCCGATCCCGGCCAGGACTGAAGCCAGCCAGGACTGAACCCCCGTCAGGACTGAACCCGCGTCAGGACTGACTGCGGTCAGGACCGGCTGCGGCTTCCGCTCGGCACCCGGTCGGGGCCCCGGTCGGGTCCGGCGGTGCCGACCCGTGCCCGGGTGACGGCAGGACGGCGTGCGGCTGCCGGTGCCCGACCGGCCGCCGCGGCAGTGAGGACACAGGCCGCGCCGGCGGCGGCCGCCGCCGCCAGGGCCCACCAGAGGGCGTCCGGGCGCCGTCCGAACAGCACACCGCACAGCAGCGGCCCGGCCGCGGCCCCGAGCGAAACCCCCATCTGGCTGCAGGCCGTGGCCCGTTGCTCCCGTCCGGGGTACGGCAGACCGATGACGTAGTGCAGCAGACCCGCCCAGCCCCAGCCGCCGCCGTAGGCGAGCAGGGCGCCGAGGAGGGTCGGCGCGGTACCCCGGTGGGCCAGCAGCACGGCCCCCACCGCCCCGGTCGCAAACAGCCCGACGAGGGCCGGCCAGGCGAGCCGGGGCAGTCGGCCGACCAGCCACCCCGCGGCGAGCCGGACGGCGATGTTCAGTGCGGCGCCGGCGGTCGCCACCGCTCCGGCGGCCGACAGCGAGGCGCCCCGGGTGGTCAGTGCCAGCACCAGGAAGCCGCCCAGCCCGTTGCCGACCATCGCGCCGAAGAAGCCGGCGCAGCTGAGGGCGATCAGGTGGACATCGGCCGGCAGCGGCGCACCGCTGCCCGCGGCCGCCGGTCGCCGCCCGTCCGCGGCACGGCGCCGTACCACCAGGGCGGTGCCGAGGCCGCACGGGACCGCGGTGGCGGCGAAGACGCCGCGCCAGCCGACCGGGTCGGCGAGCAGCGGCATCGCCGCGCTGGCGAGCAGGGTCGCCGCCGGCACCGCGGCCTGCTTCAGGCCGAACGCGAAGGCCCGCAGCCGGGGGGCGCACCGGCGCATCAGGAGGGCGTTCGTGTGCGGCTGGGTGTACCCGTAGGCGAAGCCGCCGAGCGCCGAGCTGATCCAGAGGCCGGCGACCGGTGCGCCGGCCGCGCAGAGCAGCCCGACGCAGGTCGCGCCGAGGGCGACCGCCAGGGTCCGTTCCACTCCGGCAGGGAGTTCGGAGCGCCTGCTGACGAAGGCACCCGCCAGGGAGGCCAGCCAGTAGACGGCCAGGACGGCGCCGGTCCGCGCCGTGCTCCAGCCCAGCTCCGCGCAGATCAGGCCGTTCGCGGCGCCGGGGAGGAAGACCGGCAGCGAGGTGAGGACGGTGACCGCCGCCACCCCCAGGGCCGTGGACAGGCCCGACGCGCCGGAGTCCGCCGGGTCGGTCGGCGCGGTCCGCGCGGACCGGACGACGGTGCTCACCGGGCCAACGCCTCCATCCGGTCGGCGTGGTGGCGTGCGGCGCTGTCCAGCAGGGCCCGGGCGACCGCGTCCGCGTCGCCGAGCGTCACGGAGTCGACGCCGGGCCGGACCCCGGCGGCGGTGGCCCAGTGCACCCCCTCGGTGGGGACGCCGAGGGCGTACCGCCGCGGGTGCACGCGGCCGCGCGCGTCCACGAGGCGACTCGGCCGCTCGGTCACCGCGAGCGCCCCGGTCTCGTGGTGGCCGCCGTCCGGGTCGGGGATCCGGTACGGCGCCGCCTGGCCGGTCTCCAGGAGCCCCCGCAGCAGCCGGTCCGCGGTGGTGCGTACGTCCGGGTCCTGGATGCGCGCCTCGATGAGGGTGGTGACCGCGATCGCCGGTCCCGGCACCGCGGCCGAGGAGACCAGGAATCCGTCGTGCCGCGGTGCCGTCGCCACCCGCATCCCGGGGCCCAGCGGGGTCACCACCCCGGCGCGGACCAGCGCGGCCAGCTCCGCGATCCGGCGCCCGGGCGGGCCGATCGACAGGCCGGCGTTGAACGGCGAGAACCAGCCGGTCAGTTCCTCCCGGTAGGAGTGGCCGGTGATCCCCGCGTGGTCGACGACCTGGCGGATCTCGTTGCGCAGGTCGCGCAGCGCGTCGAGGGCCGCCTTGACCGGGTCGTCGACGTTGCCGCCCCGGGCGGCGGTGGCATCGCGGTCCAGGTGCTCGACCAGCCACCGGCCGAACTCCCGCCGCCCGCGCAGCGCCTGTTCGTCGTACGGGGTCTCGACCAGCCGCCAGTTCCACTGCGCGTCGGCGGTGATGCCGTGCCGCCGCAGCAGCGGCTCCGGCAGCGGCAGGTGCGCCGGCGAGTACAGGCAGGCCCGCAGGAAGCCGTTCAGCGCCTCGGCCGGCGCGGCGCGCCCGCTCAGCAGCGTCCGGTAGTAGACGATCTCGACCTCGCGCGCGATCAGCGGCCAGACGTCCCGGCGGAACCGCACGTCGCCGCGGGCGGCGGCGCGCTCGCGCAGCGCGCGGATGGTCGGCCCGGTGAGCAGCAGCGGTCGGTGCCGTTCGCCCAGCTCCTTCTGGTTCTCGCCGCGCGCCCGGTACGGGAGGCCGCGGCGGGAGCCCGCGTAGAGCCGCGGTTCCCGGCCGGACGGGCGGTAGTCGAGGCGCCCGTCGGCGCGCTGCTCGAACACGCCGCCGCGCCCCTGGGTGAGCAGGGTCAGGTAGTCGAAGAAGGCGAGCCCGAGGCCTCGCACGGCCACCGGTTCGCCCGGGGCGATCGCCGTGGTGTCGACCTCCGCCGGGTTGCCCGGCGGCAGCCGTCGGCCGCCGGCCGGGGCCGTGGTGGCGCGCGTCGTCGCAGGGCCGCCGCCGGTCGCTGTGGGGGCACGGTCGGGGGCGGTGGGGGCACGGTCGGGGGCGGTGGGCAGATGACCCTGGGCGAGGACGACGGCGTCGAGCAGGATCCGGTCGCCGCCGGCGAGACGCAACAGCTGCTGCCCGCCGAGTTCCTCCAGGGCGACGGCGGTGTCCCGGTGGACGCGCACCGTCACGTGCGGCGGCGCGGTCCGCACCGCCCGGCGGAAGGCCCACCGCAGGTAGTGGCCGTAGAAGGGCCTGGTGGGGTACGAGTTCGGGCCCAACTCGCCCGCCTCGCGGAGGATGTCGTCCGGGTACGCGCGGTCCGGGCCGAAGTCGGCGTGCTCGTCAGCCGCACCGAGGTCGTCCGGTCTCGGGGCGTCCCGTCTCGCAGCGGTGAGCGCCTGCGCCCACTCGTACAGGTTGGGGCCGGGCACCACCGGGCCCGCGCAGACCACGCTCGCATCGGTGAACACGGTGATCTGCTCCGCGACCGTGTTCATCAGCAGCTGCGGGGACTGGTCCGTCCGCCAGACCCGGCCCGCCCCGGGCGGGGTCGGGTCGATCGCGTGCACCGTCACCGGGCCGCAACCGGGGTCGGCCGTCGCGTTGGCGCACAGGCGCTCCAGCAGAATGAGTCCGCGGGGGCCCACCCCCACGATTCCGACACTGAATCGATTCCTCAAAGCCCGTCCCCGGTGTCTGGCGCCGCCCGATCGTTCGCTCACGCCGATCCTAGTCAGCACGCCCCGCCATTCATGCGGCCCGCGAATAATTCATGCACCGGCGCCATGGAACGCCATTCATGCACCCGGCGAATGGATGGTCGGGGCGATCTATTTCCCATCCCCCCGGCCCCCCGGTTAGCTTTTCGGCACGGCGTGCGGCGGCCGCCCGGGGCCGACCCCCTCCGACCGGTGCGGCGGGCACGATCAGCGGACTTCCCGCCCACCGGGCGCTCCTGGCCGGCCCGATACGACGGCCGGACCGCGGAGCCCGGAAACCGGCTCGCCGCCCGATTCCGCCGCCGCACGACACGCGCAGCCTCCCGTTTCCGTCATTCGAGCGGAGAAATACACATGGCCGATCTCAGTCCTGCCAAGTACAAGCCGTACAACCGGTCGTCGATAACGCGGTCGCCGCAATGGGAGCGGATTCCGCAAGACCTCCGCGAAGCCGTCGAGGTGGTGGCCCACGTCCTGCCGTTCCGGACGAACCAGTACGTACTCGACGAACTCATCAACTGGGACAAAATTCCCGACGACCCGATATTCCGGCTCAACTTCCCGCACCGCACGATGCTGGAACCCGACGACTACACCGCACTGCGCGATCTGATCCGCTCGGGTGACAAGCAGCGGCTGGCCAAGCAGATCTTCGAGGTCCGCACCCGGATGAATCCGCACCCGGCCGGCCAGCTGAGCCACAACGTGCCGGAGCTGGACGGCCAGGTCGTCCCGGGGATCCAGCACAAGTACGACCAGACCGTGCTGTTCTTCCCGAGCGCGGGCCAGACCTGCCACGCCTACTGCACGTTCTGCTTCCGCTGGCCCCAGTTCGTCGGCGAGGAGGACCTGCACTTCGCGGCCCGCGACGCCGAGGGCCTGGCCGCCTACCTCAGGCGGCACCCCGAGGTCACGGACGTGCTGATCACCGGCGGCGACCCCATGATCATGCGGACCGGAGCGCTGGAGCGCTACCTCGAACCGCTGCTGGCGCCCGATCTGGCGCACGTCCAGAACATCCGGATCGGCACCAAGGCCGTCGGCTACTGGCCGCAGCGCTTCGTCAGCGACGTGGACGCGGACGACCTGCTGCGCCTGTTCGAGCGCATCGTCGGCGCCGGCAAGCACCTCGCCCTGATGGCCCACTACAACCACCCGGCCGAGCTGCGCCCCGCCATCGCCCAGCAGGCGCTGCGGCGCATCACCGGCACCGGCGCGGTCGTCCGGATGCAGTCCCCCGTGCTGCGGCACATCAACGACGATCCGGCGGCCTGGCAGGAGCTGTGGACCCTGGGGGTCAAGCTCGGTGCCGTGCCGTACTACATGTTCGTCGAGCGCGACACGGGTGCCCGGTCCTACTTCGAACTGCCGCTGGCCGAGGCCTACGACATCTTCCGGACCGCCTACAGCTCGGTCTCCGGGCTGTCCCGCACCGTGCGCGGCCCGTCGATGAGCGCCTTCCCCGGCAAGGTGCTCATCGACGGCACGCCGACGATCCGCGGCGAGAAGGTGTTCGCGCTGCAGTTCCTGCAGGCGCGTCAGGACGGCGTCGTCCGCCGCCCCTTCTACGCGAAGTTCGACCCCTCCGCGACCTGGTTCGACCAGCTCGTCCCGGCCTTCGGGGAGCGCTCCTTCTTCTTCGAGGAGGAGCCCGCCGGGGACCGCCCCGGGATCGGCCGACCGCTCGACCTGGTGGGGGTGTGACCCGGATGGCCGGTCGACCGCTGCCGACCTACGAAGTCCTCGCGCTCCGCTTCGGCACCCACGCCGACCGCCCCGCGCGGGACAACTTCCTGCACGACGAAGGCCAGTTCACCCCGGGCAGCGCCGGACCGATGGACTTCTACCTCTGGGTGATCCGCGACGACCGGCACTTCCTGCTGGTGGACACCGGCTTCCCCGAGGAGATGGCCCTCCGCCGCGGCCGCACCCTGTTCCGCTGCCCGGTCGACGCGCTGGCCGACCTCGGGGTCACGGCCGAGCAGGTGTCGGACGTCGTGATCACTCACATGCACTACGACCACGCGGGCAATCTGGACCGCTTCCCCACCGCCCGCATCCACCTGCAGGAGGAGGAGCTGCGGTTCTGCACCGGGCCGGCCATGCGCCACCGGGCCGTCCGCCGGCCGTTCGAGCCGGTCAACGTGCAGACCGCCGTGCAGCGGCTGTTCGAGGAGCGGCTGGTACTGCACCGCGGGGAGGCGGAGATCCTGCCGGGTGTGACGGTGCACCCGGTGCCGGGTCACACGCCGGGCACCCAGGTGGTCCGGGTCCACACCGCACGCGGCTGGGTCGTGCTGGCCGGCGACGCGACCCACCTGTGGGCCAACATCCGGCTGCGCAGCCCGTTCCCGATCCTCGACCAGCTCACGCCGATGCTCGAGGGCTACGACGTGGTCGAGTCCCTCGCGGACGGCCCCGACCACGTCATCCCCGGCCACGACCCCCGGGTGGCCCGGCGGTTCCCCGCGCTGGCGACGGCGCCCGACTGGGTACGCCTGCACGAGGCCCCGTCGGCGGACGCGCAGGACACCCAGGACACCCAGGACACCCAGGACACCCAGGACACCCAGGACACCCAGGACAGCAGGAGCGGAAGCGACGACGCCGCAGCCGGCGCGGACCGGATCGGGGTGGCCCGATGACGTCCCACCAGGTCTCGATCATCGGCGTCGGGCCGCGCGGCCTGAGCGTCCTGCAGCGGATCGGCGAACTGGCCGACCGGCTGCCCGCCGACCGCCGGTTGGAGGTGCACCTGATCGACCCCGGCGAGCCCGGCCAGGGCGCGCACCCCGTCGACCAGCCCGCCCACCTGCTGACCAACACCGTGGCCAGCCAGGTGACGATGTTCGCCGACGGCCGGGGCCCCTCGTTCACCGAGTGGGCGGCGGCCGTCGGGTACCGCGAGTTCGACACCGGGTTCCACCCCACCGGCGGCGAGGGCGGCCGCCCGGTCGGTGAACACGCCTACCTGCCCCGCAAGCTGCTCGGCCAGTACCTCGGCTGGGTGTTCGACCGGACGGTGCGCGCGCTGCCGGAGCGGATCAGGGTGGTGCACCACCGCGACCGGGCGTGCGACGTCGAGGCGCACCCGGGCGGCGGCTACACCGTCCACCTGGCGAACGGCCACCGCCTGCCGAGCGACTACGTCTTCCTCACCACCGGGCACTGCGAGCGGATCCCCACCGACGAGGACCGGGCCCACACGGAGTTCGCCCGGGAGCACGCCGACCGCAACCCCTGGCTGATGTACTGCGCCTCGCCGTACCCGGTGCGGCGGCTCGGCGGGATCGCCCCGGGCTCCACCGTCGCCGTCCAGGGCTTCGGGCTGACCGCGCACGACGTGATCTCCGAGCTCACGGTCGGCCGCGGCGGACGGTTCGACGACTCCGGCGCGGAGCTCGTCTACCGGCCCTCCGGGCGGGAGCCCGCGATCCGGCTGTTCTCCCGCCAGTGCCTGCCGTTCGCCGCCCGCGGGGTGAACCAGAAGGGCACCACCGGGCAGCACCGGGCGCGGTTCTTCACCCCGGAGGCGGTGCGCCTCCTCAAGGAACGCGCGCTGAAGCGGCGCAACGACCCGCGTCTCGACTTCGAGGAGGAGGTGCTGCCGCTCCTGAAGCGGGAGATGGCCTACGCCCACCGTGCGGCGCAGCAGGGCGGCGCCGTCCCCCCGGAGCGGTTCGAGCCGAGCCCGGCCGAGCTGGCGGCCGTCGAGGCGATCCTCGACCCGTTGCACGAGCGGGAGTTCGACAACCAGAAGGCCTTCACCGAGTTCTTCCTCGACCACGTCGTCGAGGACCTGGCGCAGGCGGAGCTGGGGAACACGACGAGCCCGGTCAAGGCTGCCACCGACGTCATCCGGGACACCCGGGCGAGCCTGCGGGAGGCGGTGGAGTTCTCCGGGCTCACCCCGCGGTCGCACCGGGTGTTCAACCGGACCTACGGCCCGATCATGAACCGGGTCTCGTTCGGTCCGCCGCTGATCCGCAACCGGCAGCTGCTCGCGCTGTTCCGGGCGGGAGTGGTGGACCTGGCCGGCGGGCCGGGCTGCACCGTGGTCCACGACCGGGAGGCCGGTCGGTTCGTGGTGCGCACCCCGTACCCCCAGGGGTCGGAGTCCGTGGCCGTCGACGCCCTGGTGATCGCGCGGCTCGACGCCTTCCACCCGGAACTCGACCGCTCGCCGCTGATCGGCAACCTGCTCGGGCGCGGGCTGGTCCGCCCGTACGCCAACGGCCCGTTCCGGCCCGGCGGCATCGAGATCGACGCGTGCGGCCGGCCCGTGACCGCGACCGGCGACACGCTCGCCGCCGCCTGGGCGATCGGCTACCCGGTCGAGGGGCCGCGGTTCTACACCCACGCGCTGCCCCGGCACGCGATGGCCTCGCAGTTCTCGATCGACGCCGACACCGCCGTACGGGACCTGATCACGCACATCCACCAGCGCACCGACGTCACCCCGGAGGCACAACGTGGCGATACAGACCGGACAGCAGTTTCCGTACCCTGAGTTCCGCCGGCGCCATGCGCGGCCGCAGCCGGAGCCGGTCCTGTGGCAGTGGGAAACCCTCGCCGAGGAGCTCCGGCTGACCGAGCACACGGAGTACGGCACGATCACCCTGGCCCGACCGGACGGCGGCCACGAGGTCGTCCCCGGCACCTCGATGACCTTCCAGGCCGTCCGGCCCGGAGAGCGCACCACCCCGCACGCGCACACCTGGTGGCACCTCTACTTCGTGCGCTCCGGGACGGGCACGGTGGTCTTCCACGAGAGCGGCGACACCACCGGGTTGAGCGAGGGCGACATCCTGCTCATCCCGGCCTGGACCGTGCACCACTTCGAGAACGGGACGGGGGACGCCGACCTGCTGCTCCTCAACATGTCGAACCTTCCCCAACTGGCGGCCCTGCACAACAACTTCTCCAAGTAGCCGGCAGGACGGGGAACCCCGGGAACCCGGGGACCCCGAGAAGTACGAGAACCACGAGCAGCACGAGAACCACGAGCAGCACGAGAGGCGGACCATGTTCAAGCGGATCGACCACATCGGTGTGGTGGTGGACGACATCACCGAGGCCCGAGCCCTGTTGGAGAGCCTGGGCATGCAGCTGGAACGGGCTCAGGACATCCCCGAGCGCAACGTCCGGATCGCGTTCTACCGGTGCGGGGACGGCCGGATCGAGCTCATCGAGCCGACCGGTGCGGAGGCGCGCAGCCGAAGGCTCGGCGACGGGGCGCAGGCCCGGATCGAGCACATCGGCGTGGAGGTCGACGACGTGCCGCAGATCATGAAGGCGGTGCAGCAGCTGGGCATCGAACTCACCACGAGCGAGCCTGTGTTGGTGGGACCAAACCTCAATGCCTGGACCCAGCCCGGGACTTCCGACGGGATCCAGTTCCAGCTGGTCCAGCGGGACGTGGTCTGAGGCCGCGCCCGTGACGGCCGGGGGCGGGGACCGTCCAGTCGGTGCCCCACCCGCCCCCGGCCGCCCGGCCGGCGCGTCCAGCCCCCGTCGGCCGCCTTCCGTCCGTCGTCCGAGCCCGGACTGCCCTTCGCCGGCGCCGGATTGCAGACTGTACATACTAGTAGTTACACTCCGGATGTGGATTCCTTGAAGATCTCTGCGGCAACCGAGGCGGTGCCGGTCGAGGCACCGCAAACCCCCGGGGACGGACGCGGCGGACGGCCGTTCTGGATGCTGGCGTCCCTGCTCGGCGGCATGTTCCTGGGCAACGTCGACATCGCGGTGGTCAACGTCGCGATCCCCTCGATCCGCGATCGGCTGCACGCCTCCAGCGGTGCCCTGGAGCTCATCGTCTCCGGGTACACGCTGGCCTTCGCGATGCTGCTGATCACCGGCGCCCGACTGGGCGAGATCCACGGTCGGCGGCGCGTCTACCTCGCCGGGCTGACCGTCTTCACCCTGTCCTCGCTCGGCTGCGGCCTCGCGCCCGACGCCGTCGTCCTGGTGTGCGCCCGGGTGGTGCAGGGACTCGGCGCCGCCCTGATGATCTCCCAGGTGCTGACCACCATCCAGGTGGAGTTCGAGGGCCGGGCCAGGCGCCGGGCGCTGGGCGCGTACACCGGCATCCTCGGCGTCAGTTCGGTCGTCGGCCAGGCACTGGGCGGCATCCTGGTGTCGGCCGACATCCTGGGCACCGGCTGGCGGCCGGTCTTCCTGATCAACGTGCCGATCGGCGTCATCCTGCTGTTCACCTCGCTGGCCTTCCTGCCGGACGACCGCCCCTCGCAGCAGGGCGCGTTGGACCTGCCCGGCGTGGCACTGCTCTCGCTCGGACTGTTCCTGCTGGTGACACCGCTGGTCCTGGGGCGCGACGCGGGCTGGCCGCTGTGGACCTGGCTCTGCCTGGGCTCCTCGCTGCCGGTGTTCGCCCTCTTCGGCTGGACCGAGCGGAGGGTGGTACGACGCGCGGGCGCCCCCCTGATGAACGTCGAACTCCTGACCCGCCGTCACGTCGCCCTCGCGCTCGCCTCGCAGGCCGCCACCCGGGCCGGCTACTTCGCCCTGCTGTTCGTCCTGGCGCTCTACCTGCAACAGGGGCTCGGCAAGAGCGCGGTCTACTCCGGCCTGGTCCCGGTCGCCTGGGTGGCGACCTTCGCCCTGATCGGGCCGATCCTCGGGCGGCTGGGAACGCGCGCCCGCCGGCTGGCCGCCCCGGTCGGGGGCGTGCTGATGGCCGTCAGCTTCGCGCTCATCGCGCTCGGCGCCCAGGGCACCGCCGCCCTGGTCGTCCTGCTGGGGATCGGCGGCGTCGGTTACGGCGCGGCGTTCAGCGGCACCCTGGCGCACATGACCGAGACCGTCGAGGCCCGGTACGCGCCGGACGTCAGCGGCCTGTTCAACACCACGCTCCAGGTCGGCGGCACCCTGGGCGTGGCCGTGTTCGGCACCTTGTACCTGGATCTCGTCGGCGGCAGCGGGACACCGCAGCACGCGTTCGCCACGACCACCGCCGTCCTGGCAGTGATGTCGCTCGCCGCCTCCGCCCTGATCCTGCTCGCCGGACGGTCCTCGTCGACCGCTCCGGTGCTCAACGAGCAATAGCCACACGCCATTGGTCACCAACCGATGACCAGTGACCGATGACCACGAAGGAGTTCACACGATGGATGTCATCCACCACCCCGGAGACTCGACCAAGGGCCCCGAGGACCGCTTCACCGGCGACGTCTGGCTGTGGCCGCGGATCGGCGCGACCGCCAACGCCGAGGTGCGCAACGTCCTGTTCACGCCCGGCTCGCGCAGCCACTGGCACACCCACCCGGCCGGACAGGTCCTGCACGTGACCGAGGGCGTCGGCGTGGTCCAGGCCCGCGGCGGCGAGCGGCAGGAGATCAGGGCCGGCGACACGGTGGTCTGCCACCCCGGTGAGGAGCACTGGCACGGCGCCGGCGAGGGCACGTTCATGACCCACATCGCCGTCACCGACGGGCCCACCGACTGGCACGAGCACGTGACCGACGAGGAGTACTCGGGCTGAACCATCCGCTCCCGGGCCGGACCGGTCGGCCTGCTCGACGCCACGTGCCCGGGAGCGGTCGGCGGTGCAGGGCCTCCGGTCCGGGAGTCCGCGACCGCGGCGACTCCGACTCAGGTGAATGTCGGTCGACCGCGCGTGGAACGGGCGGAAACAGTCCGAGCCCGGGAGTGAGGGCCGCCGCGGGAAAGCCTGCCGAGGCACCGGGGAAGGGCTCATTGCGTCCGACATCTCACAGCTCCCGCCGGCACGGGACATCTGATGACGCATATGCCTCCCTGCATATGCTGCTGTCCATGAGTATCGAGCTGCACCACCTGCGCGGGTTCCTGGCCCTGTCGGAAGAGAGACACTTCACCCGCGCCGCCAAGCGGATGAACGTTTCCCAGCCGACGCTCAGCAGAAACATCAAGCGCCTGGAGGAACTGCTCGGCCGGAAGCTGCTGGAACGAACCACCCGTCAGGTGACGCTCACCCCGGAAGGTGAGCGCCTTTACGATCAACTTTCCTTTCTCATAACTCGGCTGGAAGACGCATTGCGTTTTGAACCGAAGGACGTGCTCAGGCTCGGATTCGCCTGGGGTTTCCCTTCCGGGTGGCCGCAGGAGGTGATCGCCGAGTTCGAGGCCGAGACCGGCGTCACGGTCCAGGTGCACCGCCACGACGCCAAGCTCGCCGGGGTCGACCGCGGGAAAAGCGATCTGGCGATCCTGCGCGGTCGGATCAAGGCCCCGGACGTGAAGGTCACGACCCTGCTGCACGAACGGAGGATCGCCGCCGTCTCCACACGATCCGAACTGGCCGGAAAGGAGGAGATGAGCTGGGCCGAAATCGCCGAACTGGGCCTCGTGCTGAACGAGGTGAGCGGAACGACCGACCTGACCGACTGGCCGGCCGACCGCCAGCCGAGCGTCTCCGCGATCTGCAGCAATTTCGACGAATGGCTGGAAGCGGTCGCCGCGAACAGGGGCGTGGGCGTGGTCCCCGAATTCGTCGGCCGCCAGCACGTGCACTCGTTCGTGTCGTTCATCGCCATCCCGGACGCCCCGCAGGTGCCGCTGAACCTGGTCCATCCCCAACGCGGTGCCCATCCGCTCATCCCGCGCTTCATCGCCATGGCGCAGGCCGCCGTCGGTGCTCCGTCCTGAACCTCGTGGAGAACGGGAGGAGCGGGCGGACAACGTGGTCCGGCCCGCCCCTCCCCTTGCTTCGGCCGCAGCTGCTCGCCGCCGCCCGCGCCGGGCGCCCGTGCTACCGGGCGGCGACCGCGTCGCCGCGGCTGGTCCGGGTGCCGGGCACCGGCTCGGCCGGGTCGTCGGTGTGGGCGAGCGGGCGGTTGGCGGCGTCGACCATCAGGACCTTGGGGACGAGGGCCTTGGCCTCGGCGTCGCCGACCGTGGTGTAGCTGATGATGATGACCAGGTCGCCGGTGTGGATCAGCCGGGCGGCCGCGCCGTTGATCCCGATGATCCCGCTGCCGCGCGGGCCGGCGATCACGTAGGTCTCCAGGCGCGCGCCGTTGTCGATGTCGACGATGTGGACGAGTTCGCCGGGGAGCAGGTCGGCGCCGTCCATCAGGTCCTGATCGATCGTCAGGGATCCCACGTAGTGCAGGTCCGCCTGGGTCACGGTGGCGCGGTGGATCTTGGACTTGAGCATGGTGCGGGTCACGGCTTGGCTCCGTCTTCGTCGTGGTGGGGTGGCTGGACGTCCGGTGCGGCCTGCCGCCGGAACCGGCGGCCGGCCACCAGCCGGGGTGTCTCCTGGGTCGGGCGCTTGGCGTAGTGGGGCAACGCGGCGGCCAGCGCGGCGACGGTGGAACGGTCGAACAGGGCGCGGACCGGTACGTCCAGCCCGGTCGCGTCGCGCAGCCGCAGCGCGATGCGGGTGGCCAGCAGGGAGTGGCCGCCGAGGTCGAAGAAGTTCTCGTGCACGCCGACGCGCTCGACACCGAGCACCTCGCACCACGCGCCGGCGACGGCCCGTTCCTGGTCGGTCCGCGGCGCCAGGTACTCGCCGGTGCGGGCGGCCGGCGTGGGGGCGGGGAGCCTGCCCCGGTCGACCTTGCCGCTCGGGGTGAGCGGCAGCGCGTCGAGCACGACGAAAGCCGCCGGGATCATGTAGTCCGGGACCATCCGGCCCACCAGGTCGCGCAGTTCGCCGCTGTCCGGCGGCGTGGCGCCGGGGAACGGCTCCAGGTAGGCGACCAGTTCGGCCTCCCCGGTGCCCGCCGCGACCGGATGGACGACGGCGGCCCGCACCTCCGGGCAGCCCAGCAGCACCGCCTCGATCTCGCCGGGCTCGATCCGGTGGCCGCGGATCTTCACCTGGTGGTCCGCCCGGCCGAGCAGCTCGACCCGGCCGTCGTGGTGGCGGCGGCCGAGGTCGCCGGTGCGGTAGAGCCTGGCCCCGGGCTCCCGGCCGTGCGGGTCGGGTACGAAGGCCTGCGCCGTGACACCGGGTCGGTTGAGGTAGCCCCTGGCCAGGCCGGCGCCGCCGAGGCAGATCTCCCCGGGGACCCCGACCGGCACCGGCTCCAGCCCGCCGTCCAGGACGTGCAGGACGGTGCCGGGCACCGGCGACCACTGCTCCGGGGTGCCGTCCGCGCGCAGGCGGGTCACGGTGGTCCACACCGTGGTCTCGGTGGGGCCGTACAGGTCCAGCACCCGGGCGCCGTCGGCGGCGAGCCGGCGGGCCAGCTCGGTGGGCAGCCGCTCGCCGCCGCACAGCACCACCAGCCCGGCCGGGGCCGACCAGCCGCTGTCCAGCAGCATCCGCAGGGTGACCGGGGTGGACTGGACGATCGCGGGGGTGGTCGCGGTGATCAGTGCGGCCATCCGCAGCGGGTCCCTGACCTCCTCCGCGGTCGCGAGCACCACCGGGGCGCCGACCAGCAGCGGCAGGTAGAGCTCCAGGACGGAGGGGTCGAAGGAGACCGTGGTCAGCGCGGCCACCGGCGCGCCGGGGCGCAGTCCGGGCAGGTCGAGCATCGCGGTCAGGAAGTCGGCCAGACCGCCGTGTGTGATCATCACACCCTTGGGCCGGCCGGTGGAGCCGGAGGTGTAGATGACGTACGCGAGGGCGTCCTGGTCGAGTTCCGGCCCGGCGAACGCCCCGCTCTGCCGGGCGATCGCCTCCCGGTCCGCGTCGAGGAGCACGGCGAGCGGGCCGCCGATGGCCGGCGGCAGGGCGGTGAGCCGCTCCACCAGGCCGCTCTGGGTGACGATCACCGAGGCACCGGTGTCGGCGAGCACGAAGGCGTTCCGCTCGGCGGGGTGGTCCGGGTCCAGCGGCACGTAGGCGGCGCCCGTGGCGAGCACGGCCAGCAGGGCGGTCGGCAGCTCCGGCCCGCGCTCCAGGAAGACCGCCGCCGTCGCGCCGGGGCCCAGCCCGCGCTCCCGCAGGTGGCCGGCCAACCGGGCGACCCGCTCGGTCAGCTGACGGTAGGTCAGCCGGTCGCCGGAGGAGATCACGGCCACCACGTCCGGGGTGCGGGCCGCCTGCTCCTCGAACAGCGCGACGAGGCTGCGCCCGGCAGCGGCCGGCGGCTCCGCGTTCCAGCGCTCCAGCAGCATGCGGCGGTCCGGCTCGGGCAGCGCGGTGCGGCGCGGGTCGGCCTTCGGGTCGGCGGCCAGGCCGACCAGGACGTGCCGGTAGGTCCGGGCCAGCAGGTCGAGCTCGGCCCGGCCGACCCGGTCCGCGCCGGCCTCCAGGACGATCCCGTCCGCGACGGTGGAGACCGAGAGGCCGAACTCGTTCGGCGTGCGCTCCCCGACCTCGTCCAGTCCGATGGACTCGCCGTCGACCACCGTCAGGTCCGTGTGGTTGAAGAAGACGTCCACCAGCGGCGTCCCCTGGCCCCAGGCCCGCTGCATGGCCGGCAGCGGGTAGTGCCGGTGCGGCCACAGGGCGGTCTCCTCGGCGAACACCGCACGGGCCAGCTCGGTCCAGCTCGGGGCGTCCAGCGTCAGCCCGAAGGGCACGGTGTTGAGGAACATGCCGCGCGCCTGGTCTCCGTCGACCGTCTCCGGCCGGACGTTGCAGACCAGGCCGGTCCGGAAGGCGACCGGGCTCTCGGTGCCGCCCCTGATCATGCCCAGCACCGTGAGGTGCGCGGCCAGCAGGACGCTCTTCAGCGGCACCCCGGCGCCCTGCGCCACCGCGCGCAGCTGCGGCAGCAGGTCGCGGAAGTCGACCCGGGCCACCTCCTCGGCCTCCACCGGCCCGGCCTCGTCGGCCGCGGCGGGCGGGGTCGCCCAGGCCTGCGGGAGCGCCAGCGGGGTGAACCGGGCGACCCGCTCGTGCCAGAACTCCCGGTCCGTCGCGGAGTCCAGGGCCCGCTTCTCCAGCGCGATCGCGTCCGCGAACCGGGCCGCGGGCGGGGCGGCCGGCGCCGGCTCCCGGCCGTCCCGGATCGCCCGGTAGTACCCGAGCAGCTCGCCGACCAGCGAGCTCTGGCTCCAACCGTCCAGCAGGGCGTGGCAGTTGCTGACCGACAGCTGCCAGCACTGCTCGTCCAGCCGGTACGCCGCCAGCCGCAGCAGGCCGGGCACGGCCAGGTCGAACGGCGCCAGCCGGTCGCGGGCGACGGCCGCGGCGAGCTCGGCCCGCTGCTCCGCCGCACCCAGCTGCCGCAGGTCGACGTGGGAGACCGGGATCGTCGCGGTGGGGTGCACCAGCTGCAGCGGCTCGGAGAAGGAGGACAGGTCGACGGAGGTGCGCAGGATCTCGTGGCGCTCCACCAGGAGGGCCGCGGCGGCGCGCAGGGCGTCCACCGAGAATCCGCCGTCGTCGCGGACCGGGTGGCTCAGGTTGGTCAGGTAGACGCCCCGGTCGGCGCCCGCCAGCATCTCGTAGACCATGCCGGACTGGGCGAGCGAGAGCGGGTAGGCGTCCGCCAGGCCCGCCGGGAGACGGTCGCGGTCGGCCTCGGCGAGCAGCTCGAAGCGGGCCGGCCCGGCCGGCTCCGCGCTCGCGTCCCGCGGGGCGACGGCCTCGGCGAGCCGGGCGACCGTCTGGTGCCGGAAGACGTCCTGGACGGCGATGTCCAGCCCGGCGCCGCGCAGGCGGCCGACCGCCCCGATGGCGCGGATCGAGTCGCCGCCGAGCGCGAAGAAGCTGTCGTGGATGCCGATCAGGTGCGGCTCGACGCCGAGGGCCTCGGCCCAGCCGCGGACGATCAGGTGCTGGAGCGGGGTGCCCGGCGGGGTGTGGTTCGCCGCGTCGACCGGTGTCGGGTCCGGCGCCGGAAGGGCGTTGCGGTCGATCTTGCCGCTCGGGGTGAGGGGGAGGGCGTCGAGGACGCGGTAGTGGGTGGGGAGCATGTGCGCGGGCAGGGTGCCGGCGAGGTGGGCACGGAGCCGGGCCGGGGCGGGCGGCGTGCTCCCGGAGGTGGTGACGGTGTAGGCGGTGAGGTGGTCGTGGTGGAGGGTGACGACGGCCTGGCTGACGGCGGGGTGGGTGCGCAGGGCGGTTTCGATCTCGCCGAGTTCGATGCGGTGGCCGTGGAGCTTGACCTGGTGGTCGGTGCGGCCGTGGTAGGTGAGGGTGCCGTCGGGGTTGTGGTGGGCCTGGTCGCCGGTGAGGTAGAGGCGGGTGCCGGGGTGGCGCGGGTCGGGGTCGGGGACGAAGCGTTCGGCGGTGAGGGCGGGGCGGCCCAGGTAGCCGCGGGCGAGCTGGAGGCCCGCGAGGGCGAGCTGGCCGGGCAGGTGGAGGGGCTGGGGGGCGAGGTCCCGGTCCAGGACGTGGGTGCGGGTGTTGGCGATGGGGCGGCCGATGGTGACCGGCTGCCCCGGCGGGCAGGCGGTGGCGGTGACGTCGACGGAGGCCTCGGTGGGGCCGTAGAGGTTGTGGAGTTCGGCGTGCCGGATCGCCGGGTGGTGGTGGAAGGCGTCGGCGAGGTCGTCGGGCAGGGCCTCGCCGCTGCACAGGACCCGGCGCAGCGGGGTGAGCGCGCTGCCGGGCGGCAGGGTGTCGAGGAGGACCCGGAGCATGGCGGGGACGAAGTGCGTGGTGGTGATCCGCTCGCCGGCGATGGTCTCGGCGAGGTAGCCGGGGTCGCGGTGCCCGTCCGGGCGGGCGAGCACGAGCGTCGCCCCGGTGGCCAGCGGCCAGAAGAACTCCCACACCGAGACGTCGAAGCTGTAGGGCGTCTTCTGCAGGACGCGGTCGTCCCGGTCGAGCCGGTAGGCGTCCTGCATCCAGCGCAGCCGGTTGACGATGCCTCGGTGCGGGATGACCACGCCCTTGGGCAGGCCGGTGGAGCCGGAGGTGTAGATCACGTAGGCCGGGTTGTCCGGGTCCACCGGAACGGCCGACAGGACGCCGTCCGTGTCCTCCTCGGCCGATCGCAGGTCGCCCGTGTCCTCCCCGGCCGGGGGCTCGTCGACGAGCACGGTCCGAGCGCGGTGCTCGGGCAGGCTCGCCGCCAGGTCGGTGGTGGTGACCACGACCGGGGTGCCGGAGTCGGCGAGCATGTGGGCCAGCCGCTGCGCCGGGTACCCCGGGTCCAGGGGCAGGTACGCCCCGCCGGCCTTGAGCACGCCGAGCAGCGCCACCGGCAGCTCCAGGCTGCGGTGCAGGCACACCCCCACCACCGACTCCGGCCCGACACCGGCCGCCCGCAACCGCCGCGCGATCCGCGCCGCCGCCGCGTCCAGCTGCGCGTACGTCAGCTGACGACCCTCGAAGCGCACCGCCACCGCGTCCGGGGAGCGCTTCGCCTGCTCCTCGACCAGCCCGTGCAGCAGCCCGTCCACCGGGTACTCCACCGCCGTGTCGTCGAACCCGGCCAGCAACTCCAGCTCGCCGGCCGAGGCCAGCTCAGCCTGATGGATCGTCAGTTCCGGTTCTTCGGCCAGCCCTTCGAGCAGGGTGCCGAAGTGCCGCGCGAGCACCGCCATCCGGTCCGGGCCGAACAGCGCCGTCGCGTACTCGACGACTCCGCGCAGCGAGCCGTCGGGCTGCTCGGCCAGGTGCAGCGTCAGGTCGAACCTGGATCCGTGCCAGGGCGTCGCGAGTTCGGTGGCCCGCAGGCCGACGCCGTCGAACTGCGCGGGGTCGGTGTTGTTCAGCGCGAACATGATCCGGAACAGCGGGTTGCGGGAGGGGTCCCGCTCCGGCGCCAGCTCGTCCACCAGCCGCTCGAACGGGACCTCCTGGTGGGCGAAGGCGTCCAGGGCCGTCTCCCGCACGCGGTCCACGGCCGTCAGGAAGGACGGGTCGCCGGACAGGTCGGTGCGCAGCACCAGGGTGTTGACGAAGAAGCCGACCAGGCCCTGGACCTCGGCCCTGGTGCGTCCGGCCACCGGCGTGCCCACCACGATGTCGGTCTGGCCGGTGTGCCGGGCCAGCAGGACCTGGAACGCGGCCAGCAGCACCATGAACGGCGTCGCGCCGCGCGAGCGCCCGAGCTCCGTCAGGGCTCGGGCCGTCCGGGCCGGGACGGTGAACGGCAGGGTGGCGCCGGCCGGGTCGAAGACCGGGGGGCGGCGGCGGTCGGTGGTGAGCTCGGTCGCCGTGGCGCCCGCGAGCCTGGACCGCCAGTAGGGCAGCTGCCCGGTCGTCGGGTCGGCGAGTTCGCGGCGCTGCCAGGCGGCGAAGTCGGCGTACTGCACCGGCAGCGGCGCCAACGGGCTCGGCGAGCCGGTGGCGAACGCCGAGTACAGCGCGCCGAGTTCGCGGGCGAGCACGCCGACCGACCAGCCGTCGACGGCGATGTGGTGCAGGGCCAGGGCCAGCACGTGGTGGTCCCGGGCGAGCCGCAGCAGCCGGGCCCGCAGCGGCCAGCGGCCGGCCAGGTCGAACGGCGTCCTGGCCTCGCGCTCGATCGACTCCGCCATCCGCCCGGGGCGTTCGGCGGACGTCAGGCCGGCGAGGTCCAGCTCGGCGAAGTCCGGGTCGGCGGCCGGGTCCACCACCTGGACCGGCAGGTGGTCGTCCTCGCGGTAGCGGGTGCGCAGCACCTCGTGCCGCTCGACCAGCGCGCGCAGGGCCCGGCGCAGCGCCGGTACGTCCAGCGGCCCGTGCAGTTCCCAGGCGAGGGGCACCACGTACTCGGCGGTGCCGGGGCGCAGCTGCTCCAGGGTCCAGAGCCGCTGCTGGGCGAAGGAGAGGGGCAGCTGCCGGTCGCGCGGCGCGGGGCCGATCGCCCCGGAGGCGCGCGCGGGGCCGGCGGCGCCGCGCAGAAGGCTGTCCAGCAGCGCCTGCCGCTGGTCCCCGGAACTCCCCGGCGCACGCCGGTTCGGCACTGTGCTCATCCCTCACGCACCTGCGACAACATCAACTCCACCTCGGAATCCGTCAGTTGCTCGACATGCTCGATGATCGCGCGGTGCACCAGGGCGGCCAGCCGCTCGACCGTGGACTCGTCGAACACGGCGCGCACGGGCAGCACGACCGGGAACCGCTCCTGCAGCCGGGCGACCACCTGGGTGGCCAGCAGCGACTGACCGCCCAGCGCGAAGAAGTCGTCGTGCACGCCGACCGGGGCGACGCCGAGCAGCTCGGTCCAGATCTCGGCGACGGACTGCTCCAGCGGCGTCCGGGGCGCCGTCACCGGCCCGCCCGCGCCCGTGGTCGGCTCCGGCAGCGCCGCCCGGTCCACCTTGCCGTTCGGCGTGAGCGGCAGTTCGGCGAGCGTCACCCAGGCGGTCGGGACCAGGTAGTCCGGCAGCCGCTCCCCCAGGTACGCCCGCAGCTGCGCGCCGGTGGGCGCCGGGTCGCCGTCGGGGACGACGTAGCCGACGAGTTGCTTGTCCCCGGCGGCGGTCAGCCGCACGGCGACCGCCGCCGCGGCGAGTTCGGGGTGGTTCCCCAGCGCCGCCTCGATCTCGCCGGGCTCCACCCGGTGCCCGAGGATCTTCACCTGCTGGTCGCGTCGGCCCAGGAACCTGAACAGGCCGTCGTCCTGACGGACCACCAGATCGCCGGTCCGGTACAGTCGGCCGCCCCGCGTGGTGCCGAACGGGTCCGGTACGAAGCGCTCGGCGGTGAGGGCGGGCCGCCCGGGATAGCCGAGGCCCACCCCCGGGCCGCCGATCAGCAGTTCGCCCTCCGCGCCGGGCGGGGTGCGGCGGCCCCGGTCGTCCACGACGTACGCGGTGGTGTTGGTGATGGCGGTGCCGATCGGGATGCTGCTGTGCGTCTCGGCCGGGGTGACGCCGCGCCGGACGCAGCTGAACGTCGTGCACTCGGTGGGCCCGTAGCCGTTGCTGACCTCGACGCCGAGGTCGATCAGGGCCCGCACCTCGGCGGGTGGTGCCACGTCGCCGACCACGAGGACGTGGCGGACCGGGGCCAGTGCGCCGGGGCGGGTGCGCACCACGTGCTGGAACAGGCCGCTGGTGAGCATCAGCAGGGTCACGCCGTGTTCGCGGACCGCCCGCTCGATGGTCTCACCGGTGGGGATGCCCTGCGGCAGGACCGCCAGCCTGGCGCCGTTGGCCAGCGGCCCCCAGATCTCGAAGGTCGAGGCGTCGAAGGAGAGCGAAGCGAGCATCAGCACCACCTGCCCGGCGTCGAGGTCGACGTAGTCGACCTCGTGCACCAGCCGCAGCACGTTCCGGTGCGTGATCCCGACCCCCTTGGGCCGGCCCGTGGAGCCGGAGGTGTACATCAGGTAGGCGAGGTCGTCCGGGTGCGTGGCGACCGGCGGCGGGGTGGTCGGCCGGCCCGGCGCCACCGGGCCCTTCGCCATCGGGACGGCGCGCAGGCCCGGTACGGCGTCGAAGCGGTGCGCCGACTCCGGCTGGACCAGCAGGATCCGGGCTCCGGAGTCGGCGGCCATGAACGCCAGCCGCTCCGCCGGGTACTCCGGGTCCAGCGGCACGTAGTAGCCGCCGGCCTTGAGCACGCCGAGCAGCGCGACGACCACCTCGATGTCGCGCCCCGCGCAGACCGCCACCGGGTCACCGCGGCGGACCCCGTGCTCGCCCAGCAGGTGGGCCACCTGGTTCGCCCTGGCGTCCAGTTCGGCGTAGGTCAGCCGCTCGCCGGCGCACTCCACCGCGACGGCCTGCGGCGCGGCGGCCGCGCGCTGCGCGACCCGCTCGTGCAAGGAGACGTCGGGCAGCGGCACTTGCTCGCTTCGCTCACCCATCAGGCCTGGCTCGCCTGCTCCATGCGGCGGCGCAGGCTGAGCGGGCGCATGTCCGTCCACACCGCGTCGATGTGGTCCAGGCAGGCCTGCTTGGGGCCTTCGAAGCCCTCCCGGTGCCAGCCGAGCGGCAGTTCCCGGTCGGCGAGCCAGATCGAGTACTGCTCCTCGTCGTTGCGGACCACGCAGTAGGTGCGCTCGTCGGTGTTCTCGTCAGCCATCCCGCTGTCCTCCCGCACTGCTCGACCGGCCCTCGGTGTCCGGCGCTGTCGCAGCACAGCGTGCCGCAGGCCGGCTCGGCGGCCACAGAGAAGAACCGACGGCGGAGTGCGCAGTCGTGCGGCGTGCAGGTCTGCCGGTCCCTCTCTACCGCGCACCGCCGGACGCCCGGCAGGCTGACCGCACGCCGACGTGGCGCTCTGTGGGAGGTGGCATGTGAACGGTGGTTTCGGCCCGGAGGCCGACGTGGCGGCCGGGGCTGCGCAGGGGCAGCCGGTGCACTGCCCGACGTCCTTCGCCCAGGAACGACTGTGGTTCATCGACCAGTTGCGACCGGGGGCGGCGGACTACCTGCTGCCGCTGGTGCTGCGGATCTCCGGGCCGCTGGACGCCGGGATGCTGGTCCGCGCGGCGCAGGCCGTACTGGACCGGCACGAGGTACTGCGGACCCGGTACCCGGCGACCCAGGGCGTGCCCGTACAGGAGATCGCCGAGTACGCCGAACTCCCGCTCGAACACGTCGATCTGACGCATCTTCAGCCGACGGAGCGGGAAGCCGAGGCCCGCTCGATCGTCGACCGGGGCATCCGCCGTCCGTTCGACCTGGCCACCGAGCTGCCGCTGCGCCTGACCCTGCTCCGGATCTCCGACGAGGAGCACCTGCTGCTGCTGGTGGTGCACCACATCGCCTTCGACGGCTGGTCCTGGGGTGTCCTGGCCCGGGAGCTCGACGCCTTCTACGGCGCGTTCACCGGCGGCGGCACACCGGTTCCGGAGCCGCTCCCGGTGCAGTACGCGGACTTCGCCGACTGGCAGCGCGAGTACCTGTCCGGCGACCGGCTCACCGAGGAGCTGACGTACTGGCACGACCGGCTCGCCGGGCTGACGCCGCTGGACCTGCCGACGGACCGGCCGCGGCCGGCGGTCTGGGACGCGGCGGGCGACAGCGTGGAGTTCGAGCTCGCCCCCGGGCTGGTCGCGGCGGTCGGACGGCTGGCCCGGGCCAACGGCGCGACGCCGTTCATGGTGCTGCTCGCGGCGTTCCAGGCCCTGCTGGCGCGGCACACCGGGCGGTCGGACGTCGCCGTGGGCACGCCGGTGGCGGGCCGGTCCCTGGTGGAGGTGGAGGAGCTGCTCGGGTTCTTCACCAACACCCTGGTGATGCGGGCCGACCTGTCCGGCGACCCGTCCTTCCTCGACCTGCTGGCCCGGGTCCGGGAGTCGGCGCTGGACGCCTTCACCCACCAGGAGGTCCCGTTCGAGCGGCTGGTGGACGAACTCGCGCCGGACCGGGACCTCTCGCGCAACCCCCTCTTCCAGGTCTCCTTCGCCCTGCAGAACGCCGCCGCCCGGCCGTTCACGCTGCCCGGCCTGGAGGTGCGGGTGGTCCCCACGCCCGGGGCGGGGGCGGCCTTCGACCTGACGCTGCACGTGCTGGAACACGAGGACGGCACCCTCTCCGGTTCCCTGCAGTACGCCACCGCGCTGTTCGAGCGGGAGAGCGTGCAGCGGCTGGCGGACCACTACGGCCGGCTGCTGGCCGGCCTCGCCGCCGATCCGAAGCGCCCGCTCAGCCGCTTCGACCTGCTGGACGCCGCCGAGCGCGACCGCCTCGACGAGGCCGGTCTCGGCCCGGTGGTCGCGCGTCCCGACCGTTGTCTGCACGAGCTCTTCGCCGAGCAGGCCGCCGCCACTCCCGAGGCCACCGCGGTGGTCTTCGGCACCGAGGAGGTGACGTACGGCCGGCTCGACCGGCGGGCGGACCGCCTGGCCCGCCGGCTGATCGAGCTGGGCGCCGGCCCCGAGGTGCCGGTGGCGGTGTCCCTGCGCCGCGGCCCGGACCTGGTCACCGCGCTGCTCGCCGTCCTCAAGGCGGGCTCGGTCTACGTCCCGATCGACCCCGAGCACCCGGCGGCCCGCCGCGAGCACCTGCTGCGGGACAGCGGGGCCGCCCTGCTGATCGCCGACGCCTCGCACGACCTGCCGCAGTTCTCGGCCGACGTCGTCCTCGACGGCGGCAACCCGGCCTTCCTCGACGACGGGAACCCGGCCCTCCTCGACGGGTACGGCTCCGGCGACCTGCCGCGGGTCGACCCGGCCGGCGCCGCGTACGCCGTCTACACCTCCGGTTCGACCGGCCTGCCCAAGGGCGTGCTGGTGCCCCACGAGGGGATCCGCAACCGCGTGCTGTGGACCGTCGAACGGCACGGCCTCGCGGCCGGCGACCGGGTCCTGCAGAAGACCACGATCGGCTTCGACGCCGCGATGTGGGAGTTCCTGGCCCCGCTGGTGTGCGGCGCCACGATCGTGCTGGCACCCGACGGCGCCCACCGCGACCCGGCCGCGATGCTCCGGGCGGTGGCCGAGCACGGCGTCACCGTGCTGCAGCTCGTCCCGTCGGTCCTGAGCACCCTGGTGGACCAGCCGGGCCTCGCCGAGTGCACCAGCCTGCGCCTGGTGTTCTGCGCCGGCGAACCGCTGCCGGCCCGCCTCTGCGAGCGGCTGCTCAGCCGGGTCAAGGTGGAGCTGTACAACACCTACGGGCCCACCGAGTGCTCGATCGACGTGACCGCCTGGCGCTACCGGGCCGACGACCACGCCCGGACCGTCTCCATCGGCCGGCCGCTGGACAACCTGCGGATCCTGGTCCTCGACCGGGACGACAACCTCTGCCCGGTCGGCGTCCCCGGCGAGCTGTGCGTGGTCGGCGTCGGACTCGCCCGCGGCTACCTGGGCCGCCCCGGGCTGACCGCCGAACGGTTCGCCCCCAGCCCCTTCCCGCAGCAGCCGGGCGAGCGGCTCTACCGGACCGGGGACCGGGCGCGGTGGCGCACCGACGGCCGGCTGGAGTACCTGGGCCGGATCGACGACCAGCTCAAGGTCCGCGGCGTGCGGATCGAGCCGGGCGAGGTGGAGGGCGTGCTGTGCGCCCACCCGGGCGTCGCCGCGGCCGTGGTGGGTGTGCAGCGCCGCGACGACGGGGACCACCGGCTGATCGCGCACGTGGTGCCCGAACCGGCGGCGGTGCTCGACGCGCACGGGCTGCGGTCGCACCTGGCGGGCCGGCTGCCGGAGGCGATGGTCCCCTCCGCCTTCGTCCTGCTGGACGCGCTCCCGCTGACCGCCAGCGGCAAGGTCGACCGCGCGGCCCTGCCCGCGCCCGACCCCGCGCGGACCGAGGCCGCGGGCGCGTACGTCGCCCCGCGCTCCCCCGTCGAGCAGACCCTGGCCGCGATCTTCGCCGAGGTCCTGGGGGTGGAACGGGTCGGCGCCCGGGACGACTTCTTCGCGCTCGGCGGGCATTCGCTGCTCGCCACCCGGGTCGCCTTCCGGCTGCGCGACGCGCTGGGCGTCGAGCTGCCGCTCGCCCAGGTCTTCGCCCTGCGCACGCCGGCCCGGCTGGCCGAGCTGATCGAGACCGGCTACCGGGGCGTCGAGCTGCCGCCGATCACCCCCGCCCCCAGGACCGGCCCGCTGCCGCTCTCCTCGGCGCAGCAGCGGCTCTGGTTCCTCGACCGGCTGGAGCCCGGCAGCGCCGAGTACCTGGTGCCGACCGTGCTGCGGCTCACCGGCCGCCTGGACGAGCAGGCGCTGGGCCGGGCCCTGGACCGGGTGGTGGACCGGCACGAGGTGCTGCGCACCCGGTACACCGAGGTGGACGGGGTGCCCGTGCAGGTGGTCGACCCGCCGCGCCCGCTCGGCCTGGCCGCGCTGGACCTGCGCGGCCGGACCGAGCAGGAGGTGCACGAGGCGCTCGCCCGGGAGACCGGCCGGCCGTTCGCGCTCGACCGCGAGCCGCCGGTGCGGGCCGCGCTGCTGCGGACCGCGGCCGAGGAGTGGATCCTCGCCCTGACCTTCCACCACATCGCCACCGACGCCTGGTCGACGGAGGTGATCGCCGACGAGATCGGGCGGTTCTACCGCTGCTTCACGGCCGGCCTGCCGCTGCCGGAGGCCGCGCCCGCCGTGCAGTACGCCGACTTCGCCGCCTGGCAGCGCGACCGGCTGTCCGAGCCGGTGGTGGCGGCACAACTGGACTACTGGAAGGAGCACCTGACCGGCCTCCAGCCGCTGGAGCTGCCGACCGACCGACCGCGTCCCGCGGTGCGCGACCCGCGCGGCGAACTGCTCCACGTCGACGTGCCGGCCGATCTCGGCGCGGCGGTGGCAGCCGTGGGCCGAGCCCGTTCGGCGACCTCGTTCATGGTCCTGCTCGCCGCGTTCCACGTGCTGCTGGCGCGCTACAGCGGGCAGTGCGACCTCGCCGTCGGCACCCCGGTGGCCGGCCGCACCCGCGCCGAGACCGAGGACCTGGTCGGCCTGTTCGTCAACACCGTGGTCCTGCGGGCCGACCTCTCGGGGGCACCGACCTTCGCCGAACTGCTCGACCGGGTGCGGGCCGACGCCGTCCAGGCCTACGCCCACCAGGACCTGCCGTTCGAGCGGCTGGTCGACGAGCTGCGCCCCGACCGCGACCTGTCCCGCAACCCGCTCTTCCAGGTGATGTTCGAGCTGCTGCACACCCGGCGGAGCCCGCTGGAGATCGACGGCGTCGAGGTCGAGGAGCTCCCGGCGGACTGGCAGGTCGCCAAGTTCGACCTCACCGTCACCTTCGAGGAGCAGCCGGACGGCACGCTCGCGTGCGCCTTCGAGCACTCCACGGCCCTCTTCGACCGGTCCACCGTGGAACGGATGGCCCAGCACTACCTGCAACTGCTCCGCAGCGCCGTCGGCACGCCGGACGCCCGGATCGGCGACCTGGAGATGCTGACCGCGCCGGAGCGCCGGCAGCTGCTCACCGACTGGCGCGGCACCCCGGCCGAGCAGCCCCGGGCCTGCGTGCCCGAGCTCTTCTCGGCGCGGGCCGCCGCCCGGCCCGACGCGCTCGCGGTGGTATTCGCCGGCCGGACCGAGAGCCGTCTGACCTACGGCGAACTCAACGCCCGGGCCAACCAGTTGGCGCACCACCTGCGGGCGGCCGGGGTGGGCCCGGAGAGCGTGGTCGGGGTCTGCCTGGAGCGCGGACCGGATGTCGTGGTCGCCCTGCTCGGCGTGCTGAAGGCCGGCGGCTGCTACGTGCCGTTCGACCCCGAGCACCCGGCCGAGCGGCTCGCCTTCATGCTGGCGGACGCCGGGGCCGGGACGGTACTGACGCACAGCCGCTTCGCCGACCGCCTGGCCGGCGGGCGGGCCACGGTGATCAGCCTGGACGGCGACCGCGCCCGGCTGGAACGACAGCCCACCACGGACCCGGCGGTGACCGTCGACCCGGAGCAGCTCGCGTACGTCATCTACACGTCGGGATCCACCGGGCAGCCCAAGGGCGTACTGATCCAGCACGGCTCCTACGCCCACCACTGCGAGGTCATCGCCGAGGCCTACGACATCGGCGCCGACGACCGCGTGGTGCTGCTGTCGGCGCTCACCTTCGACGTGGCGATGGACCAGATGGCGGCCACCCTGCTGGCCGGTGCGACCGTGGTGGTGAGCGATCCACTGTTCTGGAGCCCGGCCGAACTGGCGGACCGGCTGGCCGAGCACCGGGTCACGATCATGGAGATCACCCCGGCCTACTACCGCGAACTGGTCGCCGGCCTCGCGCCGGGCGACCGCCGGCTGAGCCGCCTGAGGCTGATGAACGTGGGCAGCGACGTGGTCACGGTGGACGACGCCCGGCAGTGGGCGGCCACCGGACTGCCCGCCCGCTTCCTGTGCAACTACGGGCCGACCGAGGCCACCGTCACCTGTGTCCTGCACCCCGTCGGCGGCGGACTCCCGGGCGCCCGCGGGGAGTCCACGCTGCCGATCGGCCGGCCGGTGCCGGGCACCACGGCGTACGTCCTCGATCCCGACCTCAACCCGGTGCCGGTCGGGGTGCCGGGCGAGCTCTACCTCGGCGGGGTCCGGGTCGCCCGCGGCTACCACGGCAGGCCCGCGTTGACCGCCGAACGTTTCGTGCCCGACCCGTTCTCGCCCGCGCCCGGCCGCCTGTACCGCACCGGCGACCTGGTCCGCTACGCGGCCGACGGGGTCATCGAGTTCCTCGGCCGGATCGACCAGCAGGTCAAGGTCCGGGGGTTCCGGATCGAGCTCGGCGAGATCGAGGCCGTGCTCGCCCAGCACCCCCGGATCCGCGCGGTCGCCGTGGTGGCCCGGGACGTACGGCCGGGCGACCGCCGCCTGGTGGCCTACCTCGTCACCGGTGACGGCACGGCCCCCGACATCGCGGCCCTGCGCGCCTTCCTGGGCGACCGGCTCCCCGAGTACATGATCCCCTCGCTCTGGGTGGAGTTGCCCGAACTGCCGCTCACCAGCAGCAAGAAGGTGGACCGGAAGGCCCTCCCGGCCCCCGAGGCGGGCCGCCCGCAGCTGGAGCACGGCTACCTCGCGCCCGGCACCCCCGCGGAGGAGGCGATCGCGCGGATCTGGGGCGAGGTCCTGGGGCTCGACCGGATCGGCGTGCACGACGGGTTCTTCGACCTCGGCGGGCACTCGCTGCTCGCCACCAGGGTGCTGGCCCAGTTGCGCCGGGCGTTCGCGGTCGAGCTGCCGCTGCGGCTGCTCTTCGAGGCGCCGACCATCGCCCTCCAGGCGGAGGCCGTCGAACGGGCGGTCGAGGCGGAGATCGCGGGCCTCTCCGACGAGGAGGTCGAGGCGCTGCTCGCCGAGGAGGCGTAGCGGACCCGGCGCGGCCGGGGCCGTCCTCCCGCGCCCCCCGTGAAGGCCCGGCGCATCGACCGGGAGCGGACGGCGCTCGTCCCGGCGCGGTCGGCCGGGCGCCACCCGAGATCATCCTGACGCGGCCGGCGGGCCGGCCGGGCCCGGTGCCCGGCCGGCCCGTCGGCTTCCCGCGTCTGACGAGGTCCCTCCACATCGTCCGATAATCGGACGCGCGAGCACCGGGATGCGGACGCCACCGTTCCGGCCGCGCCGGCACCCGGGCCCGGACCCGGACCTCCGCCGGACGGCCGGGGGCATTCATGGGGGCATCGCCCCCATGTTTCTCCGCCGGGCCTGATCGCGGCACGACGGTTCGCGCCACGACCGTACGACGGCGGACGGTCCGCCCGGCGGGGCGGAGCCGGACGGGCCGCGAGCGCCGCGGCGCGAACCGCCGCCCGGGTCGGTGGCGGTCCGGCCCGCGGGCCGCTCGGGAAATCTGGGGGCCGTCACCCGATGCCGCGCGGCTCCCACCGGTCGATGCTGTGTACCTGTCGGGCACGGGCAACACCCCAGGAGGAGCCGATGGGCGAACCGGTGAGAGTCAGCGTCGTCGCGCAGGACCCGGTGCTGGAGGCCGGTGCGCGAACCAGTCTGCAGTGCCACGGCGACATCGCGGTGGCACTGCCCGGGGAACGGGCGCAGGTCGCGGTCATCATGGTGGACCGGGTGACCCCGGAGGTGATGGAGACGGTGCGGGCGGCCCGGGAGGCGGACCAGCGCCGGGAGATCGTGCTGGTCGCGACGGAGCTGGCGGCCGGCGACGCGGTCCAGGCGTTCGCGGCCGGCACCCGCGGCCTGCTGCGCCGCTCCGAGGCCACCGCCGAGCGGCTGGCCTGGACGGTCGTGGCGGCCGCCGCGGGCGACTGCACGCTGCCGCCGGACCTGCTGGACGGGCTCCTCGACCACGGGCACGGGGACGGCGCCCGCCGCATGGGCGCGGTGGCGGCTCCGGCCGGGTGGGAGCTGTCGGAGCGCGAGCAGGCGGTCCTGCGGCTGGTCGCCGACGGCCGGGAGACCGGGGAGATCGCGCGTGAACTGTGCTACTCGTCCCGCACCGTGACCACCGTGGTGCACGACGTCACCCGGCGGTTCCGGCTCCGCAACCGCGCACACGCGGTGGCCTTCGCCCTCCGGGCGGGCCTGCTGTGATCGCGACGACGGCGGCCCCGGCCGCGAGGACGGCGCCCCCCGCCGCGGCCGCGCCGACGGCCGGCCGCCCCACCGCGGGGCCCAGGGTGCGGGTGCGGTCGAGCGACGCGGTGGCGCGCGCGGGCATGGAGGCCAAGCTGGTGGTGGCGGGGCTCCGGCCGGTCCACGTGCCGGATCCGGAATCACGGGACGTGCTGGTGGCCGTCGGCGACACCGTGGAGGGCGCGATGGAGGCCTGCCGGCCCGCCCTGCCGGGCAGCGGCGAGCGGCTGTTGGTGGTGGTGGCCGACGTGCTGTCCCGCCACGGTGTGCTGCGGGCGCTGAAGGCGGGTGCCCGGGCCGTGCTGCTGTCCGCCGAGGCGACGCCGGCGCGACTGGCCGCGGCCGTCCACTCGGCCCACCGCGGCGAGGGCCGGCTGTCCCACCCGGTGCTGGCCTGCCTGCTCAACGGGTCGCCGGAGCCGACCGGTCAGGGACGGCGGCCGGGCAGCTCGCCGTTGACTGACCGTCAGCTCGAGGTGCTGCGGCTGATGGCGGACGGCCACGGCAACGAGGCCATCGCCCGCACGCTCAGCTGCTCCAAGCACACCGTCAAGAACGTGATCTACGAGCTGATGGGCCAGCTCCAGGTGCACAACAGGGCCCACGCGGTGGCGCACGCCGTACGGACCGGGCTGATCTGACCCGCCGGCCGGGGCACACCACCGGCCGGGACAAACGCGCAGCCGCCCGGCACCGAGGCTGCCGCTCGTTCCCTGGCACCGCGTCGCCGTCCGGCGGCACGCTGCTCCTGCCCGTGTCCGCCCGGCGGACACGGCGACCCTCCCTCCACCCGCGGGCGCCGCCCCGAGCGGTCCGCCGCGGGTTCGATCCCTGCCCCGAGAGGACCCGATGGACATCGCCGAGGACACCCCGACCACCGGCCAGGAGCCGCTGCCGGAGCACGAGTTCAAGACCTTCGAGGAGCTGGAGTCGGAGGTCCGGCTGTACTGCCGCAAGTTCCCGGCCGTCTTCGAGCGGGCCAAGGGCGCCGAACTGCACGCCGAGGACGGCCGGACGTTCATCGACTTCTTCTGCGGCGCGGGGACGCTCAACTACGGGCACAACAACGACTTCATCAAGGCCCGGGTGGCCGAGTACCTCGCCGCCGACGGCATCGCGCACGGCCTGGACATGTACACCGTGGCCAAGCGGGAGTTCCTGACCGCCTTCGCCGACACCGTGCTGCGGCCCCGCGGGCTGGACTACAAGGCGCAGTTCACCGGCCCGACCGGCACCGACGCCGTCGAGGCCGCCCTCAAGCTCGCCCGCAAGCACACCGGCCGCACCGGCCTGGTCGCGTTCACCGGCGCGTACCACGGCATGTCGCGCGGCTCGCTCGCGGTGACCGGCAGCCGCCGGGCCCGCCGGGCGGGCGGGGTCAGCGGCCAGGACGTCACGTTCATCCCCTACGAGGACGGCCCCCAGGGCGCGTTCGACTCGATCGGGTACCTGGAGCGGCTGCTCGCCGACCCCTCCTCGGGCGTCGACCTGCCCGCCGCGGTGATCCTGGAGCCGATGCAGATGGAGGGCGGCGTCTACCCGGCGAGCACCGCGTGGCTGCGCGCCCTGCGCGAACTCACCGAGCGGCACGGGATCCTGCTGATCCTCGACGAGATCCAGGCGGGCTGCGGCCGCTCCGGCCGGTTCTTCTGCTTCGAGCACGCCGGGATCACCCCGGACGTGGTGACGCTGTCCAAGTCGCTCAGCGGCTACGGGCTTCCGCTGTCGATGGTGCTCTTCAAGCGGGAGCTGGACGCCTGGGAGCCGGGTGAGCACACCGGGACGTTCCGCGGCAACCAGCTGGCCTTCGTCGCCGCCACCGCGGCCCTGGAGCTGTGGCGGCAGGACTCCTTCCACACCCACCTCACCGCCGCGATCGACCGCCTGGACCGCTTCCGCGGCGAACTGGACGGACTGGGCCAGGACTTGGTGATGCGCGGACGCGGGATGGCGCTCGGCATCGACCTCGGCGCCTCCGGCGGCGCCCTGCGCGCCGGACGGCTGCAGCGCCACGCCTTCGAGCAGGGGCTGATCGTCGAACTGTGCGGTCGGGATGATGAGGTGGTCAAGCTGCTGCCGCCGCTGACCGTCGACCTCGCACTGCTCGACCGGGGCCTCGACGTGCTGCGGCAGGGCCTGCAGACGATCTGACGACACGTCACGAAAGGAGCGCGCAATGTCCCGACCGATACGCCGCCACCTGATCTCGATCGACGACCTCGACTTCGCGTCCATGCACCGCATCGTGCAGCGCGGCGCCGACTTCGCCGCCGGCCGCTGCGAGGACGCCCGTCCGCTGCACGACGCGGTGGTGGGCGTCCTGTTCCGCAAGACCTCCACCCGCACCCGCACCGCCTTCTCCGCCGGAACGCTGCGCCTGGGCGGCCGGCTCATCACCTACGGCCCCGGCGACCTGCAGGAGAACACCGGGGAGACGGTCGAGGACACCGCCGCCGTACTGTCCCGGATGCTCGACGTCCTGGTGGCCAGGACCGTGGGCAGCGAGGCCGAGCTGCGGGCCTTCGCCGCCCAGCAGCGGATGGCCGTCGTCAACGCGATGAGCGCCGCCGAGCACCCCACCCAGGCGCTCACCGACCTCACCACACTGCTCGGCCGGTTCGGGCGGATCGAGGGCCTGCGGGTGCTCTACGTCGGCGAGGGCAACAACACCGCCTCGGCGCTGGCACTGGCGCTGTCCCGCTACCCCGGGACGGCGCTGCACCTGCGCACGCCGGCCGGCTACGGGGTCGAGCAGCGCTACCTCGACCGGGCCGCCGAGCACGCGGCGGGCAGCGGCGCGCTGGTGGAGCAGCGGCACGACATGACCGACCTGCCCGAGGTCGACGTGGTCTACACGACCCGCTGGCAGACCACCGGCACGACGAAGCCCGACCCCGACTGGCGGCGCGTCTTCGAGCCGTTCCGGGTGGACAAGGCCGTCATGGAGGCCACCCCCGGCGCGCTGTTCATGCACGACCTGCCCGCGCACCGCGGCGACGAGGTGACCGCCGAGGTGCTCGACGGGCCCGCCTCGATCGCCTTCGAGCAGGCCGAGAACAAGTACCACAGTGCCCGCGCGGTGCTGGAGTGGTGCGTCGGCGGCGACCCGGCGGGAGCCGGCGACGAGTGAGCCCGGCCGAAGGGGCCGCCTCCCGGATTCCCCCGGGAGGCGGCCCCTTCGGCATGTCCGAGAACGCGGGCACGCAGAGGTCGGCTCCCCGCGGGGGGGGGGCGGGGGGCCGCGCACCATAGCAACCCGGCGGGAGGGACTGAAAGCCCAAAAGCCCGGCGGGCCCACACCGCGGCCCCCCCCC
>NZ_JBEORY010000037.1:0-73508 GCF_040302665.1 Kitasatospora sp. NPDC097691 | reverse complement strand
GACTTCGGCTCGGACGCGCTGGCGGCCCTGCTCGCGAACACGGCGGCCGCGGGCTGCCCGTCCGGTCCGTACGCCTGCGGGGCGCGCCCGGTGGGGAACCGGCGCCGGACGTCACCCGCGTACCACTGCTCGCGGTGCGAGGCCGGACGGCCCGGCCGGCTCCCACCCCCGTGGGGAACCGGCCGGACGATCCGTGGGACTCCGGAGCGCTCTCCCCGGGGTCAGTGGCCGGCGGCCGGCCGCTCCGCGCTCCGGGTGACGGCCGGGAGTGCGGCGCCCGCGAGGGCGAACACGCCCGCCAGCACCGCCCAGCCGACCGCTCCGTGGTCCACCACCGTCAGGCTGACCACCACCGGCCCGAGCACGTGCGCAGCCGCCTGGCCGCTCATGAAGACGCCCTGGTACTCACCATGGGACCGCGGATCGGCCAGGTCCAGGCTCAGCGTCCAGCCGCCGGCCGAGGTGAGCAGCTCGCCGAGGCTGTGGACCAGCGCGCCGAGCAGGATCGCCGCCGTGGCGACCGCCGCCGGGCCGAGCTGGGCCGCCGCGTAGAGCAGGCAGCCACCCGCCAGCAGCAGCGCACCCCGCAGACAGGCCCGCGCCGCCGTCGGGACGTCCACCACTCCCCGGCTCGCCCGCACCTGGAACACCACCACCAGCAGGCAGTTGACCACGTTGACGGCGGCCACCACGGCCGCGGGCGCGTCCGTCGCGAGGACGGTCCAGAGCGGTATCCCCACGGTGAGCACCGCGAGCTGCAGCTCCAGGACGGCGTGCAGCGCGGCCACGAGCAGGTAGCGGCGGTCGCGCAGGGCGGCGCTCCGGGTCTTCACCGGGGCGTCGGAGCCGGCGTCCCGACCGTCCGCCGTGTCGCCGACCGGCAGCCCGACCAGGAGCACCGCGGCACCGACGAAGCTGGCCGCGTCCAGGACCATCATGGTCACGTACCCGGCGTAGCTGTCCGCCTGCAGGGCCAGGGCCGCACCGCCCGAGCCGACCACCAGACCGGCGTTCATCACCGACCGCAGCAGCGCCCGCGAGTGGACCTGCCGCTCCGCCGGGAGCACCCGGGCGATCAGCGCGCTGCGCACCGCCGCAGCGCCGCGCTCCAGCAGCGTCGCCACGCAGGCGAGCGCGACGAAGACCGCGAAGTCGTGCACGAAGGCGTACCCGAGGACCGCGAGGGCCTCCAGCGGGCCGACCACGAGCAGCAGCCGCTTGCTGCCGACCCGGTCGGCGAGCCGCCCCGCCGGCACCCCGGCCAACACCCCGCAGACACCGGCAGCGGTGAGCCCGAGCGCGATCCGACCCGGGGTCAGGCCGACGGAGCGGGTCAGGAACAGCACGCTGACCGTCACGAACAGCCCGTTGCCGATGTTGGTCACCAGGCCCATCAGCGCGAGTCGGCGCACCAGCGGGTCATGGCGGAGGAGGCGTCCGGAACCGGTCGGACGCACGGCGGTCGTAGTCATGGCAGAAGGAGACCGGGGTTCCCGGAGCCGCGGAACTCTTTTACCGTTGCGGTCAATGTTCGAGTTCCGTTTGGGCGTCGACGACCTCGCCGCCACCTGGTTCGGCTACTCCGCCCTGCAGGAGGCGGTGTTGAGCATGCGCGCCCGCCTCTGGCCGGGCCGGTACCCGGAGCAGCAGCCGTGGATCGCCGGCCGGCAGGGCCACTACGAGACGCTGGACACCGCGCTGTTGGAGTCGATGATCGCGCCGGTCGGCTTCGTGCCCGACTTCCTCACGCCGCGCCCGCTCGGCCCCCGCCCGGACTTCGCGACGGAGCTGGAGCGGCTGGCCGCCACTCCGGCGGAGGTGGTGCGGGCCGACGTGCTGGAGGCGTACCGGGGCGGCGGGAACGCCAGCCCGCTGCCGCCGGTGCTGACCGCGCTGATCGACGACCCGGCGGCGCTGGCCGCCCGGCTGGCCGAGGCGCTGGACGCGTACTGGACGCGCTGCCTCGCCCCCGCCTGGTGGCCGCGCGCCCGGTCGGTGCTGGAGGCGGACATCGCCTACCGGGGGCGGATGCTCTCGGAGCGCGGGGCGGAGGGGCTGTTCGCGGACCTCGACGCCAGGCTGACCTGGCACGCCGGGGTGCTGCGGCTCGTCGACCCGCACCCGGCGGTGAAGGCGGTGGGCACCACGGTGGACGTCGCCGGGCGGGGGCTGGTGCTGATCCCCACGCTGTTCGGGCTCGGCGCGCAGACCGACGTCACCCAGGCGGGGCCGCCGCTGGTCTGCTACCCGGCGCGCGGCAAGGCGACGATGGCGGAGGGGCTGGGTGCGCAGCGGCCGTCGGCGCCGGCGAGCGCGGCGCTGGTGGGGCTCATCGGGGCGCCGCGGGCGCGGCTGCTGGTGATGCTGGCGACCCCGGCCAGCACGACGGAGCTGGCACAGCGGCTCGGGGTCACCCCGGGCGCGGTCAGCCGCCACCTCGGCGCGCTCGCCTCGGCGGGCCTGCTGGACCGCACCCGGCACGGCCACCGCGTCCTGTACCGGCGCAGCCGACTGGGCAACGCGCTGGTGGCGGGCGGGGACGGGTGACAGGGTTCGGCGAACAGATTTCAGCTGACAACTTTCGTCAGCTGTCAGCTGTCAGCTGTCAGCTGTCGGCTGTCGGCTGTCGGCTGTCAGCCGTCCTGCGTCGGCTCTCGCGTGAACGTTGCCGGCCGTCGGCCGCTCCGCCGCCCCCGTCAGGCCGAGCGCCCGATCGTCGCCAGGTAGGCGCGCCAGCCGCCGTGATGGGTGATCTCGCGGTGCACCCCGCGCTCGACCTCTCCCCGGGCGAGCAGCATGGAGAAGCAGGCGGAGCCGTCCGCCAACTCGATCACGCCCAGCTCCAGCTCGCGCGGCTCGCCGGGCAGGATGACGTCCCGCAGCCGCTCCAGGCTGACGTCGTACAGCTCGCCCTCGATGGCGGTGTCGACGTCCGGGTCGGGCAGCAGCCCCGGGCAGACGTCCGTGCCGCCACTGTGGTCGATGGAGAAGAAGCGGTAGCCGGGTGCGGTCCGGACGGGCCCGATCAGCGCGTCGGCGACCTTGGCGTGGAACGGGCCGCCGACCATCGCCTGGCCGTTGAAGAAGATGCGCGGCATGGGTGAACTCCTCGTGAGGAAAAGGCCGTTCCGTACGGCGACGAGAGGACAGGTGGATTCGTCGCCGTACGGAACGGAGTAACGGACCGCCGGAGTGCTACAGCCTGGCAGGCGTCGGCGGTGGCACCGGCGGATTAGATTGGGCTCAGCCCAGCAGGGGCAGCGCGGGGAGGGTCAGGAAGTCCGCGAACTCCTCGGCCAGGGCGACCTGTTCGAAGAGCTTGGCGGCTTCCCGCCAGCGGCCGGCGCTGTAGGCGTCCTCGCCCAGCTCGGCGAGGAGTTCGGCCAGCTCCGTGGCGACCAGCGCGCGGACCAGCTCGGCGGTGGCCTTCTCGCCGGTGTCGGACAGCACCACCCCGTTGTGGATCCACTGCCAGATCTGCGAGCGGGAGATCTCGGCGGTGGCGGCGTCCTCCATCATGTTGAAGATGCCGACCGCTCCCAGCCCGCGCAGCCAGGCCTCGATGTAGCGGATGCCGACCTGGACGGCGTTGTGCAGCCCCGCGTGGGTGCAGGTGCCGCCGGCGCCGGCGATGTCGAGCAGCTGGGCGGCGGTGACCGGCTCGGACGGGCCGGGGTGGTCCTTCTGGTTGGGCCGCTCACCGAGCACCGCGTCGAAGGAGGCGCGGGCGACCGACACCAGGTCCGGGTGGGCGACCCAGGAGCCGTCGAAGCCGGTGCCGGCCTCGCGATCCTTGTCGGCCTTGACCTTCTCCAACGCGGCCGCGTTGACCTCCGGGTCCTTGCGGCTGGGGATGAACGCGGCCATGCCGCCGATCGCGTGGGCGCCGCGCTTGTGGCAGGTCTGCACGAGCAGGCGGGTGTAGGCGGCCATGAACGGCGAGGCCATGGTGACGCTGTTGCGGTCCGGCAGGATGTAGTGCTCGCCGGCGTCGCGGAAGTTCTTGACGATCGAGAACAGGTAGTCCCAGCGCCCGGCGTTGAGGCCGGCCGCGTGGTCGCGCAGCTCGTAGAGGATCTCGTCCATCTCGAAGGCGGCGGTGATGGTCTCGATCAGGACGGTGGCGCGGATGGTGCCGCGCGGGATACCGAGTTCGGCCTGGGCGTGGGTGAACACGTCGTTCCAGAGCCGGGCCTCCAGGTGGCTCTCGGTCTTCGGCAGGTAGAAGTACGGCCCGGAGTTGGGGTCGTCGGCACCCTTGGCGAGCAGCCGGGCGGCGTTGTGGAAGAAGTACAGGCCGAAGTCGAGGAAGGCGCCGGCGACCGGGGTGCCGTCGACCAGCAGGTGGTTCTCGTCCAGGTGCCAGCCGCGCGGGCGGACCACGACGGTGGCGAGTTCCGCGGCGGGCCTGAGGGTGTAGGCCTTGCCGGCCGGGGTGGTGAAGTCGATCCGGCCCTCGTAGGCGTCGATCAGGTTGACCTGGCCGCTGACCACGTTCTCCCAGGTCGGGGAGGTGGCGTCCTCGAAGTCGGCGAGCCAGACCCTGGCCCCGGAGTTGAGGGCGTTGATGACCATCTTGCGGTCGGTCGGACCGGTGATCTCGACCCGGCGGTCCTGGAGTGCGCGCGGCGCCTCGGCCACCTTCCAGTCCGCAGCCCGGATCTCGGCGGTCTCGGGGAGGAAGTCCAGCGTGCCGGCCGCCGCGATCTCGGCGCGTCGGGCCTTCCGCCTGGCCAGGAGTTCCTGTCGGCGGCCCTCGAAGGCGCGATGGAGGCCGACGACGAAGGCCACGGCCTCCGGAGTGAGCACCTCCTCCGCCCGGTGGACACGCGGACCGGCGACAGTGACGACCGGAGCGGCGGGAGAGGAGGCGGTTGGGGGTACCCCCGGCCGGAGGCTGGGGGAGGACCCCTGATCTGCAGCCATGAGCAGGACACTCCTAAGACGGTTGAGCCTGGCGAAGGGAGCTCCGGTGGGAACTTCCTCGGGTACTTCCTCGATCGATTCCCGCCTGTCGGCGAGTTCGATTCTGTAAGGTGGAGACTAGTTTCCGCGATACAGAATTTCAACGGTTTGTTGAAGAGGTCGCCGGGACTCTACTCCTCCCCGACAGCGAAGGGAACGCCGGTGGTTGCGACCCCCGACACAGCATCGACGACGGGCGCCGACCGCGCGAGCGGCGGCGTGCAGTCCGTCGAACGCGCCTTCCAACTCCTGGAGGCACTGGCCGACTCGGGCGGCGTGGCCACACTCAGCGAGCTCTCCACCAGTTCCGGCCTCCCGATGCCGACCATCCACCGACTGGTTCGTACCCTCGTGCAGCAGGGCTATGTCCGCCAGGACACCGCGCGCCGCTACACCCTCGGCCCCCGGCTGATCCGCCTCGGCGAGACCGCCGGACGCCTGCTCGGCAGCTGGGCCCGCCCCTACCTGGCCGAACTCATGGAGGCCACCGGCGAGACCGCGAACCTGGCGGTGCTGGAGGGCGGCGAGGTGGTGTACGTCGGACAGGTGCAGTCGCGGCGCTCGATGCGGATGTTCACCGAGGTCGGGCGGCGGGTGCAGCCGCACTGCACCGGCGTCGGGAAGGCACTGCTCGCCCAGCTCCCCGACGAGGAGGCACGCGCCGTGCTCGGCCCCAACCCGCTGCCGGCGCACACCGAGTACACGGTCACCGACCCGCAGGAGCTGATGCGCCAGCTCGCCGAGGCGCGCGAGCGCGGCTACGTGGTCGACGACCAGGAGCAGGAGATCGGCGTCCGCTGCATCGCGCTCGCCGTCCCGGGCGCACCGACGCCCACCGCCCTCTCGGTCTCCGGCCCGGAGGCCCGCATCCGGGCGCTGGAGGAGCAGGCCGGGGCCGCCTCGCTGGTCCCGGTGATGCACCAGATCGCCACCCGGCTGGGGCAGGTCCTCGCCCCCTGAGCCTCCGTCAACCCGCTTGGGCGACGGGCTGGGCAGGGTCACCTAGGCGCGGGGGAAGGGTCGCCTCGGAGCCGTGGGCGGAGCGGGGCAGGACGACCGCCGGCCAAGGCGGGGCGATCGCCCGGTCAGGGAGGACGACGGCCCGGCGTCCTCCGTTCGAGCGCACGGCGGGCGGGGCGGGTCGGGTCGCAACCCGGTCCCGGAGGCGGCTCGGCCACCCTGGTGCCGACGCGGCCCGCGACGGCGCGGGCCGCCGGAGCACGAGAGCAGGGTGACCGGGATGAAAGACCGGGATGTACGGGGCGGCGCGGAACCACGGGGCGGCGCGGGAGTCAGGGGGTTCGGCGGGGTCGGACTGGTGGCGGCCGTGGCGGCGAGCTGCGCGGTGACGGTGCTGGCCACCGGCCCGTCCTGGGCACTGCGGCGGCCCGAGCCCCGCCCGGCGGTGGACGTCGTCGCACTGGGCGTGCCGGTCACACCGGTCGCGCCGGCCGCACCTGCCGCACCGGGCGGGTCCGCCGGTACCGCAGTGTCCACCCTGCCCGCCCTGGTCGCCCAGCCGTCCCACTCCGACCTGGAGGTCGTCCGGCTCGACCCGGAGCCGGCGGCGCCCGGCGGCACCACCACCGTGCACGCCTTCGTCGCCAACCGGGGACCGGACACCACCGCATCCTCGTTCACGGTCGTGGTCACCCTGCCGGAGGGCGTGACGCCGGAGGGCCCGTACTTCCCCGAGGACTGTGAGGTCTTCCAGAACGGCCACCGGGTGCGCTGCGTCTTCGGACCGGGACTGAGGGAGGGGCGCAGCGCCACCGCGCTCATTCCGGTCCGGCTGTCCCCCGACCTGCCGCCCGGAGAGCTGGCAGGCTGGGTCGCGGTGCGCAGCGCGGACGACCAGGACGAGGGCAACAACCGGCAGCCGTTCGACATCAGGGTCATCGAGTCGACCGACGGCTCCTGAACCACGTCGACCCACCGGTCACCGGCCGCCGGCGAGCGGCTGCCGGCTTCCGGTGACCGGTGGGACGTCCTACCCGACTACCGGTAGACGCGGACGTAGTCGGCGGCCATGGTGATCGGAGCGGTCCCCTGCGGCGCGGGGTGGTACTGGCCCGCGCACACCGAGAGGTTGAGGATCAGGTACGCCGACCAGTCGGCGCCGACGCCCTTGCCGTCCGAGAAGACCTTCACACCGTTGACGTACCAGTCCACCGAGTTGGCGCCGTAGTAGGTGCCGATGGTCACCCACTGGTCCTTGGCGACGGCACTCGCGTCGGTGTAGTACTTCGCGTTGCCGGGGTTGACGTGGTTGGTCAGCTCCAGCAGGTTCGGGTTGTCGGGGTGGTACTCGAAGGAGTCGACCTCCCCGTTGCCGTTCTTCCAGGTCCACAGGGCCGGCCAGGCGCCGGTGCCGGCGGGCAGCTTGACCCGGGTCTCGGCGTAGTCGCCGGTCTTGACCTGGAATCCCTCGCTGGAGCCCTCGGTGGTCAGGAAGCCGGTGTTCCAGGACTGCTTGCCGTTCTCCAGGGCCGGGCCGCCGGAGGTGGCGGTGAAGGTGGCGACCCCGTTCGCGACGGTGACGTTGTTCTTGTTCAGCCAGTCCAGCTTGTTGTCGTCCGGGTTGTGGTTCCCGTACTTGTAGGCGGTGCTCTTGTCGCCGACCCAGCGCTGGCCCCAGGAGATGGCGCTGTTGAACTCGTCGGACCAGGTCAGCGACTTGCCGGCGACCGGGGAGGACGGCGCGGGGGTGGTCGGGCTCGCCGTGGCGCTCGGGGTCGACGTGGGGGTCGGCGTGGCGCTCGGGGTCGACGTGGGGGTCGGGGCCGGGGTGGTGGGGGTGGCCGTCGGGGTCGGGGCCGGGGTGGTGGTGGCCGAGACCACCAGCTGCTGCGAGGGCAGGTTGTGCCAGCCGCCGCCGAGGTCCTGCCAGAAGCCGAACTGGGTGTACGTCCCGGCGGGCAGGGTGCGCGCACCGCTGGTGAAGTTCACGCCGCTCGGGCAGATCTGCACGTTGGAGGCGTTGCCGGGGAAGTCGAGGTTGGTGCCGCGCGCGTCGCGCACGCCCACGCCCACGGTCTTGGCGGTGAAGCAGGCCGAGGAGTGCAGGCTCAGCGAGGCGGCGGTGGCCTTGCCCGCGACCATGGTGGCGGGGGCGAGCCGGTCCTGGGTGACGGTCGGCGCGGTGGCCGCCTGGGCACCGGTGACGGACGGCACCCCGAGCAGGCCGGCGCCGCTGATCGCGAGCGCGCCGGTGGCGGCGAAGGCGGCGTTGCGGCCGCGGCGGGAGGGGCGGGCGTGACGCGGCGCACGGCGCCGGGCAGCAGGCTTGGGCATGAGGTGACCTCTGCGACGCCTGCGAGGTTAGCTGTCGGGTTCGGGCTGCAGTTGCCCGGCCGCCTGTGGAGCGGCTTCACCCCTAGCCTCGACCCGTACGCGCGAGCGCACGGGCCGGGCGCCGACCTTGGTTTCCCCGCTCCCGTCCGCTGTGGTGCTCGGTGACCCGCCGGCGGGTGGACGGGACTCGGCGTCCCGGCGGCGGGGTCCGCCAGGGGCGGACGACCGTTGCAGGCTAGGCAGGCCGTACGTAAACGGACAACTCCGGCGGACCGGTTGTCGTGCAGCTCACAGTGGTGTCGATCAACGACGCTGTGTGGCGGCCGAGTTGATCAGTTCGGGTGGCCTGGAACGATGCCCTACGGGGTGACTGGAAGGGTGCTGTGAGGGGTGTCGCGGGGAGTGCCGGGTGGGGTGGCGGGGGTGGCGTCCGGCCGGGTGTCCGGCGGGAGGTCCGGCCGGGTGCCCGGCCGGACGTTCAGCCGAGCCAGGCGTCCACCTGGCTCTCGGCCTCCGGCGCCCACGCGAGCTCCAGGTGGTTGAGGCCGCTCAGCAGCCGGGTGCCGCCGACCGTCGCGATACCGGTGGTGTCCAGGGCGCTCGCCGTGAACACGATGCCGTCGCTGGGCCCGCGGTTCTCGTTGAGCACGCCCGGGATGTCCGCCGACCCGCCCGCCAGCAGGTAGGTGCGCACCGGGGCCGGGATCCCGGCCTGCTGGAGCGGGGCGATCAGGGAGCCCGCGTCGATCGCGGCCTGGATGCCCTGTCCGGACGTGTAGAACCCCTGGCCGCCGTAGTAGGTGGTCCACCAGTCCTGGGCACTGCCGTCCACCCCGTACCTGCCGTCCCAACGGGCGAGCAGCTGGCGCTGGCCCGGGTAGCAGTCGTACCCGCCGGTCGGCAGCACGCCGAGGCAGGGTTGCGCGGTGTACGTGCCGTAGCAGGTCATGTACAGGTGCGGGGACGGCGCGTTGGCGGTGCCGCCGCAGGCCGGCCACGTCGCCAGGTCGAAGGACCAGCCGTGGGCGTAGACGTAGTCGAGCCCGCCGTTCGGCCCGCCGAGGGTGACCAGGCGGCGCACGTCGCCCGCGTACGCCCGGCCCCAGGACGGCCGCACCGAGGACACGTACGCCCGGGCGGCGACCTCGCCCTTGCTCCAGGCCACCACGTCCACCTGCGGGACCCCGAGGCGGGCCCGGATCAGCGCGATCGCGTCGCCGACGGCCTGCGCCTGGAGCAGGTTGTCACCGTGCTTGTGGGCGAAGCCGATGGCGAAGACGCGGTGGCCGGTGCCCGCGAGGTACTGGGCGAGGCCGGTGGACGGGCAGGTCGCGGCGCCGCAGGTGCCGGTCTCCCCCGGGTTCGCCCAGGCGCGGTCGGCGTTGTCGTTGGCGCCGTGGACCAGCAGGACGGGCGTGGCCCGACTGCCGGTGTCCCAGCCGGCAGCGGAGTAGAGCAGGAAGCGGCCGGAGGAGGGCTCGCCGGTGCCGAAGTACGTCCGGCGGGCGCCGTCCTGGTCGCCGCGGCCGTCGGACGGGAACTGCTCGGTGCGGAAGCCGGGGGTGGTGTCGAGGTAGCGCTCGACCTTGGCCCAGCCGTTGCCGGGGGCGGGGAAGGCCGCTTCCAGGGCGAGGGGGGACGTGGCGGATTCCGTCTGGGCCCGGGCGGCGGTGGGGGTGGGGATGCCGAGGACGAGGGCCGCGAGGGCCAGGAGGACGGCGGCGAGCGCGGTGGGGGTGCGTCGCGCGCGGGTGCGGGTTGTGGCGGTGCGTCTCGCGCGGCCACGGGTTGTGGGGGTGCGTCTCATGGGCGGACGGTAGGACCGGCGCGCGACGGGTGCCCATGTGCCGGTCGCACACCCGGTGGGCAGCGCGGTGGTGATCCGTACCGTGGCAAAGCTCTGACCGAGTGCACCCGGTCGGATAAATTGGAGGTCCGACATCTTCCGCAGTGCACAAGACACCGCCGTGCACGAGACACCGCACTGCACGAGACACCGCAGCGCACACGACACCACCACACCGGAAACGAGGAACCGCCCCACCATGACCGCGTCCCTGCCCGCCTTCGCCGGCCGTACCTACGTCTTCCGGGCCGACACCGGCGCGGCCTTCCGCAACACCTACTCGGCCGACGGCACGCGGCTGCGCTGGGAGGGCCTCGGCGAGTCCGCGGGCCAGTGGGAGGACGTGCGGCTGCACGTCGCCGAGGTCGCACCGGAGATCTACTTCGTCAGCTGGACGGAGCAGAGCGGGATCACCGTGAGCCATGTGATGGACCTCAACGCGCTGACGGTCCGGGCCTTCTGGACCTTCGAGGGCGAGGGCGGCCGGGTCGGGCAGCTGCACACCGGGACGCTGGAGCGGGTGGCCTGAACCACGTGACGACCGAACCTCCGGGGCCTGTGCTCAGGCGCCGGGGGTTCGGTCGTTCGGGTGATCCGGTCGTTCGGATGCTTCCGCCGTCGGGCGGTCCGGTCGTTCGGACGGCCGTCAGGCGGACGGCCGTCAGGCGGACGGCCGTCAGGCGGTCGGGTTCGGCACCCTGAGGTGCTGGGACAGCCACTCCAGCGAGGACGGCAGCAGCGCACTCCAGGTCTCGAAGTTGTGGCCGCCGTTCTCCAGCATGCTGTACGAGACCTTCATCGGGCTCCGCGCCGCGTCGACGAAGGCCTCGGTCTCCCGCCGGTAGTCGCCGTCGCCCTTCTTGGTCCCGGCCAGCAGCAGGGACACGTCCGGCTGGGGCAGGTTCTTCAGCCGCCACATCAGGTTGGCCTCGTCGCGGCGCTGCTTGCTGCCGCCGAAGAGGTCACCGGTGGTCGGGTCGTCGGCGGCGTCGTAGTAGGCCGAGAGGGCGACCGCGGTCGGGAAGACGTCCGGGTGACGCATGGCCAACTTGAGCGCGCAGTAACCGCCGGTCGAGTTGCCCATGAAGGCCCAGGCCTGCGGGTCCGAGGAGACCCGGAAACTGGCCTGGATAGCCGCGGGCACGTCCTTGGTGAAGTACGTGTCGGACTGCGGGCCGTTCGGGATGTCCTCGCACTCGGTGTCCTGCGGCAGCGCGGGCGAGGGACGCATCAGGACCATGACGGTCGGCTGCATCCGGCCCTCCTGCAGCAGCTTGAGCGCCGCGCCCGGGTAGTTGAACCGGGTGATCAGATTCTCGGCGATTCCTGGGAATCCGGTGCTGACGATCACGGCAGGGAACTGCTTCTGCGCGTACTCCGGCTGGAAGTACTGCGGGGGCAGGAAGACGTAGCCCTCGGTGGACAGCCGGCTGACCGCGCCGTCGATCCGGACCTTGCGGATCTCGCCCGACTGGCCGGGCTCACGACCCATCGCGCCACCGCCCTTGACCGAGGCGTGGCCGATCGTCTCCACCAGGAGGCGTCCGGAGGCGTCCGCCTTGTTGTGGATCACCACCGGGCCGGTGTCGCCGGTGCCCAGCAGATCGTCCCAACTGCTGTAGAACGCGAAGTAGTTGTTCGCCACCAGGCCCAGTGCCGAGAGCACCGCGAGCTGGGTGGCGAGCAGTGTGCCGATCCGGCCGAGCACCGCCTGCCAGGTCTTCCCAGCCAGCCTCGGCCACAACCAGACCGTGCCCCCCATCACCACGACGGCGATCAATACGGTCAGCGCCAACACCTTGTGGCTCGTCAGACCCATGTCCTGCTTGCTCCCACGCCTCGAACTCCAGTCCCCTCCGCTGGGGACATCCGAGGAGGTCACCCCGGTTCCCCCGCCGGGGCGCGATCACCAACCCTAGCGCCAGCTGGGAGAAGCCTGATGACGGCTGGGAGGTCACAGGGAACGGACGGCAGTGCTCAGCTCAGGACGCCCGCCCCCAGAGCCGCAGCCCCGCCGTGAGCTCGCGCATGCACCGCGCACCCAGGTCGTGCGGGGAGCCGGGGCCGGTGGCGGGGGCGTCGGAGGAGGCCCACTGCTCCAGGGCCACCCGGATCGCGGCGGTCGCAGCGGCGGCGGCCAGCCGGATCTCCAGCGGATCGGTGCCCTCCGGACAGCGCTCGGCGAGGACGGCGCGCAGCCGCACCTCCGAGTCGGCATGGACGCGCTGCCAGGCACCTTCCAGGCGCGGGTCGCGCAGCAGGCTGCGGGTCCACTGCATCATCTCGGCGCCCGCCTCGTCGGCGGGCGTCAGCGATGCGACCGCCGCACTCTCCAGCGCCTCACGCAGCGACAGGTCGGCCGAGCTCTCGGCGAGTTGCTCCACCCACTGCCGTCCGCCTGCTGCGAGCAGCGGGGCGACGGCGTCCTCCTTGACGGAGAAGTACCGGTAGAAGGTGCGCAGCGAGATGCCCGCGGCGAGGGCGATCTCCTCGGCGGTGGTGGCTTCCGCCCCCTTCTCGGCGAAGAGCGCGGCGGCGGTACGGGCGATCTCCAGCCGGGTGGCGTCACGGCGGCGCTGGTTCAGGGTCGGGCGTCCGGTCACGGGGTCAGCCTACGCGGCTGGATGCCACTGTGGCGCGCCATGCCCAAACGGCACAATGGGCCTTATTGGCACGACGTGCCACTTGGACGTACCGTGTCTCTTGAGGTCGAGAGACCACGAACGAACGGAGTACCACCATGGAGCGCTTCAGCGGACGGAACGTCCTGATCACCGGCGGCGGCTCGGGCATCGGCCAGGCCACCGTGCACCGGATCCTCGCCGAGGGCGGGAAGGTCGTCGCCGTCGACGTCAACGAGGACGGCCTGAAGAAGACCCTGGACCGCGCGACCGCCGACGGCACCGCGGACCGCCTGACCATCCGGGTCCTGGACATCTCCGACGAGGCAGCCGTCGTGGCGGGCGTCGGCGCGGCCGTCGCCGACCTGGGCGGCCTGGACGTCCTGGTCAACGCGGCCGGCATCCTCCGCGCGTCGCACACCCACGAGACCACCCTGGAGTTCTGGAACAAGCTCCTCGCGGTGAACCTGACCGGCACCTTCCTGATGACCCGCGAGGCGCTCCCCGCGCTGCTCGCCGGCGGCAAGGGCGTGGTGGTCAACTTCAGCTCCACCTCCGCGACCTTCGCCCACCCCTACATGGCGGCGTACGCCGCGACCAAGGGCGGCATCCAGTCCTTCACGCACGCCATCGCCTCGGAGTACTCGAAGCAGGGCCTCCGCGCGGTCTGCGTCGCCCCGGGCAGCATCGACAGCGGCATGACCAACAACCCCGGCCTGCCCGCCGACGCCGACTTCAGTCTGCTCGCCAAGCTCTCCCCCGCCCTCGGCCAGGGCTTCGCGGGCCCGGAGACGGTGGCCGGTGTGATCGCCATGCTCGCCTCCGACGACGGCGCCTTCGTCACCGGCACCGAGCTCCGCATCGACGGCGGCACCCACATGTGACCGGTGCCCGAACCGAGGGGCCTGTGCCATCCCCCGTACGGCACAGGCCCCGCTCGTGTTCTGCACCCCTGCCTCGGGCCGCGCGTCGCAGCGTCACCATGGTCGCCACCCTGGACAGCGCGTCCGATGGCGGTCAACCCGTTCCGGTTTGGGCGTGACGGCCCCCCGGGACCGCGCCGTCGCGGGCGTCCCGGTGGGCGGCGAGGGCGTTGCCCACCGCGGCGACGGCGGCCCCGAGCAGGACGAAGGCCGCCGCCGTCAGGACGCAGGCCCCGGACACCCGGCGGTAGCCGCCGTGCCGGCCGGGGTCGAGGAACACGTACGGGTACCAGTCGATCGCGTAGCCGCGCAGCAGCGCGTAGGTCAGGTACAGCAGCGGGAACGCCATCCAGCCGAGCACCGTGACCGGGCGGATGCGCCGGGTCGGCGGGTCGATCAGCCAGTCGGCGAGCACGACGAGCGGCATCACGCGGTGCACCACGTCGCCCACCCACGGGATCGTCAGCTGCTCCGGATACGTCGCGAGCTGCGTGCCGTAGACCAGCCCGGTGACCACCAGGTAGAGCACGACCGCCCCGCGGACCTCGTCCGGCACCGGGCGGCGTCCGGTCAGGCCCGCCCAGCCGCCGTAGCCCAGGACGGCGATGCCGGCGAGGGCGCTGAGGTTGGTGAAGTAGCTGAAGAAGTTCACCACCCCGGTGGAGTCGCTCGCCGCGCGGTAGCCGGAGAAGCAGAGGGCGACGGCGACGAAGGCCGCGACGGCGAGCCGGGCGGGTGCGAGCCACGAGTGGGTCGGTTGTGCGGGCATCGTCGGGTCCGCCTCTCTGGGGGCGCCCCTCATCCGGCTGGAGGGCTATTCGGATTCAAACCCGGGCGGGAGGAGTCGGCCACAGGAAGGCGGGCGAGGGGCGGGCGCGTGTCTCCCTCCCGGGCCCGCCGAGGTCACGGCGTGCGCCAGTCCGCGGCGAAGGCGGCCGCCGGGTTGGTGGTGAGCAGCAGCTCGGGCAGCTCGGGACCGAAGGCGCGGGCCAGGCGCGGGGCGAGGTCGGTGAGCAGGCGGGTGGGGCCGCCGGCCTGCCGGGCGGTACGGGTCGTGGTGTCGGCGCCCAGGAGCAGCCGGTCGGCGTGCCCCGCCTCGACCAGGTCGGCGATCACGTCGAAGGCCTGCAGGTCGGCGGGGTGGCCGAACCGTGAGGGACTGTCCAGCGCGAGGTGGACGCCCTCGGCGGCGAGACTGCGGTACACGGTGCGGTCGGGGAAGCGGGTGAGGTGCCCGAGGATGATCCGGTCGGGCCGGACTCCGTTCCGGTTGCTGAGCCGGAACAGCACCTCGTGCGGATCGCCGTCGGGTTCGAGGTGGACGGCGATCGGCGCGCCGGTGGCGTGGTGCGCCTCGGCGGCCGCGGCCATCGTCCGGCGGGTGTGCGGGGTGGTGAGGCCCGCGTCGTCGGCGACCTTGATCAGGCCGGCCCGGACGGCCCCGGATGCGCCTGGTGCGCCTGATGCGCCTGGTCCACCGGGCACGCGCGCGGTGCCCGGGTCCTGCTTGCTCTCCGGGGCCTGCTTGCCGTCCGGGTCCTGCTCGGTGCCCGGCAGTCCGGTGGTGAGCTCGGCGACGAAGCGTGCGGCGAGGTCGTCGGGGGCGGGGTCGGTGCCCGGCGGGTAGTGCACCGCCTGGTGTGCGCCGGTGGCGGCGACGACGTGGACGCCGGTCGTACGGGAGAGCGCGGCGAGGGAGCCCGCGCCCCGGCCCATGCCGAACGGGGTCCACTGGACGAGGGCCCGGCCGCCGGCCGCCGCATAGGCGCGCAGGACGTCCTCGGCGGCAGCCGGATCGTCCAGCTCCTGTCCGGGGAGCAGCGGGGTGCGGATGAACAGGTGGTCGTGCGAGTCGGTGATGCCGAGGTGGGTGGGGTCGAGGTCACCGAGGACGGTACGGACGGTGCGGCTCATGCTTCGCCCTCGGGGGTTTCGGGGTTTTCGGGGGCGTCAGGGCGCGGGGCGGGTGTCGGGTCGGCGGCGGCTTCCGCGAAGGTGGCGGTCGCGACGCGCAGGCCGGCCAGGGCTTTGGGGAGCCCGACGTAGGGGGCGAGGTGGAGGATGACCTCGGTGACCTCCTCCTTCGTCATACCGATCCGCAGGCTGTAGCGGACGTGGTCGGCGAGCTGGGGGTCCACGCCGCCGAGGGCGGTGAGCGCGGCCAGGTTGGCGACCTGGCGGTCACGCAGGGCGAGTCCGGGGCGTTGGTAGGTGCCGCCGAAGAGGCTGGTGACGATCCAGTCGGGGAAGCCCGGTGCGAGCGCGTCCAGGCCTGCGAGGGTGGCGGTGGCGGCCGGGCCGGCGAGCTCGGCGAGCAGGGCGTAGCCGGCTTCCCGGTCGAGCGGGGCGGGGGTGAGCGGGGCAGGGGCGGGGGCGAGCGGGGCAGCGGCGGGGGCGAGCGGGGCAGCGGCGGGGGTGAGCGGGGCGGAAGTCATCCGGGGTGTCCTGGCCTTTCACCAGTGGCGACCGGTCGGCAGCCGGTCGAGTTCGGGGCGGGAGAGGTGCAGCACCTGGTAGCGGATGCCCGGCGCGTCCTGCGGTGCCGGGCCGCGCCAGAGAGCGAGGCGGAGCAGCTCCCAGCGGCTCGGGTCCACGGCGACGGCGGCGGTGTGCAGGGCCGGGTGCGTGGGGAGTTCGGCGAGCGCCCGCTCGACGGCCTCGGCCGGGTCGGCGGCCTCCGGCAGCCGTACGGTGTCGCGGGTGGCGGTGGTCGGAGCGGCCTCGCCCGCGTCGTCCGCGCCGCCGTGCACCAGTCCGGCTCCGAGCCAGTGGTGGACGACCGGGCGGCCGAAGTCGACGCTCAGACCTCGGAAGCCCGGGCCCCAGAGGAAGCTGTTCATGCCCTCGGCGGTGCGCCAGAGGTAGAGCGGCGCGTACTGGTTGACCGGGGATCCCTGCCGGCCGCGCTCCCGGACCAGGTACGCCTTCAGACCGAGGCCCGGGTAGGTGTCGAGCAGATGTCCCTTGTCTGCGACGCGCTTGCGGATGATGCCCATGTCGTAGTCGGCGGGGAGGGTGATCTCGTACTGCATGGCGTGCACGGCGGGACTCCTCGGGCTCGGCGGGGCGACGTCGGGCATCGGCCGGGTTCGTTCAGTCGGCCCTGTTCAGTCGGTCCGTTCAGCCGGCCCTGTTTCGGCTGGTCGTGTTTCGGCCCGGCCCTGTTCCGGCCGGTCGTGTTCGGCCGGTCGGTCCGGGTCGTTCGGCTCATGGGGTTCGTCCGTGCCGTCAGGCCATTCGGTGTGCCGCGAGCAGGCCCAGGGCGCCACGGACGGCCTGGTCGAAGGGCTCGGCGCTGTCGGCGGCGCGCGCCAGGACGTAGCCGCCCTGGACGACGGCGACCACGGCGGCGGCGGTGTCGGCCGGGTCGAGCCCGGGGGCGAACTCGCCGCCCGTCTGGCCTTCGGCCACCAGGTCGGCGATCCGGCCGCGCAGCCAGTCGAAGGTCTCCTCGACGGGGGCACGCAGCTGCGGGTCGGCGACCACGTCCGGGTCCTGGGCCATCCGGCCGATCCGGCAGCCACGCAGCACGTCGCGGTCGCGGCGCAGGTACGAGGCGATGCGGTCGTAGGCGCTGCCGGGGGCGGCGAGGTCGGCCTCGGCGATGCCCCGGATCTCCTCGGCACTGCGGCGCAGGGCTGCGGCGGCGAGGTCGGGCTTGCCGGTGAAATGGTGGTACATGCTGCCCTGGCCGACGCCGGAGCGCTGCTGGATGGCCTTCGGGCTCGTGCCGACGTAGCCGCGCTCCCAGAGGAGGGCCTGGGTGCTCTCGATGAGGCGGTCCTGGGTGCTCATGTGGATCACTGTACATACTGGTAGGTACAAGTGGCTAGTGTTCCTCCGAATCCGGCTTCCGAATCCGGCTTCCGACCCCGGCTTCCGATCCCGGCTTCCGGGACGAGCCTCCGGAGCGGATTCGGCCGAGCTCCATGACCGCTTCCAGGACGGTTTCCAGGACGGTTTCCAGGACCGCTTCCAGGAAGACTTCCGGAAGTCTCGCCGGCCACCGAACGATTGAGGGCCGTGCGCCGCCCCCCGGCGGCCACGGCCCCTCGACCGTTCGTCATCCCCCGCGCCACCGAACGGCATTCCGGCTCGATCGGTGGCGCGCGTCACGTCACGCACGGTTGTCGGTATCACGCCGCGTAGGGGGGTGCACGGCGCGCTGCGCGGGCGGACGGCGGAGCGTCGACCAGGGAGGTTCGCGCCGGATCGCGGGAGCCACCTCGCCTGCGATCGGCTCCAGTTGCTCGCGCCGCGCTCTTCTCGGCGCGCGCCCGCCCCGCGCACCGATGATCCCCCCCCACGCGAGGACGGACACCGGCCGGAATCGGGGCGAGGACTTGATCGGCCGGGGTCGGCTGGCAGGATGTCCGGCATGAACTACCTCGCCGCGGATGACCGCTATGCCTCGATGACCTACCGGAAGGCCGGACGAAGTGGCGTCCAGCTGCCCGCCGTCTCGCTCGGGCTCTGGCACAACTTCGGTGACACCCAACCGCTGGAGGTGCAGCGGGCCGTGCTGCGCCGGGCCTTCGACCGGGGCGTCACGCACTTCGACCTGGCGAACAACTACGGCCCGCCGTACGGCAGCGCCGAGCGCAACTTCGGCTACCTCTTCGCCCAGGACTTCCGGCCGTACCGTGACGAGCTGTTCATCGCGACCAAGGCCGGCTACGACATGTGGCCCGGCCCGTACGGCAACGGCGGCAGCCGCAAGTACCTGCTGGCCAGCCTCGACCAGTCGCTGGAGCGGATGGGGCTGGACTACGTCGACGTCTTCTACTCGCACCGCTACGACCCGGACACCCCGATCGAGGAGACGATGGGGGCGCTGGACAGCGCGGTGCGCTCGGGGAAGGCGCTGTACGCGGCGATCTCCAACTACCCGGCCGAGCAGCACCGGGAGGCGGTGGCGATCCTGCGGGAACTGGGGACGCCGGTGCTGATGAACCAGTCGGCGTACTCGATCCTCAACCGGTCCGTCGAGGAGGGCGGCGTGCTGGACGCGGTGGGCGACACGCAGACCAGCCTGATCGCCTACTCGCCGCTGGCCCAGGGGCTGCTGACCGACCGCTACCTCACCGGCGAGGTGCCGGCGGGCTCGCGGATGTCGGTCGGGAAGTTCCTGACCGAGGAGGCGCTGACCGGGCCGAAGCTGGAGCAGCTGCGGGCGCTGAACAAGATCGCCGAGGGGCGCGGGCAGTCGCTGGCGCAGCTGGCGCTGTGCTGGGTGCTGCGGGACCCGCGGGTGGTGTCGGTGATCATCGGCGCGAGCAGCGTGGCCCAGCTGGACCAGAACCTCGACGCACTGGCCGGTGGGCCGCTGACGGCGGAGGAGCTCGCGGAGATCGACCGACTGAGCCAGTGAGCCGCCCGGCCGCTGCGACGGCGGGGCGACAGGCGGGCGACAGATGACAGCTGACAGATTTCGAAATCTGTCAGCTGTCATCTGTCAGTTGCTACCTGTCATCTGTGCGTCGTGATCTGTGCGTCGTGATCTGTCCGTCGTGATCTGTCCGTCGTGATCTGTCGATCGATCTGTCAGCGGTGGCCGACACCCAGTGCAGGCAGAATCGTTTCTGCAACCCGGTGGGCCTCCTCCAGCAGCGGGTTGCCCGAGAGGATGAAGGTGTCGACACCCAGCTCCTCGAACTCCTGCAAGCGCTCGATCACCTGCGCGGTCGAGCCGACCACCGCCGTTCCCGGGCCGGGCCGGAACAGGCCCATCCCCGGCCAGAGGTTGGGATAGGCCTCCAGCTCCCGGGCCCGCGCCGGCACCCTGCCGCCGTGCTGACGGAACTGCCGCTGCCAGCCGACCCCGTCCTCCCCCTTCACGTCGCCCAGTTGGCGCGCGTACGTGGCCTCGCTCGTGACGTCCAGCAGCCGGTCGGCAGCGGCCCAGGCCTCCTCCTCGGTGTCGCGGACGATCAGGTGCAGCCGCAGTCCGATCCGCAGGCTCCGGCCGTGGGCGGCGGCGCGCTCGCGGACCAGGTCCAGCTTCTCCTTCAGCAGGTGCGGCGGCTCGCCCCAGGTCAGGTAGACGTCCACGTGCCGGGCCGCCATCTCGATGCCGGCCGCCGAACTGCCGCCGAACCAGAGCGGAATGCCACCGGGCTGCACCGGGGTGAGCTCGCGCAGACTCGCGCCCGCGTTCCTCAGGTCGTAGAACTCCCCCTTGTGGTCGAAGACTTCACCCGCCGTGAGGCGCTTGACGATCGACCAGTACTCACCGCTGAGCCGGTACCGGTCGTCGTGCCCGACGTCCAGGCCGAACTCGCGCAGCTGCGCGGTCGAGCCGTTGACCACGTTGAAGCGCAGCCGTCCGCCGTGCAGATGGTCGAAGCTGAGCGCCATCTTGGCCAGCAGGGTCGGCGACACCAGTCCGGGGTGGACGGCCAGCAGCGGTTTGAAGGCCGGGGTGGTGGCGGCCGCCAGCGCACTGCCGAGCGTCCAGACGTCGTAGAGGTCGGTCGCCAGCAGGGCACCGGTGTAGCCCAAACGCTCGACGCTTCCTGCGAGTTGCTGCAGGTAGCACAGGTCGACGGGGCGGCGGCCGGACGGCTCCCAGGGGTAGTGGCCCTCCCGCGGGATGATGTACCAGAGGACTTCGGAGGCCACGGCTCAGACCGCCTTCGCGAGAGCGGCGACGACCGGCGCCTCCAGGGCCGGCAGGTGGGCGTCGGCGAGGGTGAGCGGGCTGTCGATGAATCCCACCCCGTGGAGGATGTCCGCCGCCTCCTGCTGCTCGGCGACGAACTCGACGGTGGCGGGCTCCAGTCGCCACGGCAGCGCCGCCAGCGCGGTCTGCCAGTCGGCGGCCGCACCGCCCAGTTCCCCGGCCGCGATCGCGGCGGCCTCGACCGGGTTGGCGGCAACCCAGGCGTCCGCCCGGCGCAGCGCGGTGACGATCGCGGCAACCACCTCGGGGCGCTCGGTCGCGACGTCGCGACGGGTGAAGAACACCGAACGGTCGGTGATGACGTCGCCGGTGCGGACCGGCTCGCGGAACTCCCCGCTGCGGCGGGCGGCCGCGAGTTCGGCGCCCTGCGCGATCCAGCCGGCGATCTCGCCGGCGCGCAGCCGTCGGGCCTGGTCCTCCCCGGGCACTGGGCGGGCCGGGGTGACGTCCTCGCCGTACGTGAGCCCCTGTGCGTGCAGGGCCTTGGCGAGCAGGTGGGTCTGCCAGGAGCCGACCCCGAGGACGACGGTGCCGCCCTTGAGGTCCACGACCGTCCGGACCGGTCCGGAGTCGAGCACCAGCAGGGCGCCGTGGTCGGGGCGGGGCGCGGAGACCGCCGCGTAGACCAGGTCGTGGCCGGCAGCCTGGGCGGTGATCGGCGGGGTGGAGCCGGTCCCGCCGAAATCGATGGTGCCGTCGGCGAGCAGCGCGCCGGTGCGGGTGCCGTCGGCGTAGTGGTGGAAGGCGCCGGTCTCGCCGAGCGGGGCCAGTTCCTCGTCCAGATAGGGCAGTCGGGCGAGGTAGTACAGCGAGGGGTTGCCGGCGTGGACGCCGAGGGTGATGGTCATCTGTTCAACTCCGGTGGTACGGGGGTGGTTCGGCCGGGGAGGCCGCAGTGGATGGCGAAGACGAGGTGGACGGGGAGGACGGGGACGGCGTAAACGGCGGGGACGGCGCGGACGGCGGGTGGTCAGTGGACGCCGAGATCGGCGAGCAGGCGGCGGCGCAGTTCGGCGAAGGCCGGGTCGGCCGGATCGCGCGGGCGGTCGACCGCCACGGTCTCGTCGCGGGCGAGCAGGCCGTCGCGCAGGACCACGACGCGGTCGGCGAGCCGCACGGCCTCGTCCACGTCGTGGGTCACCAGCAGCACGGCCGGACGGTGGCGGCGGACCAGGTCACCGACGAGGTCCTGCATGCGCAGGCGGGTGAGCGCGTCCAGTGCGGCGAACGGCTCGTCGAGCAACAGGAGTCGGGGCTCGCGGACGAGCGCTCTGGCGAGTGCGACGCGCTGCGCCTCACCGCCCGAGAGGGTGGCCGGCCAGGCGCCGGCGTGACGTTCCAGGCCGACCTCGGCGAGCGCCTTCAGCCCGGTCGCCCGGGTCGCGGCGCCACGCGGCAGACCTATTGTGACATTGGCCAACACCCTTTTGGACGGGACGAGTCGGGGCTCCTGGAACACCACCGTGCGGGCCGGTGGGACGAGCACGGTGCCCTCGTCGGCGTGGTCGAGCGCGCCGAGAATGCGCAGCAGCGTGGTCTTGCCGGTGCCGCTGGCGCCCAGCAGCGCGACGAACTCGCCACGGCCGACGGAGAGGTCGACACCGTCGAGGACCGCCCGGCTGCCGAACACCCGGCGCAGGCCGCGCAGATGGACGGCCGGGACGGCATCCTCGCACGCGCCGACCGTGGGCGTGCTGCCGGGCGCCGTGATGGGTGTGCTGCCGCGCGTGGTGACGGGCACACTGCCGGGCGCGGCGACGGCTGCGGTCGTGGTCATCGGACTGCTCCCTGGACGGCCCGGCGCCACGGCATCAGCACGCGCTCCAGGATTCGGACGATGCCGTCGGCGGTGAGGCCGAGCAGCCCGTAGATCAGGATGCAGACGGCGAGCACGTCGGTACGCGAGTAGTTCTGCGCTTGGGCCATCAAGTACCCGATCCCCTCGGTGGAGTTGATCTCCTCGGCGGCGATCAGGGCGATCACGCTGAGCGTCATGGACAGGCGCAGCCCCGAGAGCAGGGACGGCAGCGCGCCCGGCAGCACGACCGTCCGCACGATCGCCCAGCGGCCGAGCCCGAAGCTGCGCATCGCCTCGACCAGCTTGCGGTCGGTGCTGCGGACCCCGCCGGAGGCGGACACGTACATCGGGAAGCTGGTGGCGACGGCGATCAGGGCGACCTTCGCGGTCTCGGTGATGCCGAACCACACCATGAACAGCGGGACGAGTGCCAGGAACGGGACGGTGCGCAGGACTTGGATCGCGGAGTCGAGCAACTCCTCGCCGAGTCGGGTGAATCCGGTGACGACACCGAGCACCAGGCCGGCAGTGGCACCGAGGAGCAGGCCGAGTCCGGCGCGGGTGAGAGAGACGGCCAAGGCGTCGGTCAGCTGTCCATTGCCCCACAACTCCCGCACCGCTTGCGCGACCTGGGTGGGCGAGGCGAGTACATCCTGGGTGAGCGCGCCGGTGGCGGAGGCGAGCGCCCAGCCTCCGAGCAGGGCCAGCGGACCGAGGGCGCGCAGGATCACGGCGAGCATGCGGGGGCGGGGACGGGTCCGGCTGGTGTGCGGGGTGACCAGGCCCACTTCGAGGGCGGACCGGGTGTCGTCGGGCACGCTCGTGGACGTGCGTCCGGGCGTGAGTTGCGGCGCGGCGGTGGTCACTCGGCACCGACCCCCAGCTTGTCGATGTCGATCAGGTACGGCTTCACGTCCACGAGCTGCTTGGTGACCTTCTGGTCGGCGAAGAACCGGGCGACCGTACCGAAGCGGGCGGTGTCCGCGTCGGAGATGGCGTCGGCCGGGGCGCCCTGCCTGGCGACGTTCACCGCGACGTCCCGCTCGGCGGGGGTGACGGCGGTCGGGCCGGAGTCGGTGAAGACGTTGAGGTAGGCGGCCGGATCCTCCTTCTCCTTCCGGCCGTTCTCGCGCAGGTAGGCGTAGAGGGCCTGGACCACCTCGGGGTGCTTGTCGGCGAAGCCGTTGCGGACCGCCCAGACGGCGTAGTTGTCGGAGCCCACCTCCTGGCCGTTGACCAGGAAGTGCGCGCCGGCGTTGGCGATGGCGGGCGTCGAGAAGGTGTTCCAGGTCGCCCAGGCGTCCACCTGACCGGAGTTGAAGACGCCGGCGGTCTGGTCGGCGCGCAGGTAGACCCGCTCCACCCGGTCCGCCGGGACGCCGTTCTCGGCCAACGCCTTGAGCAGCAGGTACTCGCTGGTGCCGCCCTGGGAGACGGCGACCTTCCGGCCCACCAGGTCCCGGACGGACGTGATGGGCGAGCCGTTCTTCACCAGGATGCCTTCGCCGACGGCGTCGGGAGCGGTTTGGGCGAACAGTTTGAAGCCGGGCTTCTGGGCCAGCGCGGCGACGGCCGAGGTGATCGAGCCCTGGGCGACGTCCAGTTGGTCGGCGGAGAGGGCCTGCGCGGCGGGGGCGAAGGGGCCGGCGCTGCCGGTCCAGGCGACCTTGGCGTGGACGGCCGCCAGGGCACGGTCCAGCGAGCCGTCCTTCTTGCCCCGGGCGAGGAACCCGTTGTTCCCGGGGTCGGGCAGGCGGAGCACCACGTCGGCCGTACCGCCCGCCCCGCCCGCCGCAGAGGCCTTGGCGCCGTCGGCGGACGAGCCGCAGGCGGCCAGGGCGGTGGAGGCGAGCAGCGCGGTGGCGGCGAGGACGAGGCGGGGTGTCTTCACGGGGTCTCCAAGGGGTGACGAATGACAGCTGACAACTTTCGAAATCTGTTCGCTGAAAGTTGAAGGCTGAACGCTGAAAGCTGAAAGCCGTTCGCGGCAGGCCGCCGACTGCGGCAAAGCCGTCGGCTGAGGTCTGTCGGTGGTGATCCGTCGGCCGGGCCGGGCCGGGCTACGGGCTACGGACCCCGACGGGAGCGCGTATGTCGGCTCAACTCCGCACGAGGCCCGCCCGCCGTACGCGCAGCAGCTCCCGGGCGGCGCGCAGCGGCTCGGGGTCCGCCCAGGCCTGGACGTCCACCGACGCGGGGAGGAAGCCCTGCACCCGCAGGAAACGTTCCTGCAGCGCCAGCAGCTTTAGCCGCTCCTCCGACAGGTCCAGGTGCAGGGTTCGGTGGCTGCCCGCCGCGTAGGCCCCGGCGACACCCTCGACACCGGCGCCGGTCTCGGCCCGCAGGATCCGGGCCACCTCCGCCGGACGCTCGGCCGCCCAGTCGGCGGCCTCCACCAGGACGGCGAGGAAGCGGGCGACCAGCTCGGGGTGTTCGTCCAGCAGACGCTGGTGGACGGTGACCGGCCGGGGCGTCCCGTTGTTGACCCGGGTGCGGCGCTCCGGCGCCGCGTCCAGCTCCACGGCCACCTCCGCACCGATCCGGCGGGCCGCCTCGACCGCGAGCGCGCCCTTCGCGTAGACCGCGTCCACCGTGCCGTCCCGCAGCGCGGCCAGTTCGGCCGACCACTGCCCGCCGCCCGAGGCGGCCGGGACGTCGACGAGTTCGGCATCGTCCAAGGTGAGCCCGGCGAGCGCAAGGGCGCCGCGGAACCCGGCCAGGGCCATCGCCCGCCAGAAGTCGATGGCGATTCCATGATGTGGTAGCGCCAGCCGCAGTCCGCGCAGTTGCCCGGGCGCGGCGATGCCGCTGCCGGCCCGGACCAGGACCACCTGACGCTCCTCGATCCAGGTGAGGCCGATCAGCCTGGTCGCCTCACCGCGTGAACGGGCCCACAGCGCGGGCACGTTGCCGCCCTCCCGGAAGAGTCCGGTGAGCGCGTGGGTGTAGTGGTGGTCGGCGGCCACCTGCTGCGGGGCGCCCTGGAGCGAGCGGACGGCGATCCCGTCGGCGGCGAACTCGCGGGCGAGCCACCCCTGGTCGGCCGCGATCCCGGTCGCGGTGGGCACCGGGCAGCGGGTGTACCAGAGGGTGTCGGGAAGGGCGGGAGAAGCCGGGGAACGAAGGGGCACGAGGCTTGGTCCTCTACGGAGGGCGCGGACGGCACGGACGGCACCGAACACGCGGAAGGCACTGAACACACGGAAGGCGCTGAAGGCACCGACGACCGTCGGAAGGGCGCGAAAAGCACGGGATGTGCGCACCGCCGAGTCGGCGGGAGCGGGGCACGGAAAACGCGGGAGACGCGGGAGACGTGGGAGACGCGGGAGACGTGGGAGACGCGGGTCAGCGACAACACGCGCCGGAGGGGCGACACCGGTGGAAGGTCACGGCGCCACTCCTTCCTGCGAATCCAACGGATCGGGACATCCGCGCCGCCCGGCCCGAGGTGCCGTCCGGCGCGATGCCAGGAGCGTTCCACGGCAGTCGAAGCGGAAGCAAGACTTTGCCACATGGCGGGATCAGTTGTTCATCAACGCCATTCCATTGCAACGTCATCGACACATTCCCGAAGCCCTGGCTGCCCTACGCTGAGACTCCCTCCGGCGGTCCGCCGGGGTTCCGAACCGAAACGCGAGGTGTCATGGCCGAGGCCGCCACCGCCGTCCAGAGTCCGCCGGCCGGTGCGCAGGCCGTTCAGCGCGCACTCGGGCTGCTGCACTGCTTCCACGACAACGGCCCCGACCTGAGCGCCTCCGACCTGGCCCGTCGCATGGGCCTCTCGGTCTCCACCGCACACCGGCTGGCCCGCACCCTGGTCAGCGCCGCCTTCCTGGAGCAGAACGAGCAGACCGCCCGCTACCGGCTCGGCCCGGCCGTTGCCGAGCTCGGCCAACTCACCTTCCACCAGCGCGGGTTGCACCTGGCCGCACCGGAGCTGGAGGTGCTCTCCCGGCGCACCGGGGCGACGGCCGACCTCGCAATCCGCAGTGGCCCGCACGCGGTGATCCTGGTCGGCGGGTCCGTCCGCCCGGACACCGGGCTGGGTCTGCGCCGCCCGCTGCACTCCACGGCACTCGGCAAGGTCCTGCTGGCCTGGCCGCGCCCGGGCGAGGCGGCGGCGTCCACGCTCGGCCCGCTGCGGCCCTTCACCGACCGCACGATCACGGAACCGGCGCTCCTGGAGGAGGAGTTGGCGAAGGTCCGGGCGGCGGGGTACGCGCTCAACGACGGTGAGTCGGCCACCGGGGTGCGGACGGTGGCCGTCCCGGTCCTGGACGGCGCGGGGCAGGCCCGCTTCGCGCTCGCGGTCCGCTCGACTCCGGCGCACCTCACCGACGGCCGACTGGGGTGGTTCCTGAGCCACGCCCGTACGTGTGCCGACGCCCTCGCCGTACTCCTGCTGCCACCCGACCAGCGCGCCTGACGCACCGTCACCATGCTCACGGCAGCGGGCCTCCCGTCCGCTTCGGGGGTACGGGCAGCCCGCCGCCGCAGTCGACGGTCAGCGATCAGACGCCGGCCGGGGTGTACTTGTAGCCGACCCGGCGGACCGTGACGATCGTGTCGCGGTAGGCCGGTCCGAGCTTGCGGCGCAGGCGGGCGACGTGCACATCGACCGTCCGGCCGTCCCCGACGTGGCCGTAGCCCCAGACCGCGGAGACCAGATGGTCCCGGGTGTGCACCCGCTGCGGGTGTTCGGTGAGGTGGGCCAGCAGCTCGAACTCCAGATAGGTGAGGTCGAGCAGCCGCCCGTCGACGTAGGCGTTCCGCCGCTCGGTGTCGACGCTGATGCCGTGCCCGGCGGGACGCACCGGGCGGACACCCGCCGAGGCGGGGACCCCGGAAGGCCCGGAAGCCCCGGACGGTCCGGCGGCCCCGGCGACCCCGACGACCACGGGCGCACCGGAAGCCCCGGCCGGGCCCGTCGCCGCCACCGGGCTCTCGGCCGGCACCAGCACCAGGTACCCCACCATCGGGCTCCCGTTCGCGCCGCCGAACTGCGTGCCGTACTGGGCGAGCAGCCCCTGTGGCAGCACGCCCTGCGGCAGGGCGGCGACGACGGCCGCCCCCTCCGGCAGCGCGGCGAGCAGTGCGTGCGGGGCCGGCGGGACGACCGCACCCGGCTGCGGCGCTGCCACCGCCGGAGCCGCCACCGGGCGGGGCGAGCCGGCGTGCGGCGAGCGGGTGGCCGCGCCAGGCCACCGGTCGCCCACCGGAGCCGGGGCGACGGACAGGCCGGCGGACGACTCGGAAGACGGGCCCGCGACCCCGACCGCGCCGGGAAGGGCCGGGGGAACGGACGGAACGGAGGGAACGGACGGCACCGTACGCACCGCCCGCAGATGCGGGGTCGCGGCGGGCAGGGGAAGGGTGGCCGTGGAGGAGGAAGTCATGGTGTGCCGCTCATTTCGCGCGTGACGGACGGGGTGGAGTCGTCTGCGCGTCGACCGGGCGTACTACCGGGGCTGGACCGGACGGAACCGGTTCAGCGGGCGGAGAGCCGGGACGCGCTGGGCGAGCCCGGACACGTCTGATCGAACAGGTGCGGCTGCCGGGACGGCCAGAAGGGCTCCAGGTCGTGGCGCCCCCGCCGGCTGTCCGCGGCGCGGCTCACGCGCCCGATCCACAGTCCGGTCCGTCGACCACCCGCGCACGTCGCGGGGGCCGTCCCGGTCGTTCGGGTACGGCCGACGACGGCGGGGGCAGGTCTGGGGCAGACGATGTTCACTGGTGGTCTCTCCGCTGGGCGGGTCCGGTTGGTCGGCCGCGGCACGCCGGACGGCGGTCCGCTACGGCCTGGTCGACGGGATCGACGGTGCGTCGGGCGGTGGCTGGTGGGCCGGGAGCGCCGGGGACGTACCGGGACGGGACAGGCCGGTCAGCGACAACACGCGCTGCAGATCAGCGCGTGGTCGATGTAGCGGCGGACGGTGAGCACCGGAACGGCAGCGCCCGAGCGGGCGGAGCCGGGCATGAGGGGTCCGGACACGACGGTGACGATGCGTCGTCGGCCGATGGTCGCCATGCTGCCCTCCCCCTCGTTCTGTTCGCGGTGCGCACCGCTGCCGGTGGGCACCGACGGTGCCTCGCCGGATCGTCGAAGGCCGGTCGCCGATCGGCAACGCCCGTTTGAACGGAGCGTTTCCGGGGCTCCCGACGGCATGGCCGGGCGGCCTTCGACCACAGAGCCTTCCACGGCCGGGCGGGTCTAGGCAACCTTCCGCACACCGCTTGTCCGGAATGCGGACAGGGGAATGAGACTGCGGCGGGACTGGGTACCCGCGAACGCCGCCGTCCGAGGCTCCCTCAGAGCCGGTCGGCAGTACGGGTCGACCCCCTCCGGAGAGGCACGGACGGGCCGAGGAGGCACGTCGGGCCGAAGCGTCGCCGGGCGGGGGGATCACCGGGCCGCGGACTCGCCGACGTGAGGAGTCGCCGGGCCGCGGAGTCGCCGGGCCAAGGACTCGCCGACGCGAGGAGTCGCCGGGCCAAGGACTCGCCGGGCTGCGGAGTCGCCGGGCCAAGGACTCGCCGACCCGCGGAGGAAGGTCAGACCCGCGCGGGAGAGCGGCGTCGGCGCGCCGCCACGTGCTCGACCAGCGCGACGAGCAGTTCCTTCCCGTCCTCCCGCAGCCGCGCGTCGCAGAGCACCACCGGGATGTCCGGGTCGAGGTCGAGCGCATCCCGCACCTCGTCCGGCGAGAACCGATCGGTTCCGTCGAAGCAGTTCACCGCGACCACGAACGGGATGCCGCGCTGCTCGAAGAAGTCGACGGACGGGAAGCAGTCGGCCAGCCGCCGGGTGTCCGCGATCACCACGGCGCCGAGCGCGCCGCGCGCCAACTCGTCCCAGACGAACCAGAACCGGTCCTGCCCCGGGGTGCCGAACAGGTAGAGCGCGAGACCGGGGCGCAGGTCGATCCGGCCGAAGTCCATCGCCACCGTGGTGGTGCGCTTCGCCTCCACGCCCGAGGTGTCGTCCACCGGGCGGCCCAGCTCGCTGAGCTCCTCCTCGGTGCGCAGCGGCCGGATCTCGCTGACCGATCCGACCAGGGTGGTCTTGCCCGCGCCGAAGCCGCCCGCGACCAGGATCTTCACCGCGACGGCCGGACCACCGCGCCACCGCGGGTCGTTGGGGCTCACCGGGTGGGACGCGGCACCGTCCGGGCGGAGGTGGTGGTCAGAGCGCACGGAGTCCATTGATCACGTCTCGCAGCAGGCGCTCGTCCGGCAGCTCGGCGAGCGGAACGGGTCGGGTGACGCTGATCAGGTCGGCGTCGTAGAGGTCGCCGAGCAGCACGCGCACCACGCTGACCGGCAGGTCGGTGAAGGAGCCGAGTTCGGCGACGGAGAGCGGCTCGCTGCGGCACAGGGCCAGCAGCGTCTGGTGCTCCGGGTCGAGGACGTGCGCGGGCACGGCCCCCGCGTCCGGCCCGGGCTCGGCGGCGGTGATCAGCGAGATCAGGTCGAACAGCCCCTCCTCGACCGGCCGGGTGCGGCCGCGGGTCATCGAGTAGAGCCGCACCACCGGGCCGGCCTCGTCGTCGAACCAGCGGTCGTCGACCGGGGTGCGCGGACGGAACAGGTCGACCTCGGGTCCGTCCGGGTCCGCCTGCTCCGCGTCCGCCGGAGCATCCGCACTCCGGGGCACCGCTGCAGCCCGAGCCGTGTCAGCACCCGGAGTTGCGTCCGCGCCGGCCGGCCCGTCCGTGCCCACCGGCACCTCGGGGCCGTCCGGCACGTCCGCCTTCGGATCCGCCATCGGCCCGCTCATCTCCCCGGCGGGGCGGTTTCGGTGCGCGGCTCGGCGGCCATGTGCTCGCCGACCCGCTTGACCAGCAGGGCCATCTCGTAGGCGATCTGGCCGATGTCGGCCTCGGCGTCGCTCAGCACGGCAAGGCAGCTGCCGTCGCCCGCGGCCGTGATGAACAGGAACGCCTCGTCCAGCTCGACCATGGTCTGCCGGACGCCGCCGACCTTGAAGTGCCCGCCGGCCCCCTTGGCCAGGCTGTGGAACCCGGCCGCGACGGCGGCCAGGTGCTCGGCGTCCTCGCGGTCGAGCTCCCGGGAGGCGCCGGTGGCCAGGCCGTCGCTGGAGAGGATCACCGCGTGCCGCAGGGCCGCGACGCGCCCCACGAGGTCGTCCAGGAGCCAGTTGAGGTCCCCGGACGGCTGCGTCGAAGTGGTCATGAATCAGTTCCTTCCGCTGGAGCGGGTGGTGCAGGTGATGCGGGTCGTGCTGGTGGTACCGGCTCCACGGGTGGTACCGGCCGTACGACCGGTGCGGGTCGCAGGGGTGGTACCTGCCGTGCCGATGGAGCGGGTGTGCCGGGTTGTGCCGGCGGCACGGGCGATCCGGCGTCCGGGGCGCGACGGACCGGCGGTCCGGACTGCGGCCGGCGGGCGAGCGGGGCGCGCCCGGTGTCCGAGGGGGCGGTCAGCGCCGCCGGGGCGGGTGCCGGGGCGATCGCCCGGCGGGACGGGTCCGGCGGCTGCCAGGGAAGTACGGCCGCGACCCGGTCGCGCGACGATCCCCCGCGGCCCTTCGCCGTGCCGTCTCGGCCCTCCGCCGAGGCGTCGCGGTCCTTGGCGGCCCCGGCACGGTCCACCGGGGCGGTGGCACCGCGCCCGCGGGTGTAGCCGCGCTGGAACGAGGCGAAGGTCGCCCGGGCCTCCTCGGGAGAGCGTTCCCGCACGTCCGGGGCGTCCGGAGCGAATCCGGCGTCCCCGGTCGCGCCCTCCGGCCCGTCGGCACTGCGGAATCGTTCCTTCAACTGCTCCGTGCGCTGCTCCCTGAGCTGTGGCGCCAGGTTCGCCTGCCGGACCCGACGCGGCAGACCGCCCGCCGTCCGGGGCGCCGCGCCAGTCGGCGGAACCTCGGCGACGACAGCGGCACCCGCGGCACCAGTGCTCTCGGCAACCGCAGTCGCCCCGGCCGTCCCGACACCGCCGGTCTCGGCAGCTTCGGCGGCGTCGGCGGCCTCGGCAGCCGCGAAGGCCTCCGCGGCCGCAGCCATCACCACGTCCTCCCGCCGGTGCCGCCCCGTTCCCGGCGCTTCCCCGGCGTCGGCCCCGGGCGCGGAGACCAGGACCGGTCCGCCCTTGGTCCGCGAGGCCCGACGCGGCAGACCGCCCGCCGTACGCCCCGGCTCGGGCGCGGAGGGCCGCGGCCCACCCGTCACCCGGTGCCGACCGCCCGCACCTGCACCGGCATCCGTACCGACACCGGCCGAGGAGCCGGACGCGGCGCCGGCGGAGGAACCGGACGCGGCGCCGGTGGAGGAACCGGACGCGGCGCCGGACGCGGCGCCCGCCGAAGACCTGGCGGACGGACGCCCGGACGGTGTCCCCGCGGGAGCCCCCGCACCCGACCCCGGCACCGCGACCAGGTCCCGCTGCCCGCGACGGCCGGCGCCGCCGACCGGCCGCCGACCGGCCGCGCTCGGCTCCGGCTGCGCGTCCGGCGCCTCCGCGAGCAGTTCGCGCGGGATCAGCACGACCGCCGTCGTCCCGCCGTACGGGGACGGTCGCAGGTGCACCCGGATGCCGTGCCGCCGGGCCAGCCGACTCACCACGAAGAGGCCCAGTCGGTCGGTGTCGGCGAGGTCGAACTCCTGCTCCACGGCCAGGCGTTCGTTGATCTCGGCGAGCAGTTGCTCGCTCAGCCCGAGCCCGCGGTCGTCGATCTCCAGGGCGAAGCCGTGCGCCACCACCTCGCCCTGGACGGTGACCTGGGTGGTCGGCGGGGAGAACACCGCGGCGTTCTCGACGAGTTCGGCGACCAGGTGGGTGACGTCCGCGACGGCGCTGCCGAGCAGTCCGGTGCCGGGGAACGGCCGGACGGTCACCCGGGCGTAGTCCTCGACCTCGCCGACCGCCGCCCGGACCACGTCCACCATCCGGACCGGCTTGCGCCAGGCACGTCCGGGCGAGCCGCCGGCCAGGATGATCAGGCCCTCGGCGTGCCGACGCATGCGGGTGGTGAGGTGGTCGACCTTGAAGAGGTCCGCCAGCTCCGCCGGGTCCTCGGTGCGGCGCTCCATGGTGTCGAGCAGGGTCAGCTGCCGGTGCAGCAGCACCTGGCTGCGCCGGGCCAGGTTGACGAACACGGCCGAGACGCCGCGCCGCAGCTCGGCCTGTTCGACGGCGGCCTCGACGGCGGCGCGCTGCACCGCGTTGAAGGCCTGGCCGACCTGGCCGATCTCGGCGTCGCCGAAGTGCAGTTCGGGCGCCTCCGTGGCCACGTCCACCGGCTCGCCGCGGCGCAGCCGCAGCATGACGGAGGGCAGCCGGGTGCCGGCCAGCTCGTTGGCCGCGTTGCGCAGTCCGATCAGCTCGCGGGCCAGGCCCCGGCCGATCCGGAACGAGATCAGGATCGTCAGCACGACCGCGACGAGGCCGATCGCACCGGCGATGCCGCCGCGCCAGAGCATCCCGATGGCCGCGGACCGGGCGCGATCGTCCAGTCCGGCGGCGATCCGGGTGTTGATCTGGGAGAGGTCGCCGAGCGCCCGGTCGGCGGTCACCCGCCAGGAGTCGCTGTTGAGCGCCTGGACCACCCGGTCGGGGCCGCCGGCACCGACGAAGTCCGCCTCGGCCCGGGCCAGGGCGTTCCAGGCCTCGCCGCCGCGGAGGGCGGCGTAGTCGGACTGGTCGGCGGGTTCGAGCTCGGCGATGTAGACGGTGAACAGCGCCTGCTGGTTGTGCAGGGCGTCCAGCGCGGTCTGGTACTGCTCGGCGGTGGGCTTGGTGGCGCTCGTGCGCAGCCCCTCCATCGCCGCGTCCTCCTGCGCCAGGTACTCGCGGGCACGCGACAGCTCGATCAGGATGGTCCCCTGGCGCGGGAGTTGACCGCTCTGCCGGGCGACGTACGCGGAGCGGAAGCCGAACACCGGCTTGACCAGGTCGCTGTACTGGTCCAGCGCGAACTCCCAGTTGAGCGCCAGACGGCCGACCTGGGAGCGCAGCGGCCCCATCTGGTCGGCGGCCGCGATGATCTGCACGAAGCGGCCGCGCTGGGCGGTGGAGAGCTTGTTGTCGGAGCCGTCCTTCTTCTGCCGCAGCACGGTGAGGCTGCGGTCGGTGGCGGCCTTGGCGTGCTCGTAGGCGTCCCGGGCGACGGGCGAGCGCGGGTCGGCCAGTTGCTGGACCGCGGCACGGCGCTCGTTCTGCAGGTCGGCGGCGTACTGGTCGACCGGACCCGAGAACTCCTTGTACGTACGACTGTTCCTCAGCTGGCTCCAGACGTCCCCGGTGGTGGCGAGGGTGGCGTACACCCACAGGGCGGTGAGCGCCACGATGGGCACCAGGAGCAGCGCGATGATCTTCGCGCGGATCGAGCTGCTGCGCAGACGCATGGAGTCCTCGGTCGGGAAGTGCCAGGCGCGGACGGGGAGGGTGGGAGCCGTGGAAGCGGTGGGCGCGGCGGGAGGTGAGCGGCACGGTGGGGAACAGTGGGGAACAGTGGGGAACAGCACGGGGAACGATGAGGAGGGTTGCGGAAGGGGCTCCCGGCCACGGGTCTGCGCGACTCTACTACGCCCTGACCACTCGTTCGAGGGGCGAACCACTCCGCTTCTCCACCTTGCCCCGCACACGTCAGAAACCGGTCCCAATCGCCTGCACTTCGCGCCCGGATCATCCGCAGACGTCCGATTTTCCCGACCGGCCCGCACTCCGCTCCCCCACCGCACACCCCCACCGACTCCTCCCCGAGTCCTTCCTGGGTCCTTCCTGAATCTTCCCTGAGTCCTCCGCCGCGCCTCCTCCGTTCCTCCCCCCGGCCTCCCCGATCGCGACACCATCCGAGCGGACCCGTGCCGATCTCGTCGCGTCACCGGCGCAACCCTGGGCAGTGACGGAGCGATCCGATAGTTTCGCTCCACCCGCGCAACCGGGCGCCGCCGCCCAGGCGGCCGCAGGACGGGCGGGCCGGGCCGGCAGGAGGCGCCGGGAGACGCGGAACCGGGGAGGACTGTGCGCGAGTTCACCAGCCCCGCCCCGGCCGTTCCCGAGGCCGTCGGAGGACTCGCCGACTCCCTGTACGACACCGCCGAGCGCACCCCCGACCTGGTCCAACTGTCGTGGCGGACCACCGACGGGCAGTGGCAGGACGTCACCGCCCGGGAGTTCCGGGACCAGGTGCTCGCCCTGGCCAAGGGATTACTCACGCATGGCGTGCGCTACGGCGACCGGGTCGCCCTGATGTCCCGCACCCGCTACGAGTGGACGCTCTTCGACTACGCGCTCTGGTCGATCGGCGCGATCACCGTCCCGGTCTACCCCACCGCCTCCCCCGAGCAGGTCCGCTGGATCCTCGCCGAGACCCAGGCGGTGGCCTGCCTGGTCGAGGACGAGGACGCCGCGATGACCGTCGGCGCGGTCTGCGACGCACTGCCCGACCTCACCGGCATCTGGCAGCTGGACCGCGACTGCGTCGCGGCGATCACCCAGGACGGCCGTGGCGTGCCCGACTCCCTGGTGCACCGCCAGCGCCTCGGCGTCGCCGGCGAGAACATCGCCACCGTCGTCTACACCTCGGGCACCACCGGCCGACCCAAGGGCTGCCTGATCACCCACGCCAACCTGGCCGCCGAGGCCGACGCGCTGCTCGCCGGCTGGGGGGACGCCCTGCGCGACACCGGCGGCAACCAGCCCGGCACGCTGCTGTTCCTGCCGCTCGCCCACGTCTACGGGCGGGCCGTGCAGATCGCCGCGCTCCGCGGCGGCTTCCGGATCGGCCACGTCCCCGAGGTCTCCACCAACGCGCTGCTGCCCGCCCTGCAGACCTTCCGGCCGACCTTCCTGCACGCCGTCCCGTACGTCTTCGAGAAGATCTTCCAGCAGGCCCGGCGCACCGCCGAGGACTCCGGGCGCGGCGAACTCTTCGAGCAGGCCCGGCAGGTGGCCGTCGACTGGGCCGCCGCCCGGGAGCAGAAGGCCTTCGGGCGCGGCCCCGGGCCGAGCGCCGCGCTGCGGCTGCGCCACCTCGCCTACGAGCGGACCGTCTACCCGAGGCTGCGCGCGGTGCTCGGCGGCCGGGTGCGCAGCGTGATGTGCGGCGGCTCCTCGCTGCGGCGCGAGCTGGGCCTGTTCTTCACCGGCGCCGGCCTCCAGCTGTACGAGGGGTACGGTCTGACCGAGACCTCCGCGGCGATCACCGCCAACCCCGCCGGGCGGCAGAAGCTCGGCACCGTCGGGCAGCCGGTGCCGGGGGCCTCGGTGGCGATCGCCGACGACGGCGAGGTGTGGGTGCGCGGCGGATCGGTCTTCGGCGGCTACCTCAACCACCCGCAGTGCACCGCCGAGTCACTGGTCGACGGCTGGTTCGCCACCGGCGACCTGGGCCGGCTGGACGAGGACGGCTACCTCACCATCACCGGCCGCAAGAAGGACCTGATCGTCACCAGTAGCGGCAAGAACCTCGCACCCTCGGGCCTGGAGGAGCGGGTCGAGGCGCATCCACTGGTCTCCCAGTGCCTGGTGGTGGGCGACGACCGCCCGTACGTGGCCGCGCTGATCACGCTCGACCCGGCGGCCCTGGCGCACTGGCTGAAGTCCCACGGGCGGGAGCAGCTGGACGCCTGGGCGGTGCTCGCGGACGAGGAGCTGCACCTCGAGGTCCAGCGCGCGGTGGCGGCGGCCAACACGGCGGTGTCGCGGGCCGAGTCGATCCGCGCGTTCCGGCTGCTGCCAAGGGAGTTCAGCCAGGAGCAGGGGCTGCTGACGCCCTCGCTCAAGCTGCGCAGAGGCGCCATCGCGGAGTACTACGCGGAGGACATAGCGGAGCTGTACCTCTCCTGACGGCATGTCCGGTCCGTGGTCTGACACCCCGTCTTGTCCCGTGCGGCGCGGGCACGATGGCCGACCGGTTCACCTGCCGTTCCCTTGACGGGCCGATTGGTCCAGTCCATTGTTCTCTTCGGTCCGAGTGCGGCGTGCCACCACCCCCTTTGCCCATGCCCGCTTTCTGCTCACGCCCACTTCTGCTCACGCCCTCCCCACGGGCGTCCCCCACATGCTGGAGTCCTCACGTGTCGATGTCCACGCGCCTGTCCGCGCTGGCCGCCTCCGTCGCGCTGCTCACCGCCTTCGCCGTACCGGCGGCCTCCGCCGACGGGGCAGCGGCCGCACCGGGTGCAACGTCCGCACCGTCCGCACCGGCTGCGGCGGCTGCAACGTCCGCCCCGGCTGCGGCGGCTGCGGCGGCTGCGGCGGCTGCCGCAACGGTCAACCTGGCGACCAACCCCGGGTTCGAGGTGCCCGCCCCGAACCTCGCCGACTGGGGCAGCATCCCCGGCTGGAGCTGCACCGGTGGCCCGGCCGAAGCGGCCGTCACCACCACCGCCCCGCACTCCGGCGCCTCCGCGCTGACCGTCACCCCGGCGGACGCCGACTCCACCGGCGAGTGCGTCCAGACCGTCGCCGTCCGGCCCGACACCACCTACACCGCCTCCGCCTGGGTCCGCGGCAATTTCGTCCACCTGGGCGCCACCGGCACCGGCAGGGACCTCCCGCCCGCGTGGACGCAGAGCACCGGCGGCGGCTGGCAGCGGCTGACCACGCGCTTCACCACCGGCCCCGACGCGCGCAGCATCCGGCTGTACGTGCACGGCTGGTACCAGCAGGGCCCCTTCTCGGTGGACGACGTCCGGGTGGACGGCCCCGCGCCCGCCCCGGCGGTGGCGGCGGACTCGGTCCCGACCACCGACAAGGTCGTCTTCTTCACCGTGGACGACGGCTGGCAGCGCACCCCCGAGGCTGAGCAGTTCATCGCCGACCACCGGCTGCCGATCACCGCCTTCCCGCTGCCGATGCCGGCCGGCACCGACCCGGCCTTCTTCAAGCGGGTCACCGCCGTACCCGGCTCCTCGGTCCAGGACCACACGGTCTCCCACTCCGACCTCAGCAAGCTCACCCTGGACCAGCAGCAGGTCGAGATCTGCGACGCCCGCGACACCATGACCCGCCTCTTCGGCACCGCGCCAGCCGTCTTCCGCCCGCCCTTCTTCGCCTGGAACGCCGACACCCTGCAGGCCGCCGCCAACTGCGGCATCCGCACCGTGCTCACCGCCGACGCCGACTTCAGCTGGGGCGCCGCCAACATCTGGCACCCGGGCCCGCTCCAGCCGGGCGACGTCATCATCATGCACTGGAGCGACACCCTGGCCACCGACCTGCAGCGCGCCCTCGCCGCCGCCGACGCCGCCGGCCTCAAGCCGGCCGGCCTGGTCGACTACCTGCGCTGACCGGCCACGCCCACGGTACGTCCGGGCGGAGGGGCTGCTCCTGGTCGTGACCTCGGCCGCCGGTGCGCCGGACTACCGGAGCACCGGAGCACCGGAGCACCCACAGTGGGTACCGCAACCTGGTGACCCACCCCGTGGTCCGGGTCGAGCTCGGCACCGACGCCTTCGACGCGATCGCCGTACCCGCCGAGGGCGACCGGCGGGAGCGACTGTTCGCCGCCGCCGTCCGGAAGACGCCGGGATACGGCGACTACCAGGCGCACACCGAGCGGGAGTTGCCGGTCGTCGCCCTGGAACGGGACCGACCCGGACCCGTTCCCGCCGGCGAGGCACCGGTCGTACGCACCCTCGCCCGCAGCCACCGGAGCCGGCTCACGTGCTCGCGCGGCTCGACGAGCAGCACCGGGCGATCGGGCGGATCAAGGACGAGCTGGCTGGTGACGCCGCCGGCCGGGATCGAGGTCAGCGAACCGGAGCGGCTCCGCGCCGAACCGGACCGGATGTCGGCCGAGCTGGAGGCGTACCTCCACCACGAGGAGGCGGAGTTGTTGCCGGTCCTCGCCGGCATCCCCTTCCTGCCGATCGGGCCCGCCTCCGCCGGGAGCGCGCCGAACCGGGTCCCCGAAGCGCCGCTGCCGCCGTCCCCTCCCCGTGCCTCTGGAGGGGGCGGCGGCACCCGCTGCGCTGCGGTGTCGGACGGCTTCCGACGAGCCGTTACGACTGCGAGAAGACCGGCAGGTAGCCACCGGCCTGGCCGGCGGCCTTCGGGTGGTAGCTCTCGTCGATCGGCAGGGTGGTGCTGTTCAGCCAGGTGGTCAGGCTGCCGCAGATCTCGTGGTTGCTGAAGATGTTGCGGACGTCACCGAACGCGAAGCCGGCGTTGGCGGCGCGCTTGGCGAGGACGCCGTCCAGGGTGTCGGCGGCGCCGTTGATGGCGGCCCGCTTCGTGTCGCCGATGCCGAAGACGCAGTCGCCGCCGACCTTGTAGATGTGCGGGTAGCCCATCACCACGACGTGGGCGTTCGGCGCCTTGGCCTTGATCGCGGAGTACACGTTGTCCAGCTGGCCCGGCAGGGTGTTGAGGGCGTAGTTCTTCGCTGTGTTGACGGCGTTGAGGCAGGCGCTGTCGGAGCCCAGGACACAGGTCTGCATGGTGTCCGCGAAACCGGCGTCGTTGCCGCCCACGGAGATGCTGACCAGCGTGGTGCCGGCATCCAGGGCCGAGATCTGGCTGTTGAGGATGTCGCCGGTCCTGGCGCCCGAGCAGGCGACGAACTTGAAGGAGGACGGCGAGTGCGCGTTCTTCCAGAGGTACGCGTACGCGTTGGTGCTGCGCTTGCAGCTACCGCTGTCGCTCAGGTAGCTCCCGGCACCGACACCGGAGGAGTACGAGTCACCGAGGGCCACGTAGTTGACGCCGGCCGCATTGGCGGACGAGGCGGCGAAGAGCGTCGTCATGGTGAGGCCTGCCGCAATCGCGGCGATGGACAGGGCACGGGCAGGGCGGGGCATGACACCTCCAGGGTGGGGGGTGGGGGCGTGGCGTGGGTCACAGAAGTGATACCAGGCAGTAGGGGAACCCGGAAGCGCTCATGCCAAGGATATTGACGGACCGTCTGATAGCTCAGCGGTGAACTGCCGCCAACAGTCCGTGAGTTCACACTGGTCAGTGCGGGTGCGTTTTGACGCGCGTAGCGTTTTGCGCGTGGACCGGCAACTTGCGGAAGTTCAGTGCGCGGTAAACCTGGAGTCGATGTCCGACCACCGTTGAGTCAGTTTCGACCCGGCCGGCAGTCGGGGCGAGAGCGCGCCGACAGGCGTGCGGGGACCATGGCGGGCGCGGGAAGGCCACGGCGGGCGCGAGCGGACGAACGGACGTCGTCGGGCGCGAGCGGACCCCGATGAACGCCGCCGTGAGCCGACTTCAGACCCGGGCGCCGGGCAGGACCCTCAGGACAGCGGACACCGCTCGGGCCCCGGGCGCGCCGGTCTAGCGGCCACCGCCCGGGTACACGGTGCCCGGCGAGACCGTGCAGCCCCCGACCGGCAGCTCCTCGATCGTCTCGTTCGCGGCGGCGGGCACGCCGAGCCAGCGGACGGCGGTGGCGACCGCCGCCCGGGCCTGGCGCAGCCCGGGCGCGCCCCAGCCCAGCAGCTCGACGGCGAGCCCGGGCGCGACCAGCAGCCGCCGGTAGTGCCGGCCCGAGGCCGGGTCGGCGACGCTCGGCCCGACCGCCCTCAACGCCGCCGCCATCCGGACCCGCGCACACTCGTGCCCGCCGTTCGCCGAACCGACCCGGTCGTAGAGGTACCCGAGGTAGTACGGCCGGCCGATCACCGCCTGCGCCTCCTCGGCCGCCTCCCTGGCCAGGGCGGCAGCAGGGTCCCCGGAGTCCTCCGGCTCCAGTGAACCGCCGGGCAGCGAGCAGATCCCGTCCCTGGGGTTCACCAGGGTCAGCACCCGCCCGTCCGGGGCGAACAGCCACCCCCAGGACTGCTTGACCGGCAGCCCGTCCGGCACCTGCTCGCCCGGTCGCCACGGCCAGCCCGCCGTGGGGCGACGCCGGACCTTCCCGAGCAGATCGGCGATCTCCGCGCTGTACTCGATCGGGCTCATGCTCTCGCCTCGCGGCGCTCGACGGGGACGTCGGGCCACCGGGTGGGGGCCCCGGCCCGGCCCTTGCCCGAGGTCTCGACCCCACCCGAGGCATCGACCTCGCCGAAGGCATCGACCTCGCCGGAGCCGACGGCGGAGGCGTGCGGCTGCGCGCGTCCTCCGGAGCCGAGTTCGCTCCGCTCGCTCATGCGTCCCCCTCTCGCTGTCGGGCTCGCCGGACCGGCGGTGCGCGGAGAGGACCTGCAGGGCGCGGTACGGAGCGGAGCGGCCGGAGCGGCGGTGCGGGGTACCGCACGCTCCTGCTGTTGATCTTCTCCGAATCTTCCCCGAACAGGCGGTCGATGAACAGTCCCCAGCGCCGCATGGTGGACGCGGCGATGGTGAACGCCCTGATCATCCCAGCGGCCCACCCCCTCGCCGGGGACCGGGAACGCCGGGGAATCCGGGCAGCGGGAACCCAGGCCGCGGGTCCACACCCGGCGGGAACGGCAGCCCGCGGGCGGCGTCGTCCGCGAGCTCGTCGAACACCTCGTGCGTGGTCATCGGCCGCAGCCGGCCGTCGGCCAGCGCCCAGCCGCGCACCGGCGGCCGGATCCCGGCATCACCGGTCGAGGGACGCGCCGGGCCCCCGGTCGGCGGGCCCGGCGGGTCCCCGGGCGGCGGATCGGCCCGGCGGCCCGACGACGGATCGCCGTGCAGCAGCAGCGCCCCCTCGCCGCCGGAGGCCACGCCCGCCGCCAGCGTGACGCAGAACGCCTCGGTGTCCCGCCCGGCGGGGTACAGCCGCCCCTCCTCGACGCAGACGTCCACCGCCGAGGTGAGCTCCTCACCGTCCTCGGGGCCGTGGCAGCGCAGCGTCAGCAGGTGGCAGCCCTCCCCGGCGCCCTCGGCCAGCGCCAGGTACACCGACGTCACGTACCGCATGACCGCCGCCATCCGGCGCTGCCCATCCGGGTCGTCGCCGACGGCGTCCAGCAGCGCCATGCAGGCCACGGACATCCGCACCCGCGCCCGGTGGTCGTCCATCAGCACCGGCAGCAGCTCGGCCAGCCGCTCCCCCGCGTAGACGAACGGCTCCCCGGCCAGCTCGGGATCGCCCGCGTAGGCGACCCGGGCCGCGGGCATCCGGGGGTCGAGGCCGAGCGCCTCGCAGTAGTCCTCGAAGTCGTCCGCCTCCAGGACCCGCAGGTGCACCTCCAGACCCTGCCGGTACAGGGCCGTCAGCTGCTCCTCCGCCCGCCGCAGGTAACCCTGGTGGTCGAGCCCGCCGAACAGCCCGTACCGCGCGAGCCCGGCGAAGTCCCCGGCCTCGACGGCCAGCGCCAGCGCGACCGGCTGCGGCGGCGCGCCCCGGGCCCGGCCGCCGCGCCGTCCTCGCGCGCCACCCCCTCCCGCACGCCCGCCCGGCGGCCTCCCGCCCCCGGGCGGGGCCGCCCCACCGGGCCCACCGCCCGGCGCCCCTCCGGCCGGCGCACCACCGGCACCGCTCCCCGGCTTCGGCCCCGCCAGCACCAGCACCCGACGGCGCCCCCGCGACGTCCGCCCGCCCGCGGCACCCACCACGTCACGCAGCAACTCCCGCACAGCAGCCATGGCTCCTCCTGTTCCTCACCTGTTCGACATCCGACAGCGCCGACCGCCCCGAACGACGGAGCCGCCGACGTCGAGGAACATACACACAGCCACTGACAACTCACCCCGAGTAATCGAACAGAGGGCGGGAGACGGCACCGCGGCGCCCCGGCGACACCCCCGCACGACAGCACCCCCGGTGCTCGTGAGACGCACGCCTCCACGGATCCGGGTGGGATTGTCAGTGCCGACGGTTAGGGTCGGGGACCATGCGACTGCTGCATACCTCCGACTGGCATCTCGGGCGTTCGTTCCACCGGGAGAGCCTGCACGACGCCCAACGGGCCTTCCTGGACCACCTGGTGGACGTGGTCCGGGCCGAGGGTGTGGACGCCGTACTGGTCGCGGGCGACGTCTACGACCGGGCGCTGCCCGGGCTGGAGGCGGTCGCGATGTTCGACGACGTCCTGCACCGGCTGGCGGATCTCGGCGTGCCCACGGTGTTCATCAGCGGCAACCACGACTCGGCCCGTCGGCTGGGAGTCGGCGCGGGGCTGATCGGGCGGGCCGGGATCCACCTGCGGACGGATCCGGGCGAGTGCGCCACGCCCGTGGTGCTGGCGGACGACCACGGGCCGGTGGCCGTGTACGGACTGCCGTACCTGGAGCCCACGCTGGTGCGCGAGCGCTTCGGGCTGGCGAAGGGCGGGCACGCCGCGGTGCTCGGGGCCGCGATGGACGAGGTGCGGGCCGATCTGGCGGCGCGCCCGGCCGGTACCCGCGCGGTGGTGCTGGCGCACGCCTTCGTCACCGGCGGCGCGCCGAGCGACAGCGAGCGGGACATCGCGGTCGGCGGTGTCGCCTCGGTGCCCGCCTCGGTGTTCGAGGGGGTGCACTACGTCGCGCTCGGCCACCTGCACGGCTGCCAGACGCTCGCCCCGCACCTGCGCTACAGCGGCTCCCCGCTCGCCTACTCCTTCTCCGAGGTGCACCAGCGCAAGAGCATGTGGCTGGTCGACCTCGCGGCCGACGGCTCGGTGGCCGCCGCGCGCGTGCCCTGCCCCGAGCCGCGCCGCCTCGCCACCCTGCGCGACACCCTCGACGCGCTGCTCACCGACGAGAGGTACGCCGAGCACGAGCAGTCCTGGGTGCAGGCCACGCTCACCGACGCCGTCCGCCCGAGCGAGCCGATGGAGCGACTGCGCCACCGCTTCCCGCACACCCTGCAACTGCTCTTCGACCCGGACGAAGCCGAGGCCTCGGCCTCCCCGTCGTACGCGGCGCGGGTGAGCGGCCGGGACGACCTGGAGATCGCCGAGGGCTTCCTGCGGCACGTCCGCCCCGGGGCCGAGCCTGCGCCCGACGAGCTCGGCTGGCTGCGCGAGGGCTTCGAGCGCGTCCGGCAGACCACCGACCGGAAGGCGGACCTGCCCCGATGAGGCTGCACCGGCTCACCGTCACCGCCTTCGGCCCGTTCGCCGGCACCGAGACGGTCGACTTCGACGCGCTCGCCGCCGGTGGGCTGTTCCTGCTGCGCGGCGCGACGGGCGCGGGCAAGAGCAGCGTGCTGGACGCGGTCTGCTTCGCGCTGTACGGCGAGACTCCGGGCGCCCGCCGCGCCAACCGGCTGCGCAGCGACCACGCCGACCCCAAGCGGCTGACCGAGGTGCAGCTGGAGCTGACCCTCGGCGGTCGGCGTCTGCAGATCACCCGGCTGCCGGAGCAGCAACGGCCGAAGAAGGTCGGCACCGGCACCACCGTCGAACGGGCGCAGACGCTGCTGCGCGAGTGGGTCGCCGACACGGGCGACGGCACGCCGGGCTGGCGGGGGCTCAGCAAGTCGCACCAGGAGGTCGGGGAGGAGGTCCTGCAGCTCGTCGGCCTCAACCGGGAGCAGTTCTGCCAGGTGGTGCTGCTGCCGCAGGGCGACTTCGCGCGCTTCCTCAAGGCCGACTCGGAGGAGCGCGGCAAGCTGCTGCGGCGGCTGTTCGACACCGAGCGGTACCGGCTCGTCGAGGACTGGCTGGCCGAACAACGGCGCGCCCAGGAGGCGGCAGTCCAGGCCGGGCGGCGCCGGCTGCGCGACCTCTCCAGCAAGGCCGAGCAGGCGGCGGGCCCGGGCGCCGAGCCCGCGGAGGGGTGGGTCCCGGCCGAGGACGGCGACACCGGGCTCACCGCCGGGGTGCTCGGCTGGGCGGCGGTCCTGCGCAGCGGCGCGGCCGAGCAGCTCGCCGTCGCGGAGTCGGCGCTCGCGGGCGCCGGGCTGGCACAGCGCACCGCCCAGCGGCACCGCGAGGCCGCCGAGGAGCTGGCCGGGCGGCAGCGCCGGCACCGGGAGGCGCTGGAGCGGGCCGCACGGCTGGCCGGGTTCGAGCCCGCCGCCGCACAGGACCGGCAGCGGCTGGCCGCGGCGCAGGAGGCCGTCGGGGTGGAGTCCGCGCTGCGGCTGCGGGAGAGCGCGGCCGAGGCGCTGCGGCGCGCGCAGGCCGCGGAGCGCCGACACCGCGAAGCGCTGGCCGCCGCACCGGGCGGGGAGGGTCGGCGGCTCGACGGGGCCGGCGCCGCCGAGCTGGCCGAGGCCGAGCTACGGCTGCGGGCCGAGGTGGTCCGTCTGGAGGCGGCCCGGGCGGACGAGCTGCGCTGCGCCGAAATCGCCCGTGAGCAGGGAACGTTGACGGCGGACCGGACCACCGCCGAGGCGCTGGCCGAGGAGGCCGAGGACTGGCTGGCCGAGTTCGAGGGCGAGCTGAAGCGCCTGGAGGACGAGCACGCCCGGGCTCGGGAGGCGACCGCCCGGGTCGAGCAACTGGACGGACAGCGCGCCGAGCTTGCCATCCGACTGGACGCGGCCCGGGAACGCGACGGCCTGCGGGCCGAGATCACGGCGGCCGAACCGCGGGTCGTCGAGCTGCGCACCGCCGCACTGGACGCCCGCGAGCACAGCCTGGACCTGCGGGACCGCCGGCTGACGGGCATGGCCGCCGAGCTCGCCGAGCAGCTGCGCACCGGCGAGGCCTGCCGGGTCTGCGGCTCGCCCGAGCATCCGGCGCCCGCCGAGGCGGCGCCCGGCAGCCGGGTCGCCGCCGAGGACGAGGAGCGGGCCCGCCGCGCCCAGGCCGTCGCCGAGCAGGCCTGGACGGAGGCGGACCAGGCGCTCACCGCCCTGCGGGTGCGCGAGGCCAGCGCCGCCGGAGCGGCCGGGCCGGAGGGTGCGGACGCGCTCGCACGGGCCCTCGCCGGGCTGGAGTGCGAGCACCGCGAGGCGCGGCACACGGCGGAGGCGCTCGGCCGGGTCGAGCAGCAGATCGCCCGGCTGTCCCAGGACCGCGCCCGCCGTGACGACGAGCTGCACGAGGCCAAGGAGCGCACTGCCGTCCTCAGCGACCGGCTGCTGAAGCTCGCCACCGAACGGGACGCGCTGACCGCCCGAGTGGCGGCCGCCCGCGGCGAGGCGGCCTCGGTCGCCGACCGGGCCGCGGCCCTGACCCGGACCACCGAGCAGGTCGCCGCCACGGCCACCGCCGCCCGCGCCCGTACGGAGGCGGTGGCCCGGCTCGACGAGGCCGAGGGCGAGCTGGGCGAGGCCGCCGCCGCAGCGGGCTTCCCGGACGCCCGGGCGGCACTGGCCGTGCTGCTGCCGCGGGACGAGCGTGAGCGGCTGGAGGCCCGGCTGGAGCGGCACCGCGCGGAGACCGCCGCCGTCCGGCGTGAGCTGGACCTGCCGGAGCTCACCGAGGCCGCGGCCCGTCCCCCGGTCGACCTGCCCGCCGTCGCGGCCGGGCTGCGCGCCGCCACCGACCGGCTCGGACAGGCGCACGCCGCCCGCGCGGCGGCCCACGAACGGTGCGAGGCGCTGGCCGCGATCGGCCGACAGCTGGCCGGGCTCGCCGCCGAGCTGGCCCCGGCCCTGGACGGGTACGGGCGGATCAACCGGCTCGCCACGCTGACCGCCGGCACCTCCGGCGAGAACCGGCTGCGGATGCGCCTGGAGTCGTACGTGCTGGCGGCCCGGCTGGAGCAGGTCGCGGCGGCGGCCAGCGACCGGCTGGTCCGGATGTCCGGCGGTCGCTACACCCTGGTGCACAACGACGGCCGGGGCGCCGGCACCAAGCGCTCGGGCCTGGCACTGCGGGTGGTGGACGCCTGGACGGGCACCGAGCGGGACACCGCGACCCTCTCCGGCGGCGAGAGCTTCTTCGCCTCGCTCTCCCTCGCCCTGGGCCTGGCCGACGTGGTGACCGACGAGGCCGGCGGCATGCCGCTGGACACCCTGTTCATCGACGAGGGCTTCGGCACGCTCGACGAGCAGTCCCTGGAGGAGGTGATGGACGTCCTCGACGGCCTGCGCGAGCGGGACCGGGCGGTCGGCATCGTCAGCCACGTCGCCGACCTGCGCAGCCGTGTCCCGGCCCAGCTGCTGGTCCGTAAGGGCCGGCGCGGCTCGACCCTGGCCCTGGCCGGGCGGGAGGACGCGTAGGGAAGCCGTTACGCGGCCGCGGACGGGCCTCGGATCGACCGTCGGGCGGGCGTCGGACCGGGCGGGATCAGCCCGAGCAGGCGATGCGCTGCGCCTGCTGCCAGGCGCACACCGGGCAGAGCGTGCTGCCCGGCTGGTCGGCGGGCAGCTCGGTCGGTTCGCCGCACAGCACGCAGTCGGCGCGCGGCCCGGACGCCGTCGGGTCGTGCCCGAGCGCCGCCTCGGCCCTGCCGCCGTCGGAGGCGAGTTCGCAGACCGCCGTGGACTCGTTCGTCGCGCTGTCGCTGTCGCTCATGCCGCCTTCCTACTCCGCCGCTCCGCCCCGAGGCAAGACCGCCCCGGTCCGCTCCCCGCTGTTCGGGGTCGGGGTCGGGGTCGAGGCCGGCGTCGAGGCCGAGGCCGGGGTCGGGGTCGACTCGATCATGGCGGCGACGCCGTCCAGCAGCGGCTTCAGCCCGAAGGCGAACAACGCGTCCAGGTCCAGGTCGTAGCCGTTGCCGAGGCTGCCGGTCGTCCGCGCGAACACCGGGTGGCGCTCGCCGGTGACGATCGCCGCCAGGAGCGGGCTCTGACGGTCCATCCACTGGTCCTCGGTGAGGCCGGTGGTGGCCTCGGCCTGGGCCTCCCGCTCCAGGTGGACGGCGATCCCCTGGACGTAGCTGTAGAGCAGGACGTGCAGGTCGAGCATGGTCGCGGCGTCGAGGCCGTGACCGTCGAGCGCGGCGAGCGCCCACTCGGCGTGGTCCAGCAGGGCGGGCAGCATCAGTGGGCGGGTGAGCACGCCGACCTGGGCGAGCCACGGGTGGCGCCGGTAGATCCGCCACAGCGTGTGGGCACCGATCTCCAGCCGCGCCCGCCACTCCCCCGGTGGGTCCAACGGGTAGGACTCCTCCCCGAACGCCGCGTCCGCCATCAGCAGCACCAGGTCGTCCTTGCTCTGGACGTAGCGGTAGGGCGACATCGCGGCGACGCCGAGCCGGGCCGCGACGCTGCGCATGGAGAGCGCGGTGAGTCCCTCACGGTCGGCGATCTCCATGGCAGCACGGACGATCCGTTCCGCACTGAGCTCCACGGACGGGCCCGCGCCCGACGGTGCCCGGTCCCGCGGCGCGCTGGCGGCAGGCGTGACGGGTGCGGGCACGGACGGCGCGGGCACGGCGGGCGCGGGCAGGGCAGGCGCGGGCACGGCACGCGCGGCCGGTGCAGGCGCAGCCACCACGGTGCCGACCCGGGGCCGGGCCTCGACCAACCCCTCCAGCCTCAGCGTGGTGAGCGCCTTGGTGGCCGTGGCCAGCGCGACGTTCCACTCGCGGACGATCCGCCGCGTCGAGGGCACCCGATCGCCCGGCGCGAGCGTGCCGTCGACGATCCGCCCGGCGATCTCGTCGGCGATGCGCCGGTACGGCGGGACGGACTCTGGTGTGCCGGACATGCGACCTGCCCCCTCGTGTGATGTGGATCCCAATCCGCGACAGCCGGAACTGTACTAGCGCAGACGCTACCAGGGGCGCCGTGCCGGAATCTCCGTCTGCACTAGATCAGTTGGCACAGAACAGCAGTTGGCCCGGCTGCGCGTACGCCGTACATTCAGCTCGCGTACAGCGTACGAGCCGACGCGCGGCACCGCGCGTCGACGGACACCGAGGAGCGACCAATGAAGACCGTGCTCATCTCAGGCGGCGGCATCGCGGGCACCGCGCTCGCCGCACTGCTGAGCCACCGCGGCTACGCCCCCACGGTGGTGGAGCGCGCCTCCGGGCCGCGCGGCGGCGGGCAGGCCGTGGACGTCCGGGGCGTCGCGCTGGAGGTGGTCGAGCGACTGGGCGTGCTGGAGCAGATCCGCGCCCACCGCACCCGGATGCGGGGCATGTCCGTCCTGGACGGCGACGGCCGGGAGCTCCACCGCTCCACCGAGAACACGTTCAGCAGCGGGCGGCTCGACAGCGGCGACCTTGAGCTGCTGCGCGACGACCTCGTCCGGATCCTGCACGACCGGGCGAAAGAGGAAGGATGCGCGCGATTCGTCTTCGGGGACGGCGTGACCGCGCTCGACCCGGACGAGGACGACGTCCTCGTCTCCTTCGAGCACGCCGAGCCCCGCCGCTTCGACCTGGTCGTGGGTGCCGACGGCCTGCACTCGGCCGTCCGCCGACTGACCTTCGGGCCCGAGGAGCGCTTCGCACGCCACCTCGGCATGCATCTGGCGATCTTCAGCTCGGACAACTTCCTCGGCCTGGAGGACTGGCAGCTCTGGCTTCGCGACGGCGAAGCCGGCTACGGCATCTACCCGGTGCGCGGCAACAGCGAGTTGCGGATCAGCTTCGGCTACGCGGGCGAGCCACTGCCGGAGGGCCGGCGCGATCCGCAGGCACAGCGGGCGGTCGTCGCCGAGCGGATGGCGGCGCTGCGCTGGGAGACCCCGAGGCTGTTGAAGGCGCTGGCCGACGCACCCGACCTCTACTGCGACACGATGACGCAGATCCGGATGGACCGCTGGTCGCAGGGCCGCATCGTCCTGCTCGGGGACGCGGGCTACTGCGCCTCCCCGTTGTCGGGCCAGGGCACCAGCCTCGCCCTGGTCGGCGCCCACGTCCTGGCCGACGCCCTCGCCCGCTCCGACGGCGACCACCGCACCGCCTTCGCCTCGTACGAGGAGCGGATGCGCCCGTTCGTCGCGCTCAACCAGGACCTGGCGACCGAGAACCCGGGCGGTCCGGCCGCCGAGGAGTCGGTGGAACGTGCGAAGAACGCGATCTCGCTGGACGGCTGACCGAGGCGGGCGGCGGCGACGGCCTGCAGGGCGCTCACCACGGATGGCGGCGAACAGATCACAGCGGGCCGATGACAGCGAACGGAGTTCAGCGAACGTTTTCTGAAATCTGTCTGCTGTCATCTGTTCGCTGAACCCCGTCCGCCGAAACCTGTTCGCGGATGCCCTCTGCAGGCGCCGGCCCGCCGGCCGGCCGCTCCCGGCCGGCGGTTACCGTGTCCGGCATGGCCACCGATCTCCGCCGACGCCTGCTCGCCGCCCACGCCACCGCCCCGACGTACGCCGAGGTGGGGGCCACCCGGGGCGGGCGGCTGCCGGACGGGTACGCGCACCTGCGGCGCCGGGTGCACCTCGGGCACGGACCGGAGGTGCTGCAGCGGGCCGGGCGGTACGTGCTCGGCTGGGGCACCCAGTTGGGCACCGGCTTCGCGGTCCACCCGGGCGGGCCGGCCCGGCCCGGGGCGACGGTGCTGCTGCGGTTGAGTCTGCCCGGCAGCCGGTGGCCGCGGCTGGTGATCCCCTGCCGGGTGGTGTGGACGGTGGACGAGCCGGACCGGGTCGGATTCGCGTACGGCACGCTCCCCGGGCACCCGGAGTGCGGCGAGGAGGCCTTCCTGGTGTCGATGGACGCCGACGGCGAGGTGTGGTTCGAGGTCACCGCGTTCTCCCGGCTCTCCGCCTGGTACGCCCGCCTGGGCCGCCCGGTCGCGCTGCTCTGCCAGCACCTGGCGATCGAGCGCTACCTCACGGCCGTGGCCGCACACGTCGACCGCTAGTCAGGAAGCCACCAGGCCCCGACCCCGCCAGGTCCGACCCCGTACGAGCCCCGACCCCGCACGAGCCGGCCGGGCTCAGCCCAGGAAGGACAGCCGGACGGTCCGGCGCGGATTGTCCCCATTGGTGTCGATCAGCACCACCGACTGCCAGACGCCGAGCGCCAGTTGGCCGCCGAGCACCGGCAGGGTGGCGTGCGGGGCGACCAGTCCGGGCACCACGTGGTCCCGGCCGTGGCCGGGGCTGCCGTGCCGGTGGCGCCAGCGGTCGTCGGCCGGAAGCAGCTCGCGCAGGGTGGCGAGGAAGTCGTCGTCGCTGCCGGAACCGGTCTCCAGGACGGCGATCCCCGCGGTGGCGTGCGGTACGAAGACGTTGAGCAGGCCGTCGCGCCCGGCGGCACGCTCGTCGAGGAACGCGACGCAGCGGTCGGTGATGTCGAGGGCGACCTCGCGGCTGCCGGTGGTGATCTCGAAGGTGGTGGTCTGGAACCCGCCGGTCGGGGTGGAGTGGTTGTTGTCCGCCATGGCGCCATCCTGGCCCAGGTCAGGTGGCCGGGCGTACTGCCTCGCCGACTCGGCTTGCCAGGGAGGCAAACTCGCGTAGGGTGAAAGGTTCAGACCACCTCGAGGTCCCGCCGAGGACCCGGCGCAGACTCACCGAGGACCCGCCACGGCCCCGCCAGGAGCCCGGCGAGGACCCCTCAGGAACCCGCCGCGGACCCCGAGATCCCCCGGCCCGCGGCACACCCGCGAGCGGCTGTACCAGCCCCGGACACGCCGAAGACCCGACGGACCGAAGGTCCACCGGGCCTGTTCCCGCCCAGGACGGGACGACGACTGACGCGACGACGACTGACGCGACGGCCGGGGACGAACCCCTAGCCGCGCCCGCCGAAGAGGCTGCGCCGCAGCCGACGCAGTGGCGTCAGCAGCGAGATCCTGGTGTGGCGACGACGGGTCGTCGGAGCCTCGGCGCCGCGCGGCGTCAGCTCCCTTATCAGCCCGAGAGCCTCGGCGGTGTCCACCGCCGAGAGTGCGGGCGCGCCGAGCACGGCCAGGTGTCGCTCGATCCGGCGGCCGGTCGTGCCGACACCGCACTGGATCGCCGGCACACGGGGCCGAGTCCGCACTTGCATGTGTTCCATCAGTTTTCCCACCCCTACGAGGCGCCAGGGCCGTGAGGCGAAGACTATCCGTGACGGACGGCCTTCGCGCAACCGTCCTTGGCGTTGTGCCACCGTATCGTGCGGCGTCAACTGACGATGCACCAGGGGCCACCCGGCCGGTCACGACTAGGCATCAATGATGGTGCACGACCCGCCGTTCGTCAGCAGGGCCAAGAGGTGCGGTCCGGCGCCCGTGTGCGCGGCACGCGCCCGGCGCACGGGGGCGCTGTGGTGACGTCCGACACAGCCCCGGTCGAGGCGCCCGCGCACACCCCCGGGGAGCCCACATGTGGGCTCCCCATATAGGGGACAGCCGTCAGATCGACAAAGTGATCTTCAGGGCACCGTCCATCACCGTCCATTCACCGTCCACCACCGAGCGCGACGCCCGCCGCCGCCCGCGATCACCCAGCGCTACCCTTGCCCACCGGCACCCACGGCCCGTCGTACGCCCGGCGTCATGAAGTGGCCGACATGAACTGGCCGACATGAACCGGCCGACTTCATGAAGTGAACACATTCGAGGGATTGACTCCCGCCGAACCTCCAAGCAATATCTGTTGCACACGCCAGTGCCCGCACCGCACCCAGGCGTGTGTTCGAGTGATGAAGAACTCCGGCTCCCGCGAGCCACTGCCCGGCCGCCTCGACGCTGCGGTGGCCAGGCTCGCGCGGTGCCCGGACCGGCGGCCGGCCGTAGAGGGTCGGCCGGGCCGCCACCTGACTGCCGGTGCCGCCCCGTGAGGGGCCCGGCACCGGCGGTCCCGGGTCCCCAGCCCGCGGATCCCGTCGACAAATCCCCCCAGCCCCATGGCACGCCCCCGCTCCCCGGCAACGGCAGTCACCCGGGGCAGAGACCCGAACCCCGGGCGAGGCCTCCCGGATCCCGGGCACGGCCCCCGGCCCCGGATCCCGGGCGAGCCCCCGGACCGGACGTCCACGCAGGTCGCGCCCGGTGGATCGGTAGACTCGGCCAGCGTGTCCCTCCTCCTCAGCATCGTGCTCCCGGTCCACGGCGTGGAGCGGTATCTGCCGCGCTGCCTCGACTCGATCCTCGGCGACACCCCCGCCCTGGAATCCCGCTTCGAGGTCATCGCGGTCGACGACCTCTCCCCCGACGGCTCCGGCGCGATCCTGGACGCCTACGCGGCCCGCGACCGCAGGCTGCGGGTGCTGCACCTCTCGGAGAACCAGGGCCTCGGCGGCGCCCGCACCGCCGCCCTGCCGCAGGCACGCGGCCAGTACGTCTGGTTCCTGGACAGCGACGACTGGGTGCCCGAGCGGACGGTCAGCGTGATCCTCGACGAGCTGGCGCAGGAGCGCCGCCGCGAGACCCCCGCCGATGTGCTGATCACCGACTTCACCCACGTCTACCCGGACGGCGGGACGGAGTCCAACCCCTGGCGCCACGTGCTGACCGGCTCCCCCCTGGTCGAGGGCTGCACCCTGGCCGAGCACCCGGCGCTGTTCCAGACCGTGATGTCGGTCTGGAACAAGGTGTTCCGCCGCGAGTTCCTGGACGGCCTCGGCGTCTCCTTCGGCCGCGGCTACTACGAGGACATCTCGGTCACCTACCCCGCGCTGCTCGCCGCCGGACGGCTGCGCTACCTCGACCGCCCCTGCTACAACTACCGGCGCGGCCGGGACGGCGCGATCACCGCCACCGCCTCCCCCAAGCACGCCGACGTCTTCGCCCAGTACGACGCGATCTTCGCCTTCCTGGACCGCCCGGACCGCCCCGGCCGGCCCGTCCCGGACTCGCTGCGCACCCTGGTCTTCGACCGGACCGTCCGCCAGGCACTCAACGTCTACGACACCCCCGGGCTGGTCCCCACCGGCCTGCGCAAGGAGTTCTTCCAGCGGATCGCCCGGCACTTCGACCGCCACCGCCCGGCCGGCTACCACTACCCCGGCGGGGTGCGCGGCGTGCAGTACCGGCTGGCCGCGCGCGGCGCCCGGATCGCCTACGCCGAGCTGCGCCGCACCGGCCGGCTGCCGCGCGAACTCAAGCGCGGGGCGCGGGCGGTGGCTCCCGCGGTGAAGAAGGGGGTGCGCAGCGGCGCCCGGTTCACCGCGTACAACGCCTTCCGCCGGCTGCCGCTGGACGAGCACCTGGCGGTCTACGCCGCGTACTGGCACCGGGGTTACGCGTGCAGTCCGGCGGCGATCTACGAGAAGGCGAAGGAACTCGCGCCGCGGATCCGGGGCGTGTGGGTGGTGGAGAACCGTCGGCAGGCCGCGGCGCTGCCGCCGGGGGTGCCGTACGTGATCGTCAACACCCCGGCCTACCTCAAGACGATGGCGACCGCCAAGTACTTCGTCAACAACGTCAACTTCCCGCGCACGATGGTCAAGCGGCCGGGCTCGGTGCACGTGCAGACCCAGCACGGCACCCCGCTCAAGACCATGGGCATGGACCTGCGCGACCGCCCGGCGGCGGCGGAGGGGATGGACTTCGACCTGCTCCAGGAGGCCGTCGACCGCTGGGACTTCCTGGTCTCCCCCAACCCGCACACCAGCGAGCACTTCGCCCGCGCCTTCCCCGGCCGGTACGAGATGCTGGACACCGGCTACCCGCGCAACGACCGGCTGGCCGACGCCGCCCCCGACGAGGTGCGCGCGATGCGCGAGCGGCTGGGGCTGCGGCCGGGCACCAGGGCCGTGCTGTACGCGCCGACCCACCGCGGCGGCAAGGGCGGCTACGTGCCGCTGCTCGACGTGGCCGAGCTGGCCCGCCGGCTGGGCCCGGACTTCACGCTGCTGGTGCGCACGCACTACTTCCACACCGGAGGGCCGGGCGACCTGACGGCCGGCGGGCAGGCGGCGGAGATCGTGGACGTCTCGTCGCACCCGGCCGTCGAGGACCTCTACCTCGCGGCGGACGTGCTGGTGACGGACTACTCGTCGATGATGTTCGACTACGCGGTGCTGGACCGGCCGGTGGTGATCTTCGCCCCGGACTGGGCGGAGTACCAGAGTGAGCGCGGCGTCTACTTCGACCTGTTCGCCGAGCCGCCGGGCGCGGTCACGGAGACCGCGGACGAGCTGGTGCGGGCGCTGCTGGCGGGCGATCCGGCGCCGGGGGCGCGGGCGCGGTTCCGCGCGAAGTTCTGCGTCTGGGACGACGGCGGCGCGGCGGAGCGGGTGGTGCGCCGGGTGTTCCCGGTGGACGGCGGGCGGTAACCGGGCGGTACGGCCCGCAGCGGGAAAGCGGGAAGCGGTAGGGCCCGCAGCTCGCGAAGCGGCGGATCCGCCGACCGGGGCCGGGCGCCGCCGGTACGGCGTCCGGCCCCGGTCGGTGCGGGCTCAGCGCTGGCGGGCGGCCAGGAACTCTTCGAAGGTCAGGACGCCGTCGTGGTTGGTGTCCATGCTGTGGATCAGGGCCTCGGCCATCGAGAGGGTGACGTCGTGGTCGCCCATCTCGTTCGCGGCCAGCGCGTACTCGGCCGCCGTGATCTTGCCGTCGCCGTCCTTGTCGAAGCGGTCGAAAAAGGCCTTGATCGCCTCGGTGGTCTCCATCGTGCCCTCCTGGGTACTGCGGGGTGTTGCTCTGTTCGGACGGCCGTACCCTACCCGGCCGTGGTGTGCACCACGGTCGGCGGGAGTGGACGGGCGCGGGGGTGCGTGTCGTAGTCTGCGGATCTGATTGCGGGCCCGGGCACCTCCCGGGCGGTAGTTCGTCCAGGGAGGGAATCGTGCTCGACCTCGTCACCAAGCTGGTGCTGAAACCGGTTTCGCGGGGAATCTGGCGGCCGGTCATCGAGGGGGTCGAGAACGTTCCGCGCAAGGGCGGGGTGATCCTGGCCAGCAACCACCTGTCGTTCATCGACAGCGTGGTGATCCCGCTGACCTCCCCGCGCCGGGTCCACTTCCTCGCCAAGGCCGAGTACTTCACCGGCACCGGGCTCAAGGGCAGGCTCTCCAAGGGCTTCTTCGAGGCGATCGGCGCGGTGCCGGTCGAGCGCGGCACCTACCGTTCCGCTCAGGCCTCGCTGGAGTCGGCGCTGGAGATCCTGGAGGACGGCAAGGCCTTCGGCATCTACCCCGAGGGCACCCGCTCCCTGGACGGCCGCCTCTACCGGGGGAAGACGGGCGTCGCCTGGCTCGCGCTCACCGCGGGCGTCCCGGTCGTGCCGGTGGCGCTGGAGGGGCCGGAGCAGATCCTGCCGGTGGGCAAGCGGGTGCCGCGGCTGAAGAAGGTGACGGTCCGCTTCGGCGAGCCGCTGCACTTCGACGAGCTGCACGGGCAGGCCCGCTCGTTGAAGGCCCGTCGGCAGGTGACCGACGAGGTGATGGCGGCGATCCAGCGGCTGTCCGGCCAGGAGGTCGCGGAGAACTACAACGAGGTCCCGAAGGCGGCCTGACCGGCGTCGGGCTCGACGGGCCCGCCCGGCCGGCGGGTCCGACCGGCGGGTTCAGGCGTGACGGAGGGCGGCCTCCGACAGGAGGGCCCCCTCCGGCAGGGCGTCCTCCGACAGGGCGTCCTCCGCCGGACCGGACCTCTCCCGCAGAACGGCCTCCGGCGCTTCCCGGCGCAGCAGGGCCGCGTACCGGCCGTCCAGCTCCACCAGTTCCTCGTGGGTGCCGAGTTCCACCACCACGCCGCGGTCCAGGACGGCGATCTGGTCGGCGGCGCGGACGGTGGAGAGCCGGTGCGCGATGGTGATGGTGGTGCGGCCGGCAGCCAGGGTGTCCACGGCCTGCTGGACGGCGCGCTCGGTGCGGTTGTCGAGCGCGCTGGTGGCCTCGTCGAGGATGAGGACGGGCGGGTTGCGCAGGATCGTCCGGGCGAGTGCGAGGCGCTGCTTCTCGCCGCCGGAGAAGCGGTAGCCGCGCTCGCCGACCAGGGTGTCGTAGCCGTCCGGCAGGGCGGCGATGGTGTCGTGGACCTGTGCGGCCCGGGCGGCCTCGACCAGTTCGGCGTCGGTGGCGCCGGGCTTGGCGAAGCGCAGGTTATCGGCGACCGAGGCGTGGAAGAGGTAGGTCTCCTGGGAGACCACGCCGACCGCGCGCGCCAGGGTGTCGAAGGAGAGTTCGCGGACGTCGACGCCGTCGAGGGTGACCCGGCCGCCGGTGACGTCGTACAGCCGCGGGACGAGGTAGCTGAGGGTGGTCTTGCCCGAGCCGGTCTCGCCGACCACGGCCAGTGAGCTCCCGGCGGGGACCCTGAGGTCGATGCCGGAGAGCGTCGGGCGCTCCTGCGCGGGGTCGTACCGGAAGTCGACGCCCTCGAAGCGGACCTCGCCGCGGGGGGCGGTGAGCGTGACCGGGTCGGCCGGTTCGGCGATCTCCACCGGCAGGTCGAGGTACTCGAAGATGCGCTGGAAGAGCGCGAGCGAGGTCTGCACGTCCACGCCGGTGGACAGCAGGCTGACGGTGGGGCGGAAGAGGCCCTGCTGGAGGGTGACGAAGGCGACCAGGGTGCCGACCGAGACGATCGGTGCGCCGGCGGCGGAGGTCAGCCCGGCCGCCCAGTAGATCAGCGCGGGCATCGCGGCCATCACGATCTGGATGGTGTTCATCCGCCAGCGCCCGGCCATGCTGGCCCGGACCTCCAGGTCGGCGAGCTGGTCGGACTGCTGGGTGAACTCACGGGCGAGCGAGCCGGAGCGGCCCATCGTGCGGCCGAGCAGGATGCCGCTGACCGAGAGCGACTCCTGGACGGCCGAACTCATCGCGGCCAGCTGCTTCTGCCGCTCGGTGGTGATCTTCTTCCGCTCCTGGCCGACCCGGCGGCTGATCCAGACGAACAGCGGGAGCAGAAGGAGGGAGACGACGGTGAGCCGCCAGTCGAGGGCGACCATGGCGACGATCGAGGCGACCACCGCGGTGAGGTTGGAGACCAGGCTGGTCGCGGTGGACGTCACCGTGGACTGCATGCCACCGATGTCGTTGGCGATCCGGGACTGCACCTCGCCGGTGCGGGTGCGGGTGAAGAAGGCCAGTGACTGCCGCTGCAGGTGCCCGTAGACGGCGGTGCGCAGGTCGTGCATGACGCGCTGGCCGACGGTGGTGGAGATCAGCGTCTGCAGGACGTTGAAGATGCTGTTCACCACGGCGGTGAGGATCATCCCGAGCGCGAGCAGGCTGAGCAGCCCGGTGCGGCCCTGCGGGATGGCGGTGTCCAGGACGGCCCTCAGCAGGAACGGCGAGACGACCGACACCACGGCGGAGGCCGCGACCAGCAGCCCGACCGTGGCGAGACGGCCCCGGTAGGGGCGGAAGAGCGCGAGGATGCGCCGCCACGGGGCCGGCGGGCGGGATTCGCCCTCGGCGCGCTCGGGCGGGGTCCAGTCGGTGGCGGCTTGCCTCAAGGGCGGGCCTCCCTGGGTCGGTCGGACGGGCGGTCGGACGCGTAGTCGGACACGCAGTCGGACGGGTGGACGGAGTGGACATAGCGAGGATAGCTCATAGTTAGACAAGCTAATAGTGAGATTCCCTCTATTCCCGTCGGACCCGAGCCACGCGGCCGACCGCCCGAGCCACGCGGCCGACCGCCCGAGCCGCGCGACCGACCGCCCGGGACATCGGCGTCAGTCGGTGCGGTAGGTGCGCGCCGCCTTCGAGGAGAGGCCGCCCAGCCCGCCCGGCGGCAGCATCCGGGCGATCGCCACCGCGACCTTGTAGCGCTTGCCCGGCACCGACAACGACCGGCCGCGGGCCAGGTCGCGCATCGCCTCGTCCACCACCCGCTCGGCGGAGAGCCAGGACCAGGACGGGATGTTGCCGGTGCCCATGCCGGCCCGCTCGTGGAACTCCGTCCGGGTGAAGCCCGGGCACAGCGCCATCATCCGCACGCCCGTGCCGCCCAGGTCGCGCAGCACGCCCTGGGTGAAGCTGACCACCCAGGCCTTGCTCGCCCCGTAGGTGCCGCGCGGCAGGAAGGCCGCCACCGAGGCGACGTTGACGACGGCGCCCCGGCGGCGCTCGCGCATCCCGGGCAGGGCGGCCGTGGTCAGCCTCAGGATCGCCTCGATGTGCACCTTCACCATGTCCAGCTCGTCCTGCAGCGGGACGGCCCCGAACGCGCCCTTGTTGCCGAAGCCGGCGTTGTTGACCAGAAGGTCCACCGGGCGGGCGGAGTCGGCGAGCCGCGCCTCGACGGCACCGATCCCCTCGTCGGTCGCGAGGTCGGCGGTCAGCACCTCCACCTCGATGCCGTACGTCCCGTGCAGGTCGGCGGCGGCACGCTCCAGGCGCCCGGTGTCGCGCGCCACCAGGACGAGCTGGTAGCCGCTACGGGCGAGCCGGCGCGCGAACGCGGCTCCGATGCCGGCGGTCGCGCCGGTGATCAAGGCTGTGGTCATGCCCCCGACCGTACCGACTCGCCGCAGTCGAGCCCACACCGAGTGCAACATCCCAGCTCACAGGGTTGCGCATGCAGCTGTCCGATCGTGCACGTAGTGTCGGAAAGGGCACCGCCCGACCGGACGGTGAAAGCCAGACGAGGAGGCACATCTGATGCTTACTCAGTTCCGGACCGAAACCGCCTCGGCGTCACGCAGCGCGACGTCGTCCGAGGCCGACACCCTAGCCAGCCTGATGGTGGAGGACGAGGCCGTCGTGTCCGACGCGCCCACGTACCTGCCCGAGGCCGCTGGTGCCGCCCTGCTGCTCGGTCTCCTGCTGCTCTCGCCGAAGGGCCCCAAGGAGAAGCCGACCCGGTAGCCCGGCAACCCGGGCCCCGTGCCCACACCCAGCCTCTTGAGGAGGACACCTTCACCATGCCGTTCGCCGAGACCTCACTCCGTGACGAGTACGCCGCGGCGGTCGAGCGAGTGGCGGGTCGCACCCTCGACGCCCTCCGGGACGGCGGGGGTGCGGCCGCGCTCACGGACCCCGACACCGCCGCACCCCGCCCCCTGCTGGCCGCCGTACGGATCCTGGGCGCCGACCTGTTCGCCCCGCAACTGTTCGCCGGGGCCGAACCCGACCCCGCCACCGCCGCACTCCTGGCCGAGGCGCGACGCGCGCTCCCGGCGCCGGTACCCGCCTCCGAGGACACCGCACTGGTGATCGCGTGGCAGGACTGGGCGGCCGGCCGGCTGCTCGCCCGCACGCCGTACGGCGACGGTGCACAGCCGACCTCCCCGCACTCTTCGGCCTCGCCCTCCGCTCCCTCCTCGACGCCGCTGCTCGACTCGACCCCGCCCTCGGCCTCGCCCTCCCCGCTGCCCGACCGCGCTGAGCTCGGCTGGCGGGTCTGGGCGGGGCGGATGGCGCAGCTGTCCGTCCTCACGCTGCCCGGGCTGGACAGCCCGGTGCACGACGCCGCCCGCGCGGGCACCCTGGACCTCGCCCGCGGCACCGTCCGTGCCATGCTGCGGCGCGACCCCGCCACCGCCGTCCGGCTCGTCCGCTGGCTCGCCTGGGCCCACGCCGACGGCCGACCGGTGCGGCTGGAGATCGAACCGATCCTGGACCGGATCCGACTGGTCACCGACGACACCTCCCGTGCCGGCCTCGAACTCGCCATCGCCCACGCCTTGTCGAACGGGGCTCCGAGATGACCGACACCCAGGTGCTCGCCACCGCCCAACAGCTCGGCTCCCGCGCGCTGGCCTGGCTGCACGCCGGCTACCAGGGCGGCTACGGCAGGCTGGCCGACAACACCGTCATCGACCTCGCCGAACCGAACGACGTCTACAAGCCGCTCTGCGAAGTCGCCCTGGCCTCCTCCCTGGTGCTGCGCGACGGCGTCACCGGCCCGCACGACGCCGCGCTCGCACGCGAACTCCTCGACGCCGCCTGGTCCCAGCTGCGCGACGGCGACCTGCTGTACGAGCGCCAGCTCCGGCACGTCACCGTCATCGACCCGCTGGAGACCTACGGCCACTTCGCCCGCGTCGGCTACCGTCACGCCCCGCTGGAGGAACTGCTCAACTCCATCGGGCGGCTTCGCGCCGTCCACGCCGTCGAGATCCCGGGCAACCGCCGGCTCGCCCTGGCCAACGCCCGACGGATCGCCGGGCTCGAACACCAGCCGGACTGGACCGCACTCGCCGGGAACACCTGGCTCGGCGCCCTCCCCGAGCCCTGGACGATCGCCTGGGTGATCGGGTACCACGTCACCCACACCGTCTTCCACCTCACCGACTGGGGCGCCCGCCCCGACTGCCTCCCCGAGCCGATGCGCGACTACCTGCACGACTGGCTACCGGTCTGGCTCGACATCTGGCTGGAGATCGAGCAGTGGGACCTCGCCGGCGAGCTGCTCATCGTCGACTCGTGCATCGGCGAGCCGGTCACCGGCCGGGCCGGCTGGGAGGCACTGGCCGCGGCCCAGCAGCCGGACGGCCTGATCCCCTGCGAGGGATCGATGCCCGACTACGACGACCCGGAGGACGCCTTCCGCGACCACGGACACACCGCCGTGGTCGGGGTGGTCGCCGCCACCGTCGCCCTCTCCCGCGCCCTCGGCGGCACACCGGTGACCGCGTGAGCGGACTGGAGCCCGCGATCGCCGCGGCGGTCCGGGCCGCCGCGCCGTACGCGACCGCCATCACGGTCGCCGTCACACGTGGGGACCGGGAGGAGGTCCGGTGCCACGGCCGCCTGGCTCGGGAGGCCGACGCGCCGCCGTGCACACCGGATACCGTCTTCGAACTCGGCTCCGTCAGCAAGACGTTCACCGCGCTGCTGCTCGCCGGGATGGCCGCGTCCGGCGAACTCGCCCTGGCCGACCCGGTGGAGAGACACCTGCCGGCCGGCTGGCGTCCGGCGACGGTGCGTTCGCATTCGCGTTCGCGTTCGCGTTCAGGGTCGCGGCCCCAGTCGCAGTCGTGGTCGCAGTCGCAGTCGTGGTCGCAGTCGCAGTCGTGGTCGCGGTCGGGGTCGCCTGAAACCATCCGGTTGCTCCACCTGGCCACCCACACCTCGGGCCTGCCCCGGCTGCCGCCGGGACTTCTCGCCGGCGCGGTACCGACCTGGCTCAGCAATCCGTACGCCGCCTTCGGCGACCAGCAGTTGAGGGACGGCCTGGCCCGAACGACGGTTCGCTGCGAGCCCGGTAGCCGTTACGGGTACTCCAACTACGGGGTCGGTCTGCTCGGCAGGCTGCTCGCCGAGGCGGGCGGGCTGCCGTACGAGGAGCTGCTCGCCGATCGGGTCTGCAAGCCACTGGGTCTGCGCGCCACGACCTGCGCCCCGGACGCCCTGCACCCGGCCATCGGCTACCACCGCGGACGGGCGCTCCCGCCGTGGCGCATCCCCGGGCTGCCGGGCGCAGGCGCCGTACGGTCCTCCGGGGCCGACCTGTTGCACTACCTGCGATGCCATCTCCCCGGCAGGGACGGCAGTTTGAATGCCGCCCTGCGGGACGTCCAGCAGCTCCGACTGCGGCTGCCACATTCGGATGACCGGCTCGGCCTGGTCTGGACGAACCGCCGCTCGGGCGGCCGGGACCTCTACTTCCACTCCGGTGGCACCCGAGGCTTCACCGCGTTCGTGGGGTTCGCGCCGGCGGACTCGGCCGCCGTCGCCGTCCTGGCCAACACCGCACCGGCGCTTGACGGGCGCCTCGTTCAGGCGGCGTACGAGGTGCTGCGGACGGCGGCCGGCTGCCGGACGGGGCACTGACGAACCACCGACCCGGGACCGCGACCGGTCGGCGTCCCTAGACCGCCACCGCCTTGGCGCGGTCGGCGGCGATGCGCACGGCCAGGCCGGCGAGAACGGTGCCCATCACGTAGCGCTGGACCCGCAGCCAGGCCGGGCGACGGTTGAGGAAGGTCGCGATGCTGCCCGCGCTCATCGCGATCAGGCCGTTGACGGTGATCGCGATCGCGATCTGGATCAGGCCCAGCAACAGGGACTGCAGGGCGACGTGACCCCGCTCCGGCGCCACGAACTGGGGCAGCAGCGAGATGTACATGATGGCGATCTTGGGGTTGAGCAGGCAGGTCAGGAAGCCCATCGTGAAGAGGCGGCGCGGCGGGTCCGGCGGCAGCTGCTGCGGGGCGAAGACCGCCGTGCCGCCGGGCTTGACCGCCTTCCAGGCCAGCCAGAGCAGGTAGCCGGCGCCGGCCAGCTTGATCGCGGTGTAGAGGGCGGGCACCACCGAGAACACCGCGGCCACCCCCGCCGTCACCGCGATGAGGTAGACCAGGAAGCCGGCGCCGACCCCCACCAGCGAGATCAGCCCGGCGCGGCGGCCCTGCGCTATCGAGCGTGAGACCAGGTAGATCATGTTCGGCCCCGGCGACAGCACCATGCCCAGCGCCACGGCGGCGATCCCGAGCACGGCGTGGCCGTCCACGGCGGTTGTCAACGCGTCCATGCAGGGAGGCTAGGACGGGTGGTCGGCTCGATGCAATGATGACTTTGCGCTCGGTGCAATGCGCCCGGGGCGGGCACGGCACACGGGTACGGCCGCCCACTGGCACGGCACACGGGTCACGGCCCAGGGGGTACGGCACGCAGGCACAGCTACACGGGCGCAGCACACGGGCACGGCACACGGGAGGCCAGCCACCGATGGACGACTACCGCCTGATCGCCGACCGGGTCGCCGCCGACATCGCCGACGGGCGGCTGCGGCCGGGACAGCAGCTGCCCACCCAGCGTGCCTTCGCCCGCAGCCGGGGCATCGCCGCCTCGACGGCGGGGCGGGTCTACCGGGAACTGGCCCGACGCGGGCTGACCGTCGGGGAGGTCGGACGAGGAACATTCGTGCGGGCCGGGCGGGGGACGGACGGCGGACGGGTCGCGCTCGCCGAGCCCGCCACCGGCCCCCTGGACCTGGAGCTCAACTACCCCGTCGTCCCCGGACAGGCCGAGCTGCTGGCGGGCGGACTCGCGCCGCTGCTCCGCGCGGACGCGCTCGGGGACGCCTTGCGGCCGATCGGCGCGGCCGGGACGGGCGCAGCCCGGCGGGCCCTCGCCGGCCTGCTGTCGACCGGTTCCTGGGAGGTCGACCCCGCGGACCTGCTGTTCGCGGGCAACGGGCGGCAGGCCATCGCGGGGGCGCTCTCCGCGCTGGTGCCGCCCGGGCAGCGCCTGGGGGTGGAGGCGCTCACGTATCCGGTGGTCAAGGCGGTGGCGGAGCGGCTGGGCATCAGGCTGGTGCCGCTGGCCATGGACGAGGACGGACTGCTGCCGGACGCGGTCGCGGCCGCCCACCGGGCCGCGCCGCTGCGTGCCGTCTACGTGCAGCCCCGGTTGCAGAACCCGCTCGGCACGAGCCTGCCGCGCGAGCGGGCGACGGCGCTCGCGGAGGAGCTGCGACGGCTCGACCTGCCGGTGGTCGAGGACGCCATCTGGTCGTTCCTGCGGCCCGAACTGACACCGCTGGCCGCGCTGGTGCCCGAGCGCACCGTTCTGGTGGACAGTCTCTCCAAGCGGCTGGCCCCCGGGCTGACCTGCGGGTTCGCGGTCGTCCCCGCCGTGCTGCGGGATCGGGTGGCGGGCGCGCTGCGCTCGGGCGGGTGGACGCCGAGCGGGTTCGCGCTGGAGGCGGCGGTGCGCTGGATCGGGGACGGCGCACTGGCCGCGGTCGAGGCGGCGAAGCGGGCCGACGCGACGGCCCGGCAGCTGCTGGCGCGCGAGGTGCTGACGGGGCAGCGGCTGCGGGCCGACCCGTGCTCGTACTACCTGTGGTGGGAGCTGCCGGGGGCCTGGCGAGCGGAGGCCTTCGTCGCGGCGGCGGCGCGCGCCGGGATCTCGGTCACGCCCGCGACGGCGTTCGCCGTGGATCCGCGGCGCTCTCCGTCCGCCGTCAGGGTCGGACTCGCCTCGCCGCCGCTGCCGGTCCTGGCGCGGGCGCTGGAGACGCTGGTGCGGATCGCGGCGGAGGGCGGGGGGACGGGTGACGGTGTGACGGCCTGGCGGGGTGACGGTGTAGCGGCCCGGCGGGGTGACGGGTGACAGCGAACAGCTGACAGATTTCGAAATCTGTCGTCTGTCAGCTGTCGCCTGTCAGCTGTTACCCGTCACCAGCCGCCCGTCACCCGGCAGGCGTCAGCCGTCAGCTGCCCGAGCCGCTGTGGTTCCCCCGGGCCGCCGTGTCCGCCGCACCCCCGGCGCCGACGGCACGCCGGCGGCTCGCGGCGGTGGCGGCGAGCTGAGGGGCGAGCCGGGCGACGTCGCGGGAGCCGACCACCGCGATCAGGCTCGGCAGCAGCCAGCGGACCGGTTGCATCCCGCGCAGCCAGGCCTGGGCGTAGACGTGGGCGGACCGGCGGGCGATCCCGGCGACGATCCGGTCCACCGCGGGCTCCAGCGGGTACGTCTTGTTCGCCGGCCACGGCAGGCGTGTCCGCATCTGCTTCAGCACGGTGTCCTCGTCGGCCCCGCGCACCATGTCGGTGTCGGTCCAGCTCAGGTACCCGACGCCGACCTTCACCCCCTGATAGGCGACCTCGCCGCGGATCGAGTGGGCGAAGGCCTCCACCCCGGACTTGCTGGCGCAGTACGCGCTCATCAGCGGCGCCGGCGTCAGCGCGGCGAGCGAGGCGATCTGCAGCAGGTAGCCGTGGCTCTCGATGAGCGCCGGCAGGAACGCCCGCGCGGTGGCGACACTGCCGAGCAGGTTCACCTCGATGACCCGGCTGAACGCCCGGTGGTCGCTGTCCGTCAGCGGTCCGCCGATGGCGATCCCGGCGTTGGCGACGACGGTGTCGATCCGCCCGTAGTGCTCCTTGATCCGACGGGCGGTGTCGTCGAGGGCGTCGAGGTCGGTGACGTCCACGTCCCAGCTGGTCGCGTGCGGCCCGCACTGGGCGGCGACGGCCTTCAGCTCCTCCGGCTCCAGCCCCAGCAGGGCGACCTTGGCCCCGCGCCGGGCGAGCTTGCGGGCCAGCGACGCACCGACCCCGCGGGCGGCCCCGGTCACGACGACGACCTGCGCGGACAACGGCGGGATGGCGTTCATGCGACGGTGGTCCTCTCGTCGGTGGGGTCAGCGGTGGCGACAACGGCCGAAGCGGGCGTGCTGTCGGCGGGCGTGGTGTCGGCGGGCGCGCCGACCAGGTACTCGGCGGCCAGGTACTCGGCGGCCATCCGGTGGATCTCGGCGGCGACCTCTGCCGGGCGTTCCAGCGGCGACATGTGTCCGACTCCGGGAAGCAGCAACAGCCCCTGCGGATCCTTGAGTTCGACGATCATCCGGTGCGCGTGCACCGGCGGAGTCAGCCGGTCGTTCGTACCGACCACGACCGCGGTGGGCGCGGTGAGCCGGGCGAGCCCGGAGCGGACGTCCAGCCGGTCGAGCACCGCGGCCCAGTTGGCGCGGACCGCGGTCGGGCAGGCGTGCACGATCCGGGCCGTCGCCTCGACCTGACCGGCGGGCGAACTCGGGCCCATGGTCGCGTACTTGAGCGCCACCCGGCTGACCGGCGAGACCGGTCCGAGCGGCATCCGGGAGCGCAGCAGTTGCCGGTGCAGGAAGCGGCGCAGGCCCGGGGAGCGTACGCCCGGGGGAAGGACGGTGAGTTCGGCCACCAGCTCGCTCGGCCCGGTGGAGATCAGGACGGCGGCGGCGGTGCGCTCGGCGACCCCGGGGCGACCGCCGGCGGCCATGATGGTCATGCCGCCCATGCTGTGCCCGGCCAGGACGGCCCGCTCCCCCGCGGGGACGGTCCGGGCCAGCACGGCGGACAGGTCCTCGGCGAGCGCCCGGGTCGAGTAGCGGGCCCGGCTCGGCGGGATCTCGCTGTTCCCGTGGCCGCGCTGGTCGTAGGCCACCACCCGGTAGCGGTCCGAGAGTTCACGGATCACCGGGGCCCAGAAGGCGGTCGAGCAGGTCCAGCCGTGTGCCAGCACCACGGTGGGCGCGCCGGGTTGGCCGTGCACCTCGACGTGCAGCCGGATGCCGTCGGCCGAGCGGACGGTCAACTCCTCAACCGGCATGGGGTGTTCGTACTCAGCTGGCAGGACGACGGCGCTCACGCGGAGACCTCCTGCACGGTACGGGCGGCGGCCGGCGCCGCGCGCATGATCAGCTCGTACTCGCCGAGGTCCACCTTGCGGGTGGCGCGACGGAAGGAGGCGGTGGAGCCGGGCCAGAGCACGGTGTTCCTGCCGCTCGGGTCGAGGTACCAGCTGCGACAGCCGCCGGTGGTCCAGACCGTGCGGTCCATCCGGTGCTGCAGTTCGAGGTTCCACTGGCGCTGGGCGCGCACGGTCGGCTGCATCGCGGCGGCGCCGATCGAGCCGAGCGTGGTCAACGCGTCGATCATGTAGTTCAGTTGGGACTCGATCATGAGGATCATCGAGCTGTTGCCGAGGCCGGTGTTGGGCCCGATGACGAAGAAGAGGTTCGGGAAGCCGCGCACGGTCGAGCCGCGCAGCGCCTCCATGCCGTCCTTCCACTCCTCGGCCAGGCTGGTGCCGTCGACGCCGAACACTCGGGCGCCGATGGGCATGTCGGTGACGTGGAAGCCGGTGCCGAAGACGATGGCGTCCACCTCGTGCTCACTGCCGTCGGCCGCGACCAGCGTGGAGCCGCGCACCTCGCGCAGGCCGGAGGCGACGACCTCGGTGTTGGCGGCGGCGAGCGCCGGGTAGTAGGTGTTGCTGAGCAGGATGCGCTTGCAGCCGATCCGGTAGTCCGGGGTGAGCTTGGCGCGCAGGGACGGGTCCGGGACACCCTGCGCGATGTGGCGTTCGGCGAGCTGCTGGACCATGCGCAGCAGTCCGGGGCGGCGGACGAAGGCGTCGACCTGGAGCTCGCGGAGGGCGAACAGGGTGCCGCGGCGGATCTTCGCGGTGACCGGCAGGCGGCCGTGCAGCCACTTCTCCAGCTGGGTGATCTCGCGGTCGCGGCGCGGCAGGACCCAGGCCGGGGTGCGCTGGAAGACGGTCAGCTTGCCGACCTCGGGCTGGATCGACGGGATGATCTGGGCGGCGGAGGCGCCGGTGCCGACCATGGCGACGCGCTTGCCGGCCAGGTCGAAGTCGTGGTCCCAGCGGGATGAGTGGAACACCTTGCCGGTGAAGCCGCTCAGTCCGGGCAGATCGGGGATCTGCGGGTCGGCGAGCGGTCCGGCGGCGGAGACGACGGCGTCGGCGGTCCACTGCCCGGCCGAGGTGGTGATCCGCCAGCGGGTCTCGTCGTTCTCCCAACGCGCCTCCAGCACCTCGGTGTTGAACCGCAGGTGGGGCCGGAGCCCGAAGACGGTGGCGACCTTCTCCAGGTAGGCGCGGATGTCCGGCTGTCCGGAGAAGCTGCGCGGCCAGTCGGGGTTGGGGGCGAAGGAGAAGGAGTAGAGGTGCGAGGGCACGTCGCATGCGCAGCCGGGGTAGCTGTTGTCGCGCCACGTGCCGCCGACGGAGTCCGCGCGCTCCAGGACCACGAAGTCGGTGATCCCGGCGCGGCGCAGCCGGACCGCGGCACCGAGGCCGCCGAAGCCTGAGCCGATCACCGCCACCCGGACGTGCGGTACGGCCTCCTCCGCCGCGCGGGCCTCGGTCGCGGACGACGCTTCGGGCGTGCGGGGCGCGCCGGGCGCTCCGTCGACGCCGGACGCGCCGGAGCGGGGGCGCTTGCTGCTGGATGCCATGCGGCCTCCTCCTGAGGGTGGGGCGGTGATCGTCGCGCTCTCCGGGGGCCTGCCCCGGAACCCTGTCAATCGCGCCAGTAATCACTGGCATGATGGGCAGGGTAGCCCTTGCTGACACCGGATGGAAGAAGCGCGACGACACCGATCCCGGGAGCCTTCCGAGCCGACGGACCTATGCTGATCGCCGTGGACAAGGTCAGAGCTGCTGCGGGCGACAGAAAACGCGAGTACCGGGTGGAGGAACTGGCCGAAGCGGCCGGCATCACCACCCGCACCCTGCGCTTCTACCGTGAGCGCAAACTGCTCCAGGCACCCCGCAAGGAGGGCCGGATCGCCTGGTACGGCGAAGAGCACCTGGCCCGGCTGCGGATGATCGGCGAACTGCTGGAACGCGGCCACACCCTCGGCGGGATCGCCGAACTGATCGGCGCCGGCGAGAGCGGGCGGGACGTCGCGGACCTGATCGGCCTGGAAGCGGCGATCGTCGCGCCGTGGTCGGACGAGACCCCGGTGCGCCTCGACTGGGAGGAACTCAAGGCCGCCTTCGGGGACCAGCTCACCGAGGAGAACACCGCCGAGTCGATCGAGCAGGGCTACATCACCGTCGAGGAGGACGGGATCACCCACGTCAGCCGTCGACTGATGGACGCCACCACCGAGCTGGTAGCGGAGGGCGTGCCGCTCTCGGCGGTACTGGAGGCCAGCCGACGCACCCGGGAGCACGTGGACGCCATCGCCGAGATCTTCATCGAGGTGGTCACCGAGCACCTGCTCAGCGCACTGGCCGCCGACACCCCGCTGCCGCCCGGAGAGGCCGTCCGGCTCACCGAGCGCATCCTGCGGGTGCGGCCGCTGGCCCGCACCGTCGCCGATGCCCAGTTCGCCCTCGCGATGGACCGCCGGGTGCACGCCGAGTACGACGAACTCCTGCGCCAACGCCGGGAGAACGGCTCCGAGACGTGACAGGACGCTGCGTCTCCGGGACGTGCCGGGCGCTGCGGCTCCGGGGCGTGACAGGCCGCTGCGACTCCGGGGCGTGACCGGACCGCTGCGGTCGGAGGCGTAAGCGGGTGGCCGCGCGGGCAGGGATTCCCGCGCCCCGCCCGCCTGTTGGAGGTGCCACAATGCCCAGACCCCTCAGCCGCCGCGCCGTGCTCGGCCTCGCCGCCGGGCTCGCCCCGGGCCTGGCGCTCACCGCCTGCGGACCCGACTCCCCCACCCCGAAGGCCGCTTCCCCCGGCAGCGGCGGCACCCGGACCGTCCGGCACGCGCGCGGCGAGAGCACCGTGCCCGCACGGGCCGAGCGGGTCGTGGTGCTGGACACGGACGCCCTGGACTCGGCGGTCACCCTCGGCCTCGCCCCGGTCGGCGCCACCACCGTCAGCGCGGGCGCGCCGTTCCCGAGCTACCTCCCCGCCGATCGGCTGGCCGGGACGAAGGCCGTCGGCACGATCGGCCAGCCGAGCCTGGAGGCGATCGCGGCGCTGCGGCCGGACCTCATCCTCAGCAACCAGGTCCGCGACGACAAGCGGTACGACGAACTGTCCAAGATCGCGCCGACCGTCCTCTCCAAGACCACCGGCCCGACCTGGAAGGAGAACGTCCGGCTGCACGCCGACGCGTTGGGCCGCCAGGCCGAGGCCGCGGCGGCGGACGCGGCCTACCAGGCGAAGCTGCGGGACCTGGTGACCGCACTCGGCGGGCCGGCCGGAGCCGGAGCCACCCGGGTCGAGATGGCCCGCTTCCTGGCGGGCGCGCCGACCAGGCTGTACCTCAACGACACCTTCGTCGGCTCGCTGTTCAAGGACCTCGGGCTCGGCCGACCCGCCAACCAGGACAAGCCCGGCTTCTCGATGGAGATCAGCCCCGAACAGGTGGACCAGGCGGCGGCCGACGCCATCTTCTACTCGGTGTACGGGGACGCGACCAAGTCCGATCAGGGGAAGATCACCGAGGGCGCGCTGTGGAAGAACCTGGACGCCGTCCGCAAAGGGCGGGTGTTCCGGGTGGACGACAACCTGTGGATGCTCGGGATCGGGTACACCGGGGCCGGTCTGATCCTGGACGAGATCCGCAAGGACCTGGCACCGGCGGGCGGGTGACGGGCTCCGGGTCCCGCCGGGCGGCCACCGGACGACGGCGAACAGCTGACGGATGACAGATGACGGATAACAGATGACAGATGTTGAAATCTGTCATCCGTCCGCTGTGATCTGTCACCCGCCCGCAGTCATCTGTCCCCGCCCTCGTCGTCGTCCGTCACGCCCGGTGCCAGAGCCGGCGACGGGAAGACCCGGCGCGCCTCGCCGCCGGACCACCAGACACCGATCGCGAAGACGGCCGTCGCCTCCAGCAGACCGGCTCGGTCGAGGCCGCCGCAGTGCACGGGCACGCAGTCCATCGAGACCACCAGGTCGGCGACCAGTGCGGCGGCGGCCGGGTCGTCTGCGCAGTACGGGACGCCGAGCGGCGCGCCGCCCTCGAAGGCCGGCCGCGACAGGGTCCAGATGCTCTCGTGGCAGATCCCGAACGCCTTGGCCACCCGGGCCGCCGGAGCCGTGGCGGCGAGCCGCGCGGCAACGGAGTCCGCGGTGCCCGCCGTGGTCAGGTGGGGGCCTCCCGCGCCCGGGGCCATCGGTACGGTGCAGTCCAGGAGGGTCCGCCCGGCCAGGTCGGCCGCCAGCGGCCCGACCACCGGCACCGCCGCATCGGCCGGCACCGCGAGCAGCACGGCCTCGCCGAACCGTGCCGCCTGCGCCAGGTCGCCGCCCTCCGACGCGCCCATCCCGGCGGCCAGTTGGCGAGCCGCCTCCGGGTCGCGCCCGCCCACGAGCACCTCGTGCCCGGCCCGCACCCAGGCCCCGCCGAGGGCCGCCGCCATGGCGCCCGTCCCGAGAATGCCGATCCTCATGTCAACTCCTCACCGTCGTCGCCGGACCACAGCCGGCGCGAACTGCCTTGCCGGCACGCTAGACGGGCCGATGCACACCGCCCGGTAGGCATCGGTTCGGGCAGGATGGCCGCATGGACACCACGAGCCGCCGCAGCGACGGGATCGACGAGCGGGAGAGCGACGAGGACGACGAGGTCACGGGCGGTGTGGAGGTCACGGGTGGCGAGGACGGCGACGACCTGGGCGGGGCCGTCTTCGCCGCCGACTGCCGTGCCCGGCTGGCCTTCGAGGTGATCGCCAACCGCTGGGACAGCGTGGTGGTCCACGTCCTCGGCGAGCGGGGCCCGATGCGCCCGCGGGCGCTGCTCGACCGGATCGGCGGGATCAGCCCGAAGGTGCTCAACGAGGCATTGCGGCGGCTCGAGTACAACGGCCTGGTGGAGCACCGCCGTTACGCCGAGGCGCCGCCGCGGGTCGACTACGCCCTCACCCGGGCGGGCACGGCCCTGCTCGGCCCGATCCGCGCACTCGGCGCCTGGGCCGCCGAACACGGCGACGCCGTCCTCGCCTCCCAGGAGTCGCACGGCGCACGCCGTGTCTGACGTGGCGCCATCAGGAGTCGTACGACGCACGCAGCAGCTGACGTCACGTCACATCACGTGAACGCGGCGGGGGCGACGGTGGTCCGCACACCGTCGCCCCCGCCGCCTACGACCCGACCGGCCGGCACCCACGGCCCGGCAGGGCCTCGTGCGGACGCGTCCTCGGGCTCGGGCCGGCCGACTCGGGCCCGAGGACGGTTCGGTCGCCCCGGGTCAGTTGACGTTGACCGCGGTCCAGGTGGCGGCGACCGCGTTGTACTCCGTGCCGCCCGAGCCGTACAGGTCCGCCGCCGCGCTGAGGGTGGCCGCACGGGCGCCCGCGTAGTCGGTGGTGGACGTGAAGTACGTGGTCAGCGCCTTGTACCAGATCTGCGCCGCCTTGTCCCGGCCGATGCCGGCGAGCGTCGAGTTGTCGTACGTCGGGCTGTTGTAGTCGAACCCGTTGATGCTCTTCGCGCCACTGCCCTCGGACAGCAGGTAGAAGAAGTGGTTCGCCACGCCGGACGAGAAGTGCACGTCCAGGTTGCCCACGTCGGCCGACCAGTAGTCGGCGGAGCTCCCGTCCTTGCTCGGCTGGTCCATGTAGCGCAGCGGCTTTCCGTCACCGTTGATGTTGATCAGCTCGCCGATCCAGTAGTTCGGCGGGTTCGAGGGCAGGTTGGCGGACCACTCGACCATCGTGCCCATGATGTCCGAGGTGGCCTCGTTGAGGCCGCCGGACTCTCCCGAGTAGTTCAGGTTGGCGGTGGCCGAGGTGACACCGTGGGTCATCTCGTGGCCGGCCACGTCCAGCTCGGTCAGCGGGGCGGAGTTGTTGTTGCCGTCACCGTACGACATGCAGAAGCAGTCGTCGTCCCAGTACGCGTTCACGTAGTTGGAGCCGTAGTGCACCCGGCTGAGGGCGCCGACACCGTCGTTCTTGATGCCGCTGCGGCCGAAGGTGTTCTTGTAGAAGTCCCAGGTGGTGGCGGCACCGAACTGGGCGTCCACGGCGGCGGATTCGCGGTTTCCGGCGGTGCCGTCACCGAAGCTGTTGCTGGTGTTGGCGAACAACGAGCCGCTGCCCGAGGTGCCGTTGCCCATGTCGGTGGTGGACTGGCCGCCGCGGGTCTCGTCCTTGAGCTGGTACTGCCCGCCGCTCTCCGCGGTGGTCAGCGGGACCTGGCCGACGAACACGCCCTTGCCGGTGCCGGCGGCGGTCTGGACCTTCTCGTGGGTGGAGAGCACCCGACCGCTCGCCGCGTCGGTGACCAGGACCTGCCTGCTCGGCGTACCGTCGGCGCGCACGCCCTCGACGGTGGTGCGGTAGGCGAGGCGGGGGCTTCCGTCAGTGGCCCAGACCACCAGCTGGGGCTGGCCCGTCTGGTGGACGTCGGCCAGCGGGGACTGGTCGGCGTCGAGGGTCGCCCCGACGGTGGCCTTGACCGCACCGGTGGCCTGCGCGGCGGCCTGGTCGGCCGGGACCTCCGGGGTCACGCTCGGCAGGTCGATCCTGGCGGCGACCGCCTTGGAGACCGACTTCACGACACCGTCGGCCTTCTGGTGGACGACCAGGTCGCCGCCGATCACCGGCAGGCCGGCGTAGGTGCGCTCGAAGCGCAGGTGGCGGGTGCCGTTCTTGTCCACCACGGCGTCCTTGGCGACCAGTTGCTCCTTGGCGCCGAGGCCGAGCGCCTTGGCGAGCGGGCCGGCCTGGCTGCTCGCCACCGCGAGCACGGTGGCCTGCTGCCGGGCGGCCTGGGCCTGCGGCGGGTCGGCGGGGACGGCCTGGGCGGCGGTGCTCGTCTGGATCACACCGGTCAGCAGGGCGGTGGCCGAGAGTACGGCGACAGCCGCGAGCTTTCGCTTCACGTACGAGTCCTTCCGGGATACCGCGTCTGGGCGCGGTCGCACCACGTCCCGGGGGCCGGGGTCGGCACCTGTGGGGCGGAACGGGCGCTGACGTGCTGAGATCCCGTGCAGTCGAGCGGCTCGCCACCAAGGGGTGGGGGTGGGGGCTACCGCTGGGGGATGACCAGAAGCATGACAACCCATCAGACGAAATGACAGGTCCACTTCAAGGGTTGGCCAGGTCCCGCCATCGGGTGAAGAGAGTTCAGTCGACGGTCGAACCGGGGCATTCCACCGCAACGCGCATGCCGTTCCCGTCCGAACCATGTCCGACCGTCAGCGCCGACGGCCGTCCGCCCGCCGAACCGACGTTCGGCGAGCGAATCCGGTCGACCGGCAATCGACTTTTACATCTGTGTAGAAGTTTCCACAAGCCCCGCGGCGCCGAGCTGGCGAGGTTCCGCCACCCCTCACCCTTGCCCGACCCGCCCGGGGCTGCTAGTGCGCCCCCTTCGCCGCTACTGGAAGCGCCACTCCTGCGCGGTGTTGCCGGGCGTGCAGGCCACCATGGTGATCGCGTTGCCCAGGCCGTTGTCCGTCATGCAGACCGAGTTCATGTAGTCGGCCAGCGTGTACGAGCCCGCGGTGGAGCCGTTGCGGACGGTCCAGTTGGTGAGGAAGCTGAACCCGCTGCTCAACACCACCCTCCCGTCCGTGGTCTGGACGAGCTGCGGGCCGCCGTTGTTGCAGGCGTTGAAGAGGATCCACGAACCGGGGTTGGTCGAGCGCACCCAGCCGAACTGCGTGGCGCCGCCGAGCACGATCGGGTTGTCGCCGTTCAGGTTGTCGTTGCTCATCCCGATCGGGCGCTGGTGCTTCACGCTGACGATGGTGCTCCAGCTGTTGCCGCCGCAGGACGCGGGGCGGCT